>NZ_JBAKHT010000012.1:0-164423 GCF_036906755.1 Micromonospora sp. CPCC 206171 | reverse complement strand
CGAGAGCTCTACCGACGCCTCGAAACCCCACCCCAACCACTTGACGCGGCATAGGAGCGTCCGACCGGTCGGGGCGCCGGGCCGTCGCCGCCCGGCGCCCCGACCCCCATCGATCTTCAAGCCGGCCTCAAGTACGCCCCCGCACGCTGTCCCTCGTCATCGCGGCTGAACACGGACGCGGTAGTAGTCGACCGGCAGTGAGGGACGTACTGCGATGTTGAGTTCGAGGGCCTGCACGTGCCCGGACGGTGTCCGGTGACGCGGCGCGTCGTCATCACCGGGATAGGCGTACGCGCCCCCGGTGGCAACGGCACCAAGGAATTCTGGGACCTGTTGACCGCGGGCCGAACGGCGACCCGGCGGATCTCCTTCTTCGACCCGTCGCCGTACCGGTCCCAGGTCGCCGGGGAGGCCGACTTCGACCCGGCCCGGGAGGGGCTGACGCCCCGTGAGGTCCGCCGGATGGACCGGGCGTCGCAGTTCGCCGTGGTCTGCGCCCGGGAGGCGATCGCCGACAGCGGCCTGGACTTCGGCGCGCTGGACCCGCACCGGGTCGGCGTGAGTCTGGGCAGCGCGGTCGCCGCGGCCACCAGCCTGGAGCGGGAGTACCTGGTGCTCTCCGACAGCGGACGGCGGTGGGAGGTCGACGCCGACTACGTCTCGCCGCACATGTTCGACTACCTGATTCCCAGCGTCATGCCGGCGGAGGTGGCCTGGACGGTGGCGGCCGAGGGGCCGGTGGCGATGGTCTCCAACGGCTGCACCTCCGGCCTGGACTCGGTGGGCCACGCCGTCCAACTGATCCGTGAGGGCAGCGCGGACGTGATGCTGGCCGGCGCCTCGGACGCGCCGGTCACGCCGATCGTGGCGGCCTGCTTCGACGCCATCAAGGCCACCACCTCCCGCAACGACGACCCGGAGCACGCGTCGCGGCCCTTCGACGGCTCTCGCAACGGGTTCGTCCTCGCTGAGGGGTCGGCGATGTTCGTGCTCGAGGAGTACGCGAGCGCCCGCCGCCGCGGCGCGCACGTCTACGCCGAGGTCTCCGGGTACGCCACCCGGTGCAACGCGTACCACATGACGGGGCTCAAGGCCGACGGCCGGGAGATGGCCGAGGCGATCCGGGTGGCGCTGGACGAGTCGCGGCTGGACCCCACCGCGGTCGACTACGTCAACGCGCACGGCTCGGGCACCCGGCAGAACGACCGGCACGAGACGGCTGCCTACAAGCGCAGCCTCGGGCAGCACGCGTACGAGGTGCCGGTCAGCTCGATCAAGTCGATGGTCGGGCATTCGCTCGGTGCCATCGGTTCCGTCGAGATCGCCGCCTCGCTCCTGGCGATCGAGCACGGTGTCGTACCGCCCACGGCCAACCTGCACGAGGCCGACCCGGAGTGCGACCTCGACTACGTGCCGCTGGTCGCCCGGGAACAGGACGTCGACACCGTGCTGACGGTCGGCAGCGGTTTCGGCGGTTTCCAGAGTGCGATAGTGCTGCGACGGCCGGAGGTGCGGGCATGACGGGCACGGTGGTGGTCACCGGCATGAGCGTGGCGACCCCGGTCGGGCTGGGGCTCGAACGGTTCTGGGCCAACGTCCTCGCCGGCCGGAACGGGATCAGCCGGATCACCCGCTTCGACGTCGCCGCGTACCCGGCCGCGCTCGCCGGGCAGATCCTCGACTTCCGGCCGGAGGAGCACCTGCCGAGCCGGCTGCTGCCGCAGACCGACGTCTCCACCCGGCTCGCCCTGGCCACCGCCGACTGGGCGATCGCGGACGCGAAGGTCGACCCGGCCACGCTGACCGACTACGACATGGGCGTCGTGACCTCGAACGCCTCCGGCGGCTTCGAGTTCACCCACCGCGAGTTCCACAAGCTCTGGTCGCAGGGACCGCAGGCGGTCAGCGTCTACGAGTCGTTCGCCTGGTTCTACGCGGTGAACACCGGTCAGATCTCCATCCGGAACAGGATGCGCGGCCCGAGCAGCGCCCTGGTGGCCGAGCAGGCCGGTGGCCTCGACGCGGTGGGGCACGCGCGGCGGACCGTACGCCGCGGCACCTCGCTCGTGGTCACCGGCGGGGTGGACTCGGCGCTCGACCCGTGGGGCTGGACGTCTCAGGTGTCCAGCGGCCGGGTCAGCGCCGCCACCGACCCGGACCGGGCCTACCTGCCCTTCGACGGGCGGGCCGCCGGCTACGTTCCCGGCGAGGGCGGCGCGATCATGGTGCTGGAGGACCTCGCGGCGGCGCGCGAACGCGGCGTGCCGCAGCGGTACGGGGAGATCGCCGGCTACGCCTCCACCTTCGACCCGCCGCCCGGGTCGCCGCGCCCGCCCGCCCTGCGCCGGGCCGCCGAGCTCGCCCTCGCCGACGCGGGGATCGCCCCGGACGCCGTCGACGTGGTGTTCGCCGACGCCGCGGGCGTGCCCGAGTTGGACCGATCGGAGGCCGAGGCGATCAGCGGTCTGTTCGGCCCGCGCGGCGTGCCGGTGACCGCGCCCAAGGCGATGTTCGGCCGGCTCTACGCCGGGGGCGGCCCCACCGACCTGGTCGCCGCCCTGCTCGCCATCCGTGACGGGGTGATCCCGCCGACCACCGGCACCACCCAGGTGCCCGAGCGGTACGCCCTCGACCTGGTCCTGGACCAGCCCCGACCGGCCCCGGTCGCCACCGCCCTCGTGCTCGCCCGGGGCCGGTGGGGGTTCAACTCCGCCGTCGTCGTCCGCGCCGCCGGATGACCGGCCCGCTTCCGCACGCCCCGACCACAAAGGAGCCATCCATGAGCACGATGACCATCGACGACGTGCGCCGCATCCTCGTCGCCTGCGCCGGCGAGACGGACGCGGCGGCCTTCGCCGGCGACATCGACGGCGTCGAATTCGAGGAGCTGGGGTACGACTCGCTGGCGCTGATGGAGACCGCCGCGCGGATCGAGCAGGAGTACGGGGTGCGCATCCCCGACGAGCGGATCGCCGACCTGCGTACCCCCCGCGAGCTGGTCGACCTCGTCAACGGCGCCGCGGCCCGGACGTCATGACCCCGGCCGTCGGAGAGCCGATGAGCCCGTCCCGGCCGCACCGGACCGTGCACACCCACGTCGTGGCCGCGCCCCCGGAGGTGGTCTACGAGCTGGTCGCCGACGTACGCCGGTGGCCCGTGATCTTCGAGCCGACCGTGCACGTACGGCACCTGGAGCGCACCCCGGGTGTCGAACGGTTCGAACTCTGGGCGCAGGTCAACGGCCGGGTGAACACCTGGGCGTCCCGGCGCGACCTCGATCCGGCCGGCCTGCGGGTCACCTTCCGGCAGGAACGCAGCCAGGCACCGTTGACCTCGATGGGCGGCGACTGGACGTTCCGGCCGGTGAGCGGCGGGCGGACCGAGGTCGTGCTGACCCACCGGTTCACCGTCGACGGCGGCGAGGAACAGTTGGCGTGGATGAACCAGGCACTGGACACCAACAGCGCCCGGGAACTGGCTGCGCTGGCCCGCGTCGCCGAGCTCGGGCACCCGGTCGACGACCTGGTCTTCTCCTTCACCGACCGGGTCGTGCTGCCCGGTGTCAGCGCCGCCGACGTCTACGCCTTCGTGCGGCGCAGCGACCTGTGGCCGCAGCGGCTGCCGCACGTCGGCCGGGTGTCGCTGAGCGAACCGCAGCCGGACGTGCAGGACATGGAGATGGACACGGTGACCGCCGAGGGCCGGTCACACACCACCCGCTCGATCCGGCTCTGCCTGCCCGGCCAGATCGTCTACAAGCAGGTCGTCCCGCCGGGAATGCTCCTCGGGCACGCCGGGTCGTGGGAGTTCGCCGACGGTCCGGGCGGCGCGGAGGTCCAGGCCCGACACAGCGTCGCGGTCGACCCGGCGGCGATCGACGCCGTCCTCGGCGCCGGCAGCACCCCGGCGGACGCCCGCCGCCACCTGCGGGACGTGCTCGGCCGCAACAGCCGGGCCACGCTCGAGCACGCCGGCCGGTACGCGCGGGAGCAGCCGGCCCCGCACACCGGGGCGGGTGTGTCCCGGTGAGCGCCCCTTCGGTGGTCCCCGCCGCGGCGGCCGGTGACGCGGACGGCGCGCTGACCGAGGTGGCCGACGGCGTCTTCGCGTACACCCAGCTGCCCGGCGGCTGGTGCGTCAGCAACGCCGGCGTCGTCGTCGGGTCCGACGGTGTCCTGGTGATCGACACCCTCGCCACCGAGCGACGCGCCCGGCGCCTCCGGGCGGCCGTCGACGGGATCGGTGGGGGACCCGGACGCGTGGTGGTCAACACCCACCACCACGGCGACCACAACTTCGGCAACCACGTCTTCGGCCCGGGCGCCACCGTCGTCGCGCACGAACTGGCCCGGACGGAGATGGCCGACACCGGGCTCGCCCTGACCGGCCTCTGGCCGGACGTCGACTGGGGCGACGTGCGGGTCACCCTGCCCGCGGTGACGTTCGCCGACCGGCTCACCGTGCACGTCGGTGACCGGCGCGCCGAGCTGGTCCACGTCGGGCCGGCGCACACCACCAACGACGTGGTGGTGTGGCTGCCCGACGAGCGCGTCCTGTTCGCCGGGGACGTGGTCCTCTCCGGGGCCGCCCCGTTCAACCTGATGGGCTCGGTCTCCGGGGCGCTCACCGCACTCGAACGGCTCCGGAAGCTGGAGCCGCGCACCGTGGTCTGCGGACACGGGCCCGTGACGGGGCCGCAGGCCATCGAGGACAACATCGCCTACCTGCGCTGGGTCCGGGACCTGGCCGCGACGGCGCACGCGGAGGGCCTCACCCCGTTGGCGGCCGCGCGGGCGGCGGACCTCGCGCCGTTCGCCCACCTGCTCGACGGAGAGCGCATCGTGGGCAACCTGCACCGCGCGTACGCCGAGATCGCCGGTGGCCCGCCGGGCCGGCCGCTGGACGTCGTCGCGATCTTCGGCGAGATGGTCGCCTACAACGACGGCCGGTTGCCGACCTGCCGGGCCTGACCCGGCGCCCACGCCACCCCGCACCCCTCACGTTAGGAACGGTCGCTGTGTCCATGACAACCGCGCCGCGCGCCCGCCGGGTGTTCGCGGCAGCCGCAGCCGTCGCCGGTCTGCTCACCCTCGCCGCCCAACTGCCGGACGGCGGATCGTCCCCCGCCCCCGCGGTGGCGCCCGCCCGCGCCGGCCACCACCACGCCCTCGGGGAGCAGGCCCGGACGACGGTCGCGCCGCCGCCCCTGGACCCCCGGACCGTGCCGGTCGCGTTCGTCGCCGGCCCGCAGCGGTCCGGCGCGAAGGGCGACGCTCCGGTGGACGTCTGTCTGGTCATCGGGCGACCGGAGAAGGAGCGGACGGTGAAGCTGCGGCCCGCCGCGGCCGAGCGGCTCTACCGCGCCACCCGCTCGTACCCCGGCCCGTGCGCCGACTACGGCCCGTCGAAGCGGCTCGGCGACGGGACGGTGCGGATCTACTCCCAGCTCGCCGGTGCCCGGCCGGTGAGCCTCGGCTTCGTCCTCGACCGTCGGGCGCTCGGCGGCCTGCCGACCGAGCCGACCGACGGCGCGCACTGCTACGACGTCGACGGCGACGGTACGACCGACCCGGCCACCGAGTGCGTCCACGAGCACGAGTACCTGCTCGACCTGCCGCAGCGCTTCCGGGACGTGGTCGGTGGCCCGTTCCAGTGGGCCATGCTGAACTGGGACCCGCGCGGGCACGCCCCGGCCGAGATCTACGGCACCCCCCACTTCGACCTGCATTTCTACCAACAGGACCGGGCGGAGACGGCGGCCATCGGCACCGGGCCGTGCGGTGGCGGGAACCTCGTCGACTGCGCGGACTACGCCGAGGCGCGGGTGCCCGTGCCGGCCCGCTACCTGCCCGCCGACTACCTCGACATCGACGCCGTGGTGCCGGGCATGGGCAACCACCTCGGTGACCCGACGGCCCCCGAGTTCAACGGCCAGCCGTTCACCCACACCTTCATGTACGGCGCCTACGGCGGTGACATCACCTTCTACGAGCCGATGATCACCAGGGCCTGGCTGGCGGACCTCGCCGCCGGGCGGGTGGAGCCGTCCTGCCGTCCGCTCAAGCTCCCCGCGGCCTGGAAGGAGGCCGGCTGGTACCCGACCAGCTACTGCATGTCGTACCGGGCCAACCGGCAGGAGATCACCGTCTCGCTGACCGACTTCGTGTCGCGGCCCGCCTCCTGACCCCTCCACCCCTGCGGACGACCGGGAGATTCCGATGCGCTCAACTGATTCCACGATCAGCGACAACGGAGTCCGCCCGGTCGATCCGGCGGCCTACCGGGAGGCGATGGCCCGCTTCCCGACCGGGGTGACGATCGTGACCACGCACGACGAGGACGGCACCCCGTACGGCTTCACGGCGAGCTCGTTCTGCTCGGTGTCCCTCGACCCGCCCCTGGTGCTGGTCTGCCTGGACCGGTCGGCCAACTCGTTCCCCGTCTTCCAGCGCAGCCGCCACTTCGCGGTGAGCTTCCTGCGCGCCCACCACGTGGACCTGGCCAAGCGGTTCGCCAGCAAGAGCCCGGACAAGTTCGGCGCCGGCGGCTTCGTCCGCACCGACGGCGGGGGGACCGTGCTGCGCGAGGCGCTCGCCGCCGTCGAGTGCGTCATCGACAGCCGCCACGTGGCCGGGGACCACGTGATCCTGGTCGGCGGTGTCCAGCGGGTCCTCCTCCCCGGCGAGGGGTCGCCGGTCGTCTACTTCGACCGCGGCTTCCGCGCGCTCTGCGGCGGCGACTGCCCGCACCCGGCGGAATCCGGCGCCGGCCGTCCGGCCGGCGGGGCGAGCCGACCCTGACCTCATCCGCTCCCGAACTTTTTTCCGGAAGGCGCCTGCCATGACGTTCACCTCGGGGATCAAACCCGTCACCGTCGACGACGAGACGTTGCGGACCCACCTGCGCGACGGGGAGGCGCCCGCGCTGCTGATGACGGTGGCCCACCTGACCGGCGACCTGTCCGTGCTCCGCGACGACCTGCGCCCCAACGGCTGGCTCTTCCTGCCGCAGGGCGGGCTCTCCGCGGAGCAGCAGGCGCATGCCCGGGAGCTGGCGTTCGCGGCGTTGCGCCGCCTGCGCGACGGCGCCCCCGTGCCGCCGCTCGACCCGGCGGCCCTGCGGCACATCACCAGCTGGGCGATGGGCCGGGACACCAGCGACCTGCTTCCCCTGCTCGCCGAGGAGGTCGTGCTGCCCGGGGAGGACCCGAAGGCGCCGCAGTGGCACGGCGACGAGCTGGCCCCCGGGCACGACGTCGAGGTCGCCATCGTCGGCGCCGGCATGAGCGGCCTGCTCGCCGCGTACCGGCTCAGCCAGGTCGGGGTGCCGGTCACCATCTACGAGAAGAACAGCGACGTCGGCGGCACCTGGTTCGAGAACCACTACCCCGGTTGCCGGGTCGACGTGCCGAGCCACCTCTACAGCTACTCCTTCGCGCCCCGGCTGGACTGGACGGACCACTTCGCCACGCACGAGGCGGTGCTGGACTACTTCCGGGACTTCGCGAAGCAGACCGGGGTGCACGAGCGCATCCGGTTCGACACCGAGGTGCGCGGCGCCGAGTGGGACGAGGCGACCGGCCGCTGGCGGCTCCACCTCGACACCCCCGACGGTCCGCGTACCACCGAATGCGCCGTGCTGGTCACCGCGGTGGGGCAACTGAACCGGCCGAACGTGCCCGACCTTCCGGGGCGGACCGACTTCACCGGCCCGGCCTTCCACTCCGCGCGCTGGGACCACTCGGTGGACCTCACCGGTCAGCGGGTCGCGGTGATCGGCACCGGAGCCAGTGCCTTCCAGTTCATTCCCGAGGTGGCCGCGCAGGCCCGGGAACTGGTCGTCTTCCAGCGCAACGCGCCATGGCTGCGGCCCACGCCGCACTACCACCACGCGGTGCCCGAAGGCGCCCGCTGGCTCTACGAGCACCTGCCGTATTACGCCGCCTGGCAACGGTTCTGGCTGTTGGCGCCGGGGTTGCACGGGGTGCTGGAGGGGTGGGTCGTCGACCCGGACTACCCGCCCACCGAGCGGGCGATCTCCGCGGTCAACGAGGAGTTGCGGGCCACCCTGGCGACGTACCTGGAGGGCCAGCTCGCCGACCGACCGGACCTGCGCGACCGGGTGATCCCCCGCTACCCCGTCGGCGCGAAGCGGGTGCTGCGGGACAACGGCGCCTGGCTGTCGACGCTCAAGCAGGACCACGTGCGCCTGGTCACCGACCCGATCGAGCGGCTGACGCCGCGGGGCGTCCGCACGGCGGACGGCACCGAGCGCTCCGTCGACGTCCTCATCTACGGCACCGGCTTCCAGGCGTCGCAGTTCCTCGCCCCGATGCGGGTCACCGGTCGGGACGGTCGGGACCTGCACGAGACGTGGAACGGCGACGCCCGGGCCTACCTCGGTCTGACCGTGCCCGGCTTTCCCAACCTGTTCAGCCTGTACGGGCCGAACACCAACCTGTCGGGGCAGGGCGGCAGCATCATCTACTTCTCCGAGTGCGGCGTGACCTACCTGGTCGACGCGGTCCGTCAGCTGCTCGCCGGCGGACACCGCGCCGTGGAGGTCCGGCCGGAGGTCTTCGAGCGGCACAACGCCTGGGTCGACGAGGCCAACGCGCTGCGGGCCTGGGGCTGGTCGAAGGTGAGCAGCTGGTTCGTCAACCGGGCCGGGCGCTCCGCCCAGAACTGGCCCTTCCCGGCCCAGGAGTACTGGCGTCGCACCCGCCGGTTCGACCCGTCGGAGTACCTGATCCGCTGACCGCCCCGGCGCGGCGGCGGCCGGTCGGCCGCCGCCGGCAGCGGGGTCAGCGGTGACCGACCGGCGGGCCGGACGGGTAACGCTCGCCGGCGGCGGCGCCCGGCGGGGTCGACGCGTCGATCGCGGCGAGGTCGGCGGGGGAGAGCCGGACGCCCAGGGCGGCGACGTTCTCCTCCAGGTACCGGCGGCGCTTGGTGCCCGGGATCGGCACGACGTCCGGCCCCTGCGCCAGCACCCAGGCCAGCGCGAGCTGACCCGGGGTCACCTCCCGCTCGGCGGCCAGCTTTCGCACCCGGCCCACCAGGGCGAGGTTGTGGTCGAGGTTGTCGCCCTGGAAGCGCGGGGTCCCGCGCCGGTAGTCGTCCTGCTCGAGCTGGTCGAGGCTCGCGATCGACCCGGTCAGCATCCCCCGGCCCAGCGGGCTGTACGCGACCAGACCGATCTTCAACTCCCGCAGCGTCGGCAGCAGGTCCGCCTCCGGCTCCCGGCTGAACAGCGAGTACTCGTACTGGCCGGCGGTGACGGGGTACACGGCGTGGGCGCGGCGCACCACGTCGGCCGGTGCCTCCGAGATTCCGAGGTGCCGCACCTTGCCCGCCGCCACCAGCTCGGCCAGCGCCCCCCACGTCTCCTCGACCGGCACCGTCGGGTCCACCCGGTGCTGGTAGTACAGGTCGATGTAATCGACCCCCAGCCGGCGCAGCGACGCGTCGCAGGCCCGCCGCACGTACTCCGGGCGGCTGTTCAGCCCGAAGTAGCCGTCGTCCGGGCGGCGCTCCACCCCGAACTTGGTGGCCACCACCACCTCGTCCCGCCGCCCGGCGATGGCCTTCCCGAGCAGCTCCTCGTTGGTGAACGGCCCGTACATGTCGGAGGTGTCCAGCATGGTCACGCCGAGCTCCAGGGCCCGGCGGATGGTGGCGACCGACTCGGCGTCGTCGCGGCCGCCGTAGAACTCGCTCATGCCCATGCAGCCGAGGCCGAGCGCGGAGGTGACGAGGCGCTCGCCGAGCGTCCTGCTCTGCATCAGGGTCTTCCCTTCGGTTCCGGTGACCGTCACGGTCGTGACGGCTGGCTGGAGATCACGTAGCGGCGCAGCCGCAGTTCGGCGCCCTGGCCGAACAGCCGGCTGCCGGGCAGGCTGCTTCCGTCGACAAAGGCCTGCGGACGCGGCGCGCCGGCGACCGGGTCGAAGTAGTGGGCGTGCGCGGTGGTGAGTCGGACCAGTCCGCTGGCGCTGCGGCCCGGGAGCGCGCCGTCGAGGATGGTGAACATGCCCATCCCTCCGGCGAGCTGCCGGGGGGCGACGGTCGTCGGTTCGCCGCCGTGGTCGAGCATCAGGTGCTCGCGGGACGGCAGGGGATGGCCGATGCGGTCCACCGAGAAGACCTCCTCCCCGTCGAGGAACCAGCGCACCGTGCCGGCCGCCCGGTCGTAGGCGATCACCGCGTGGTGCTCGTCGTCGACGGTCCGGTCGGCCACCGGCACGGTGTGCAGGAAAGCGGCGTAGTCGCCGAGCTGACCGCGCGCGTGCGGCAGGCGCTCGTAGAACACGTACACCCGCTTGTTGGTGAGGAAGAAGTCGAAGACCATCGCGGTCTCGTGGTCGAGGACCGGCATCGCGACGGAGGCCAGCCGCAGGTCGTCCTCGGGGTCCGTGACCTGGTCACCGAAGGGGTGGCCGGACGTGCCGTAGGTGCGCCCCGAGAGCCACGTCTCGAACGACAGCACCCGCCCCGGTACGGCGTCGAAGCCCGGCACGCCCGTACCGGCCAGGTGCTGCGGGTAGGCCAGCCACTTGACATGGTCCAGCGCGCCGGGCACCACCGGCCCGTGCTGCGGCTCCTGCCCGAGGGTGCGGACGAAGGCCGGCTCCGCGGTGGTCGGGTGCACGCCGGACGAGACCGCCCGCAGGCCGTCGGCGGAGGTGGTGACCTCCGCGTCGTCGCCGACGTGCGGGCCGAAACCGTAGAGGCTCCACCGGGCGTCCGGCCCGGTGCAGTGAAACCCGTCCCGGAAGTCGTCCCAGACGATCCGGTACGGCTCCTCGCCGACGGTCTGGACGCCGGCGTTGGACACGGTGGTCACGGATGTGCTCCTAACCCCGGTCGGCGCGCGACCGGTGGACCGAGGGAGGGGTGGAAGCCGGGACGACCGACAGGGCGTCGCGGTCAGGCGGCCAGGCCCGCACGAAGGGCGGTCACCTGGTCGGCGAGGATCCGCCGGGAGACGGCCGCCTCGGCGACCGCGATCGAGGCGTGGAAGGTGCCGGGGTAGTAACGAAGCTCCGTGCGGACCCCCGCCTGGATGAGCCGGTGCGCGTAGTCGATCGCCTCGTCGCGCAGCGGGTCGAACTCGCAGGCCACCACGAAGGCCGGGGGAAGCCCGGCCAGGTCGGTGGCTCGGGCGGGCGCGGCCAGCGCCGGCACGTCGGCGGCGCCGGCCCGCCCGCGCAGGTAGTGACCCCAGCTCACCAGGGCGTTGGCCCGGTCCCACATCGGGGTGTCGGTGAAGGCCCGCGCCGACACGGTGTCGAGCCGGTCGTCCAGGGCGGGGAAGAGCAGGCACTGGTGCCGCAGGGCCGGGCCGCCACTGTCGCGTACGGCCAGGCAGAGCGCGGCGGCGAGGCCGCCGCCGGCGCTCTCCCCGCCGACGCCGATCCGGTCGGCGTCGACACCCAGCTCGGTCGCCTCCTTGGCGACCCACTCCAGTACCGCGTGACAGTCGTCCAGCGCGGCCGGGAACGGGTGTTCCGGGGCCAGCCGGTAGTCGACCGAGACGACGAGCGCCCCCACCTGGTCGGCGATCCGGACACAGGTGTGGTGCACGCCGTCCACGCCACCGATGACGAAGCCGCCCCAGTGCAGGTAGAGCAGCGCCGGGACCGGCCCGGCGACGGCGGGGCGGTAGAGCCGTACGGGCACGTCGGGGGCGCCCGGGGGACCGGGCGCCCGGGTGTCCGTGACCCGCACCGGCGTCGCCGGCAGGTACGGCTGCTGGTGGGCCGCGATGGCGCGGGCGGCCGCCCGCGCCGTCCCGAGGTCGGCGTAGTCGACTCTCGGCAACCGGCTGGCCGGCTCGGCCAGCTCGGGATCGAAGGCGTACACGTCATACCGCCTCTCGGGTCGGTTCCGGAAGTGCCGTCCACCGGCACCCGGGTGGGGCCGGTGGACGGCGTGGGGGGCGTGGTCGCTCAGAAGGTGACGACGACCTTGCCCCGGGTGTGCTTGCCGACGAAGTCCGCCACCGCCTGCTGCGCCTCGGTGAACGGGTACGTCGCGCCGATTTCCACCGCGAGCCCGCCGTCGGCCGCCCGGTCGACGAGGCGCTGCAGCAGCCCCTCGCTCGCCTCGATGTGCGCGTAGACGGCCGTGACGTCCCGCTCGAAGGCGGGCGGGCCGCCGGCCGGCGACACCAGGCGCCCACCCGGCCGGACCGCCGCCGCCGTGGCGGCGAGCCCCGGCCCAGCGTTGATCAGGTCGACCACGACGTCCACCCCGCCGGGCTGCGCCCGGAGGGTCTCCTCCACGGTGTCCGCGGCGGTGTAGTCGATCGCCTCCGCGGCGCCGAGACCGCGGACGTAGTCGACCTCGTCCGGCCGGGCGGTGGCCAGCACCCGGACGCCGGCCTGCGCGGCGAGCTGCACGACGAACGAACCCACTCCACCGGTGGCGCCGACGACGAGCATCGTGGAATCCGGTGCCGGATCGGCCAGTTCGACGATGTTCGCCGCGGTCATCGCGGCGACCGGCAGTGCGGCGGCGGCGACCGGGCTGAGCGCCCGCGGTCGGGCCACCACCTCGGGCCCGTCCAGCGCCAGCGCGTACTCCGCGACGGCGCCGCCGACCGGGTGGGTGAAGGCGACCACCTCGTCGCCGGGGCGGAAACGGGTCACCCCGTCACCGACCGCCTCGACGGTGCCGGCCGCGTCCAGGCCGAGCACGAACGGGTGCTGGACCGGCATGAATTCCTTCATGGCGCCGGTGGCGAGCTTGACGTCGAGCGGGTTGAGCGCCGCCGCCCGCAACCGGATCAGGATCTGGCCCGGTGCGGGGTCGGGCTTCGGCAGCTCGGCGACCACGAGCTGGTCGACGGGTCCGTAGGACTGTGCGATGAGGGCCTTCATGTCGATCGGCTTTCTTCCGAGGTGCCGGTGGCACCGGTGGTTGTCGCCCGCACCGGCGGGGCGGGCGGGTGCGGCGGCGCGGCGCGCCGCCAGGTGAGTACGCGTCGCTGCGCGCGTCCCGAGATCAGCGACGTGCCGTGCAGGACGAGCAGGTCGCCTTCCAGGGCCGCCTCGCGGACGAGTTCGGTGCCAACCATGTGCGGGTGGGCGCTGACCAGGACGGTGTGGCGGATCTCGTCGCCCACCAGCCGCCAGCTGCCGGCGTACCCCATGAACGTCTCGTCCCGCCCGGCCACTGCGGACGGGGGACCGGCGGGGCGACGGTCGGTGCGCATCATGCTGACCGACATGTGCCCGTCAGCGGTGTAGACGAGGACACCGGCCGGCGCCGGACCCAGCGGGCCCGGCGACCGGCGTCCCTCGTCGTCCAGGTCGAAGTAGGAGACGAGATGCCACACGCCCGCCAACCTCCCCACCGGGACCCGCGTCGCCGGCCGGGAGGCGGTGTCGGCCCCGGTCATCGGGCCGGACCGCGCTGCACGGTGTAGCGACGGACCGACAGCTCCGCCCCCTGACCGAAGAGCCGACTGCCCGGGCGGCTCGCCTCGTCGACGAAGCGCTGGGGGGTCGGCTCGCCGGCCACCGGGTCGACGTAGAAGCCGGGGTCACCCACCAGCCGGACCAGGCCGACGGGGGAGTGCCCGGGCAGGGCGCCGTCGAGCAGGGTGAGCATCCCCATGCCGAAGTTCAGCTGACGGGGCACGACCAGGGCCTCGGTGCCGCCGTGGTCGAGCATCAGGTGCTCCCGGCCGGGCAGGTGGTGACCGATCCGGTCGAGCCGGAACACCTCCCGCCCGTCGAGGAGCCAGCGGGCGACGCCCGCGTCCCGGTCGTACGAGAGGACCAGCTCGTGCTCGTCCTCCGGTGACCGGTCGGCCACCGGCACGCCGTACGAGAACGCCGCGTAGCGGCCCAGTTCGGCGCGGGCGAACGGGAGGCGTTCGTAGAAGGCGTACACCCGCCGGTTGGTCAGCAGGAAGTCGAAGATGACGTACGTCTCCGGATCGACGGCGTTGATCCCCGTCGAGGCGAGCCGGAGGTCGTCCTGCGGGTCGGTGACCTGGTCACCGAAGGGGTGCCCGGTGGTGCCGTGGGTGCGTCCGGACACCACGGCCGTGCCGGTGAGGACCTGTCCGGCCGGTACCTCGAAGCCCGGGGTGCCGGCCGCGGTCCGGTGGGTGGTGTAGACGAGCCACTTGACGTGGTCGAGGACGCCGGGGACCGCGCCCGGCGTGGTGTCCTGGGCGACGGTGCGGGTGAAGACCGGGCGCCCCTCGGGCCCTCCGGAGACCACCCGCAGCCCCTCGGCCGAGGTGCGCACCGTGCCGTCGTCGGCGACGTGCGGGCCGGCGGTGGTGTGGAACCACCGCGCGTCCGGCCCGGTGGTGCGGAATCCGTCGTGGAACTCGTCGTGGAAGAGGCGGTCAGGCGGAACCTCCGCGATGGACCGGGCCGGTGCCACGTCTGTCATGGGTGCTCCCTCGTGCCGGGGGTGTCCGTCGACGGTGATCTGTGCGACGTGCGGGCGGCGTGGGTCAGGCGGCGGCGAGCAGCCGGGCGCCGACCGTGGCCAGCCGGTGCCCCTGGTAGTTGGCGGCGGCGAGCACCTGCTCGCCCGGCAGGCCGCTGCCGCCGGCGTGGCCCGTGCCGTACGGGTTGCCGTGTGCGGCGTAGACGCTCGGGTCGGTGTAGCCGGGCGGGACGATCAGGCAGCCCCAGTGGTACATCGTGTTGTAGAGCGCGAGCAGGGTCGACTCGTTGCCGCCCTGCATGTTGCCCGCGCTGGTGAAGGCCGTGGCGGCCTTTCCGGACAGCTCACCGGCGGCCCAGAGCTGACCGGTGCCGTCGAGGAACTGCTTGAGCTGCGCGGAGACGTTGCCGTAACGGGTCGGGGTGCCGAAGGCGTAGGCGTCCGCCCAGCGCAGGTCGTCGTGGGTGGCGACCTCGACATCGGCGGTGGCGGTGAGGTGTGCCCGCCACGCCGGGTTGCTGTCGATCGCGGCGTCCGGGGCCAGCTCGGGGACCCGACGGAGGCGTACCTCCGCACCGGCCTTGGCGGCGCCCTCGGCTACGGCCTGCGCGAGGGCGTGCACGTTGCCGGTGGAGGAGTAGTAGATGACGGCGACCTTCGTGGTCATGGGCGTCCTTCCGCTGTCGAGGCGAGGGGCAGAGGACGGCGGGGAGCGCGCGAAGCTAAGCGGAACCCCCTCCGTTTGTGCCGAGAGTAACCGTCGTGGCGCGTGCGTGCAACGACCCTCGTCCTGCCGTCCGGTCCGTCGCCCGATCGGGCATCCCCCGATCGGCGGTGGTCGGGTCCTGCGGGTGGTTTTCCCGCAGCACCGGCACAATGGAGCAACCCGCGCCCCGGGTGGCACCGGTCGGCGCCGACCGAGGGAGGGGCCAAAGGTGGCCGAACAACCTCCGGCCGAGCGGACACCCGTGGCGCTCAGCCTGCCGATCGCTGGTCGACCGGTCGAGCGCGCCGACGCCGCGCGGAACCGGCGCAAGATCCTGACGGCGGCGGCGGGAATCGTGTCCCGGGCCGGCATCACCGCCCTGTCGCTCGACGAGGTGGCCCGGATGGCCGGGGTGGGCGTGGGCACGGTCTACCGCCGGTTCGGTGACCGGGCCGGGCTGATCTTCGCCCTGCTGGACGAGGAGGAGCGGCAGTTCCAGTCCGCCTTCATGCAGGGCCCGCCGCCGCTGGGCCCCGGCGGCCCGCCCGCCGAACGCGTCCGCGCGTTCCTGCACGCGCTCGTCGACCGGGTCGAGGCACAGCGGGAACTGCTGGTCGCCGCCGAGACCAGCTCGCCGACGGCCCGGTTCACCAGCGGCCCGTACACCATCTACCACATCCACCTGGTCACGCTGCTCGGCCTCGCCCGGCCCGGGGTGGACGCCCACTTCGTGGCCGCGGCGCTGCTGGCCCCCCTCTCCGCCACGTTCCTGACCTTCCAGCGGCGGGAGCGCGGGTTCGCGGTCGACGCGATCAAGGCAGGCCTCGACGACCTGCTGGGCCTGGGTCTGTAGTCGGTGCTCCAGCCGGGGTCGAGTCGTCTTCGACCGACCCCGGCGATGGTCACCACGGGACACGGCACGGCGGGACCAACCGCCCCCGCCGACCGCGCCGTCGGATGTCCCGCCCGGACCGAGGAGGCATCCACCATGCGCGAGCAGAGTTCACCGGCCACGCGTCTCACGCCCACCGCGGTGGCGGACCTCGCCGCGGTGGCGGCACGCTGCGCCGCCGCGTCCGAGGCCGACCGCCGGCTCGACCCGGACGTCGTGCACGCCCTGATCGACGCCGGGTTCGCGCGTCACTTCGCGCCGACCCGACACGGCGGCAACGCCGGCACCTTCACCGACCTGACCCGCGCCGTCGCCCGGATCGGCGAGGCCTGCACGGCGACGGCCTGGTGCGCCTCCCTGGTGGCGAACCTGGGCCGGATGGCGGGCCTGCTCCCGGCCGAGGGCCAGGCGGAGGTGTGGGCGGACGGTCCCGACGCGGTGGTGGTGGGGTCGCTGAGCCCGACCGGCGATGCCGAGCCCGTCTCCGGCGGCTGGCGGCTCTCCGGGCGGTGGGCCTACATCAGTGCCGTGGGCTTCGCGGACTGGGCGCTGCTCTGCGGCCAGGTCCCCTCCGACGGCCCGCCGGCGGCGCGGGTGTTCGCCGTGCCGCGCGCCGCCTGCGAGATCACCGACACCTGGTTCAACGTGGGGATGGCCGCGACCGGGAGCAACACGGTCGTCGTGCGGGACGTCCTCGTCCCGGACGCCAGGTCCTTCGACCGCGCGCACCTGTTCACCGGCGCCGCGGCCGCCTCCACCGAGCCGTGTCACGTGGTGCCGCTAGCGGCGGTCAACGGGCTGTCGTTCGTCGCCCCCGTGCTGGGTGCGGCGCGCGGGATGGAACGGGCCTGGACCGCCCACGTCGCCGAGAAGATCCGCTCCGCCGCCGCCGGGTCCGGCCCGGTGCCGCCCCGGCGCGTCGAGCAGGACGTCACCCTCGCCCGGACCGCCGGCGAGATCGACGCCGCGGAACTGCTACTGGACCGGGCGGCGGCCGCCGCCGACCAGGGCGCCGGCATCACCCCGCTGGAGACCAGCCGCAACCTGCGGGACTGCTCGCTCGCCATGGACCTGCTCGTCGAGGCGGTCAACCGGCTGTTCCGGGCGGCCGGCACGTCCGGGCACGCGACCAGCAGCCCGATGCAGCGCGCCTGGCGTGACGTCAACACCGCCAGCAGTCACGTGGCGCTGCAGTTCCCGCCCGCCGCCAGCGCCTACGCGGACCAGGTGTTCAAGATCTGAGCCCTGCGCCCGCCGATCGGCTTCCGTCGCGAGGAGAACACATGTCCCGCACCACAGCTGTTTCCACCGACACCGACTGGCTGCTGTGCCGGGGTTGCCGCACCCCGGTCTACGGCAAGCGCCTGATCCGCAACCACCGGGTCTGCCCCGAGTGCGGCCTGCACCTGCCGCTCACCGCCGAGCAGCGGCTCGGGATGCTGGCCGACGAGGGGCGCTACGAGCCGCTGGCCGTCACGGTGACCAGCAGTGACCCGCTGCGCTTCGTCGACCGGGTGCCCTACGCCGACCGGCTCGCCGACGCCCGCGCCCGCACCGGACTGAACGAGGCGGTGCTGTGCGCCCGGGCCACGGTGGAGGGTGTCCCGGCGATCCTGGCGGTGATGGACTTCCGCTTCCTCGGCGGCAGCCTCGGCAGCGCCGTCGGCGAGCTGATCACCATCGCCGCCGAGACGGCGCTGGCCGAGCACACGCCGCTGATCATCGTGACGGCCTCGGGCGGCGCGCGGATGCAGGAGGGGGCGCTGTCGCTCATGCAGATGGCCAAGACCAGCGCCGCGCTGGGCGCCCTGGACCGGGCCGGTGTGCTGACCGTCTCGGTGATCACCGACCCGACGTACGGCGGGGTGGCCGCCTCCTTCGCGACGCTCGCCGACGTGATCGTCGCCGAGCCCGGGGCCCGGCTGGGCTTCGCCGGTCGCCGGGTCATCGAGCAGACCATCCGCCAGGTCCTGCCCGAGGGGTTCCAGACGGCCGAGTTCCTGCTGGCCCGCGGGATGATCGACATGATCGTCGAGCGTGGGCGACTGCGCCAGGAACTGGGCCGGCTGCTGCGCGCGGCCACCTTCACCGGCGTACGCTCCGGCGGCCCCGCGCCGGCGGACCCGGTCGTCCGTGACCACCGTGCGCTGCCCGAGCCGGACCCGTGGCGGCACGTCTCCCAGGCGCGGGACCTCACCCGGCCGACGACGCTGGACTACCTGTCCCTCGCCTTCACCGAATTCCAGGAGCTGCACGGGGACCGGATCTCCGGCGACTGTCCAGCGGTGGTGGGTGGAACCGCGTGGCTGGACGGCCGGCCGGTGCTGGTGCTCGGCCAGCAGAAGGGGCACGACCCGGCCGAGCTGATGCGCCGCAACTTCGGCATGCCGGTGCCGGCCGGCTACCGGAAGGCGGCCCGGCTGATGCGTCTGGCCGAGAAGCTGGACCTGCCGATCGTCACGCTCGTGGACACCCCCGGTGCCTATCCGGGAGCGGACGCCGAGGAGCAGGGCCAGGCGGTGGCGATCGCCGAGAACCTGCGCCTGATGGCCTTCCTGTCGGTGCCGGTGGTGACGGTGATCATCGGGGAGGGTGGCAGCGGTGGCGCGCTCGGCCTCGCGGTGGCCAACCGGGTACTGATGTTCTCGAGCAGCGTCTACTCGGTGATCAGCCCCGAGGGCTGCGCCGCGATCGTCTGGAAGGACCCGGCCGCGGCCCCGCGTGCCGCCGCGGCGCTCGGGCTGGACGCCCGGGAGCTGCTGCGCCTCGGTGTGGTCGACGGCGTACTGGTCGAGCCGGAGGGCGGCACGGGGGCGGATCCGCTGCGTGCCGCCGAGCTGCTCGGCGCGGCCCTGCGGGCGAGCCTGCACGAGCTGGGCGCGCTCGCCCCCGACCAGCTCGGCGCCGACCGGCGGGCCCGCTTCCGCCAGTTCGGTTCGGCCGTGACCGTGGAGGCGGAGCTGTTGACGATCGGCGGAGAGGTGCATTGAGCATGTTCAAGAAGATCCTGATCGCCAACCGGGGCGAGATCGCCCTGCGGATCGCCCGTTGCTGCCGGGAGCTCGGGATCCCGACGGTCGCCGTGCACTCCACCCGGGACCGCGACTCGGCCGTCGTCCAGCTCGCCGACCAGGCGGTGCAGATCGGTCCGGCGCCACCCACCCGCAGCTACCTGAACGCGGCTGCCGTGCTCCAGGCCGCCGAGCAGTCGGGCGCCGACGCCATCCATCCCGGGTACGGGTTCCTCTCCGAGTCACCCGACTTCGCCGACGCGTGCGAATCGCTCGGCGTCACCCTGATCGGTCCGCCCGCCTCCGTGATGGCGGAGCTGGGCGACAAGACGTCGGCCCGGGCCCTGATGACCCGCGCCGGCCTGCCGCTGCTACCGGGCAGCGTCCAGCCGCTGAGCCCCGAGGCGGCCGAGGAACTGGCGGCGACGATCGGGTTCCCCGTCATCGTCAAGGCCGCCGCGGGCGGTGGCGGCCGCGGCATGCAGGTCGTCCACGACCGGGACAGCTTCCTCGACGAGTACCGCAGGACCCAGGCGACGGCTCAGATGCTCTTCGGCGACGGCCGGGTGTATGTCGAGAAGTACCTCCGCGACGCCCGGCACGTGGAGATCCAGGTGCTCTGCGACCGGTACGGTCACGCCGTGCACCTGGGGGAGCGGGACTGCACCGTGCAGCGACGCCACCAGAAACTGGTGGAGGAGACGCCGGCGCCGGAGCTGCCCGTCGACCTCACCGAGCGGATGGGGCGCTCCGCCGTCGACGGCGCGCTCGCGGCCGGTTACGTCGGCGCCGGCACCTTCGAGTTCCTGGTCGATCCCGACGGCAGCTACTACTTCATGGAGGTCAACTGCCGCATCCAGGTGGAGCACCCGGTGACGGAGATGGCGACCGGCATCGACCTGGTGCGGGAGCAGATCAAGATCGCCGCGGGCGAGCCGCTCGCGTTCACGCAGGACGACGTGCGGCCCCGCGGGGTGGCGATCGAGTGCCGGATCAACGCGGAGGACCCGGCGCGGGACTTCGCCCCGGCGCCCGGCCTGGTGACGGAGTTCGTGCCACCCGGCGGCCCGTTCGTCCGGGTCGACTCCCATGTGCACGCCGGCTACGAGGTGCCGCCGAACTACGACTCGCTCCTGGCCAAGCTGGTGGTCTGGGCGCCCCGCCGCGACGAGGCCATCGCGCGCATGCTGCGGTCCCTGGCCGAGTTCCGCATCTCCGGGCCCCGCGTGCACACCACGGTGGACTTCCTGCGTCAGGTGCTCGACGATCCCCGGTTCCGGACCGCCACGCACACCACGGCCCTTGTCGACCAGCTGACGGACCGACGGTAACGGCGGCGCCGGACCCGGTCCGGCGCCGCCGTCTCGTGGCGCGGCTCTCGGCGCCGGCCCCTCTCGGGGCCGGCGCCGATCGCGTCAGGGCAGCGTGATCGACTGCGAGTGCCGGAAGAAGTTCGTCGGATCCCAGCGGGCCTTCACCTGCTGCAACCGGGGGTAGTTCTCCTTGTAGTAGAGGGTCGACCACGGTACGCCGGAGCGGTTGATCTCGGGGTCGCGGATGTCCATGTCCGGCGAGTTGATGTAGCAACCGTCGGTCTGGTCGTTCGGCACCGGGTAGCCGCCGGTGGCGGCGAACGTCTGGCCGTAGATGTCGCGGAGCCAGCCGACGTGCTGGGCGTCCTCCGCCGGGTTGATCCAGAAGTTCTCGTAGAGGGCCAGGAACGCCGAGTTGCGGTGCGGGTACGCGGTGGCGGTGGTCGCCACCCTGTTGACCTTGCCGCCGGCGACCCCGGTGAGCTGGAGGGTCGCGTTGGGGTTCGCGTAGTCCTGGCGGGTCAGGTTCCGCCAGAGGGCCGCGATCTGGGTGTCGGTGAAGCTGCGGCGTAGGTACGCGGACTTCACCGCGCTGCGCATCGTCGGGTCCAGCATGGTGGCCGGGTTGCTGGTGCCGATGAGCCGGGTGGCCGCCAGCCACCGCAGCCGCCGGGGCGGGTAGGGGGCGGTGATACCGGTGTCCCGGGTGACGGCGGCGAGGTAGTCGGCGAGCAGCCTCTCGGCGTCGGGCACGGCCGCGTCGATCTGGGTCAGCAGCCCGATGCCCCCGGCGGACCGGTGCGGGATGAACGCCACCCCGGACAGCGCCGTGTAGGGGGAGTCGGCGCCGGCGTTCTGCGCGTACCAGGTGCCGAAGTTCCGCACGAGGGTGGTGAACCTGGCCTGGTCGAGGGTCACCCAGGGCACCGGCACGTTGCTGACGAGCACCTCGCGCGGCGGACGGGGCAGCTGCTGACCGGGGATGGTGCCGGAGGCGTTCGGCGAGCGGAACCAGTAGCGGGTGATGATGCCGAAGTTGCCGCCTCCGCCGCCCGCGCACGCCCACCACAGGTCCCGGTTCGGGTCGGTGGAGCCGCGGGAGGCGACCACGAGCCGGGCGACGCGGTTCGCGTCGACGACGACCATCTCGACCGCCTCGATGTGGTCGGCGACGACCCCGTGGCTGCGGGAGAGCAGTCCGTAGCCGCCGCCGGTGGCGTGTCCGCCGATGCCCACGGTCGGGCAGACGCCGGCGGGCAGGGTGACGTTCCAGCCCTTCTGCAGCGTCTCGTACACGGCGATGAGCAGGGCCCCGGGCTCCACCGCGAAGGCCTGGCGGTTCTGGTCGTAGGAGATCCGGTTCATCGCCGACATGTCGATGACGACCTTGCTGGCGGAGTGGTAGACGAAGTCCGCGTAGCAGTGCCCGCCGCTGCGCACGGAGACCCGCTTGCCGGCGTCGACCGCCTCCTGCACCGCCTGCAGCACCTGGGCGGACGAGGTGACCAGCCGTACGGCGTCGGGCGTCGCGACCCACCGCTGGTTGTTGCCGACGACGAGGTCGGGGTAGCGCGGGTCGCCCGGGGTGACCGTCAGCGCGGGGGTCGTGGTTGTCGTGGTGGTCGTGGCGGCCTGCGCGGGCGCTCCCGTGGCCATGCCCGCCACGGCCGTACCCGCGACCGCGGCGGTCCCGCTGAGCAGGCTTCTCCTGCTGATGTGTGCCATGCCGTTCCTTCCCATTCGCGTTCTCGGGTGCGCGGACGTGTCCGGCGGGACCGGAAGATCGCGCGGGCGGACCGTTCGGGAAGAGACGCGGAGTTCGCGCGTGATTTCCGGCGCATGTGAGGCCCGTCGGCCCGGATCGGGTCGAGAGCGAGTGCCGGATTCCACCCCCGTGGATGCTCGCCCGGTCCCGTGCATCGGTTGCTGTCGGAACACTGAGCCGCAATCAATACGGTATTCGCGACGTCAATTCCGAAACAGCGTCGGAAGGTCCGATGTGATCACCCGAATGGGGGACTCCTGTTGGTTTTCCGTCACCACTTCGTTGATCTGGTGAATAGCTGACGATGAAAGCGAATTCCGGTGTCCGAATCCTCCCCTTCTTTACGTATGTCGGGACGCGATATCTGATGGATACAGACATCGATGTGACAGTGCGCTTCGTCACAGTTAGGCAATCACCTCGCCCGTGGCCGAGAAATCGCGCCTCTTCCTGCGGAAACAGTCCCTTGCCGGGCCCTCGGTGATCGGGAAACGGGTGGTCCTGAGGAGTGGCGAGCATGTGTAAACTGGCGCACAGTAGCGGGAAGTGGAGGGTCCTCCACTTTGCTGGTCCGAGGGGGTGACCATCGCCGTGACAAGGGAATCGGCCGCACGTCCTGACTTCTCACCGGCGTGGGGGCGGTGCGGATCAGACCGCTTTCCGGCTGTCCTTCCGGTCTATCGAAACCGACGGCATAAGCACCGTGAGCGACGGGGGAGTGCGTATGAGGTTCAACGTTCTGGGCCCACTGGAAATCATCACGGATGACGACAGGTCGATCGATGTGAGCCCGTCGAAAACCGGGCAGGTGCTGGCGTTGCTGATCGCCCGGTGCCCCGATGCGGTGGCGGTCGACACCCTCATTAGGGAATTGTGGGGCGAGAAGCCTCCGCGCAGCGCGGTCACCACCCTTCAGACGTACATCTACCACGGCCGGCGGATGTTGGCGCGGGAGTTGTCACCGCTCGGTCAGGACCTGGTGTCGACCAGGGCGCCCGGTTATGCCATGCGGATCGCGGCGCAGGACGTGGACGTGAATGTCTTCGAACGACTCGTGCAACGGGCGCGTGAATTGTTGGTTGACGACGAGCCGGAGGCGGCGCTGCGTGAACTCCGCACGGCACTCGACCTCTGGCGGGGTCCGGCGTTCGCCGGTCTGGCGGTCGGGGAGGTGCTGGCCGCGCACATCGCCCACCTCGACGAGGTGCGACTCCAGGCGACCCACCTGAGGATCACCGCGGAGCGCCGGCTCGGCCGCCACCTGGAACTCGTGGCGGAACTGCGTGCCCTCGTGGCAGCCCATCCGCTCAACGAGTCCTTCCACGCTCAGTTGATCGAAGTGCTCTACGAGTCGGGCCGCCGGGCGGAGGCGTTGCAGGCATATCAGAACCTGCGCGGCATCCTTGCCCGTGAGCTCGGGGTCGAGCCGACCGTCCAGATGCAACGCCTGCAGCTGACCGTCCTGCAGGGGGAGGACAGCCGGCTCGCCGGGCTGGCCTCCCGGTGACCAGCCGGCCCCGCCCGGTCGTCCGCGATGCTGACGACCGGGCGGAGCGGGCCGGTCAGGAGTCCTCGGGGACGTTGATGAGGAAGAGCGGGTCGTCGTACTCCACCGGCTCGCCGTTGTCGTGCAGCACCGCGCTGACCGTGCCGTGCACCGTGGACTCGACCGGGATCATCAGCTTCATCACCTCCACGATCGCCAGCTGCTGGCCCGGGCTCACCGTGTCGCCCACCGAGACGAACGGCGGGGCGCCGGGTGACGGCGCGTGGAACAGGATCCCGACCGCCGGTGAGCGGACCTGGTGGCCGTCCGGCTCGACGGCGAGGGGGGTGGAGCCGCGGGGAGGCGCCACCGCCACCGCCACGGGAGCGTCGGTGGCGGCGTGGGCGGTGGTCGGTTCCACCGGCCACTCGGCCTCGACCGTCACGCCGCCGGCTCGCACGCGCAGGGCGCTCGGGGTACGGCCGAAACCCGTCAGCAGTTCCAGTGTGCTGCTGCGGACCAGTTCCAGCGCGGCCTGCATGTCCCGCATCGCCCGGGGGTCGTGGTCGTCGGGCGTCTCCTCCGGTGGCCGGTGCGGCGCCCGGGTGGTGTCACTCGTCATGACGGTGCCTCTCCTCGAAACCGTGCCGGGTCCGGCTGCTCGATCCGTGTCCGGCCGGGCCGGTGTCCCGTGACCTGTCAGTAGTTGCCGAGCCCACCGCAGACGTTCATCGCCTGCGCGGTCACCGCGGCGGCGCCGTCGCTCATCAGGTACGACACCATTGCGGCGACCTCCTCCACCTCGACGTAGCGGCCGATCGGGACCCGTCCGGTGATCCGGGCGTGGGTCTCGGCCTCGTCGACGCCCCAGATGTCCGCGTAGTGCTCCCGCACCCGTTCGGCCATGGGGGTCTCCACGAACCCGGGGCACACCGCGTTCACGGTGATGCCGGTCTTCGCCAGCTCCAGGCCGAGGGCCTTGCTGAAACCCACCACGCCGTGCTTCGAGGCCGAGTAGGGGGCGGCGTGGACCACACCCTGCTTGCCGCCGGTGGAGGCGATGTTGATGACGCGACCCCGGCCCCGCGCCAACATGCCGCCGGTGGTGAGGACCTGCTTGGTCATCAGGAACACGCTGTTGAGGTTGGTGTTGATGACGTCGAACCAGAGTTCGTCGTCGATCTCGGCCGTGGCGCCGCCGCCCGGGCGTCCGGCGTTGTTGACCAGGACGTCGATCGGCCCGTACCGCTCCACCGCCGCGCTCACGAACCGCGTGACGTCCTCCGCGGACCGCACGTCGCAGCTACGGCCGTCGACGTCGAGGCCCTCCGACTGGAGGCTCTTGACGGTGTCCGCGACCGCCGACTCTCGGCGGGAACAGAGGTAGACCCGTGCCCCGCTGCGAGCAATGGACCGGGCGACCGCCAGCCCAATTCCGCTGGTGGCCCCAGACACGATCGCGACTCGCTGGCTCTGCTCCGACATTGGCTCCCCTTCACCCGCACGGCCGACTGTGACGCCGCCGAGGATCACCGTCCGTCCTCGAACACCGGTCGAGGGTGCCTGGAGAGCCGGGTGTCGCCGCCGGGCCGGGGACTGCCCGGCCTTCGAGCCGGATTCGAGTCCGGACGGTCATCGTGGTGCCGCCGGGGCCCGCCCTCCGGTGCCCCTGTCCAGGCCAGCCATCCCGGAGGTCACCCATGCCGACGTCCACCTCGTTCACCGAGCTGTACACGGAGGTCCAGCAGTTCTACGCGCGGCAGATGCGCCAGCTCGACGAACGCAAGTTGGAGGCCTACGCCGAGACGTTCACCGAGGACGCGGAGTTCGGCCACACGCCGGGACGGGAACCGGCCCGGACCCGGGCCGGCATCGCCGCCGACCTGCACGAGTTCCACAAGCGGTTCGAGAACGACCCGGTGCAGCGCCGGCACTGGTTCAACATGATCGACCTCGAACCGCAGGACGACGGGAGCATCCGCTCGACCTGCTACGCGCTGGTGATCACGACGCGCCCGGGTGGTAAGCCGGACATCGCGCCGAGCTGCGTCGTCCGGGACGTGATCGTGCGCGGCGAGGACGGCGGTCTGCTGCTGCGCTCCCGCAAGGTCGAGCACGACCAGCTCTTCTGAGCCAGCGCCGTGCCGGTCGCCCGTCGACGCACTCAGCCCGGGCGGGGCGGTCGTGCCGCCCGGGCGACGGCGTCGTACGTGCCGTCGGCCGGGCGGCCTGACCGGTCAGGCCCCGGCGGGCGGGGGGATGAGCACGACCTGCGATGCGGTCGACATCCACGTGGGTCGAATCTCGAGGCGGGAGAACCGCCAGCCGTCGGCGGTGCGGACGAAGTCGAAACGGTAGTCGCCGGCGAGGACCCGGACGGCCGGCGGGTCGTTCTCGACGAAGACGGCGGTCAGGTTCGCCTGCCCCGATGCCCGGTCGCCGTCCTGCTCGACGAGCAGGTGCGCCATCGAGTGCTGGAGCCGGTGGTAGTGGGCGTGGTGCTGCCGCGCCTGCTCGACCAGGCGGGTACGGCCCTCGTCGGTGCCGCCCGGCGTCACGGCGACCGCTTCCGGCATGAACAGCTCGTCCGCGCCGCCGAGGCAGCGGCCGTCCAGCCACCTGCCGAGCCGGGCCACCAGGTCGGAGATCTCGCGGTGGTCGGTGAGTGCCCGGAGTTCACGCCGGAGCGCGACGAGTTCCTCGTCGGGCGTCGGTGCGGTCCGGATCGTGCCGGTGGAGTCCTGCGTCATGGTCACCTCGAGAGTCCTGGATGTCGTGCCGTCGCGGCCGCCGTCGGGTGCGTCGGCGCGCTCCGATCACGGCACCGGTCGACGCCTGCCGCGGGCGCGGATGGCCGGGCCCAAGGGGCCGCCTTCCGTTCTAGCCGAGTCGGGACCGGCTGTGGCGCGATGCAGGATTCCAGACCGGACTCGAATCCGACTCGAAGCGCGCCCGCCTCGGGCGGGGCCGGCCGGGCGGGTGCGGCGCGACGTCGGCGCGCACCCGCCCGGGGACTCATCTGTGGAAGCGGACGTAGTCGAAGACCGCGGTCACCGGCGGTTGCGCCCCGCCGTGCGCGATCAGGCCGATCCGCGGGGTGGTGTCGGCGGGGAAGGTCCACACCCCACCCCACGTCCAGCGCGTCCCGTCCCGGCTGGAGCCGGCCCGGAACTCGTGCTCGCCGGTGGCTGGGTCGACCCGGTGGGCCAGCCGCAGCCAGGTGGTGGGGGCCGGGGTGCCGACGATGTTCCCGCCGTAGACGGGCTGGCCGGCGAAGGGCAGCTCGTAGCCGTACTCGACCTGGCGGGTGTTCCAGATCGCCACCTGGGCCAGCCGGGCGAACCGGTCGTCATCGACGTACGCGACCAGGCCGGCCTGCTGATAGTTGCGGACCGTCTCCTCGCCCAGGTCGAGGGTCACCTTCGTCTCGACCACGTAGTCGCCGGTCGGCGCGTCGCGCAGCAGCACCCCGGCGGTGTTGCCGGTGCCGGTGAGGTCCGCCGCCTGCACCGGCCAGCGCAGCGCGCCACCGGAGACGGTCGCCGCCGGATCCTGGCGGACCCAGCGCCAGGCCGGGTCGAGGCCGTCGGCGAACTCGTCGGAGTACGCCGGCACCACCCCGCCGACGCGGGGCTCCGGCACCGCCGGTGGGGCCGGCCGGTGCAGCCGCGCGACGCTGACGTTGTCGAACTCCGCCGCGCCGCCGGTCGCGCCGACGGCGAGCCGGCCGACCGTCGGCCGGGTCAGCCGCAGCGACACCACGGCGAGCTGGTCACCGAGCCGGGCCGGGCTCAGCTCGGCGACGAGTTGCCGGCCGCGCACCTCGACGGCGAGGTGGTGCGGGTCGGCGGGGTCGAGAGCGGCGGGCAGGGGCGCGCTCGCCGTCGTGCCGCCCGCCTCCCGGGCGACGAGCCGGCCGGTGGCGGTGTCGAGGCGTGCCTCGACCCGGCCGACGGTCAGTCCGGCCGCCGCCGCACCAGTGAGCCGCAGGTCGGCCTCCGTGCGCAGGTCGCCGCCGGTCACCGTGCGGCTGGTCAGCGCGCCGGTGCCGGTGAGGCGGCCGTCGGTGACCCGCCACGCGCCGCTGCCGGTCCAGCCGCTCAGAGCAGCCGGGGAGTCGAAGCGGGCGTCGAGTCGGGCGGTGGTCACCGGTGCCCGGCGGTCGCCGTCGGACGGGCCGGCGCCGGCGTTGACCTGCGGCCAGCCGTCGATCCAGTCGAGGCGGTCGATCAGCATCGGCCGCTCGTTGATGCCGAACGGCTCGTCCAGGTACGGGTCGGCCCGGTCGATGGCGTGGTAGACGATCCAGTCCTGTCCGGACAGGTCGGTGAGGAACCCGTTGTGCCCGGTGCCGATCCAGCGGTTGCCGTTCTGGGTGAGCACCGGCGTGCCGCCGGCCCGGGAGGCGGTCAGCGGGATGCCGTCGCGGTCGACGAACGGCCCGCGCGGGCTCGTCGCGCGGCCCACCTGGACGGAGTAGCCGGTGGCCGGGCCGGCGCAGCAGTTGGCGGTGGAGGCGAAGAGGTAGTACCAGCCGTCGTGGCGCAGCACGTAGCTGCCCTCGAACTTGTTGTCGATGGCGACCAGGGTGGGCGTGCCGACCGCGCGCAGCCCGTCGGCGGAGAGCTCGGTGACCGAGATGCCGCCGTAGTAGCTGCCGTAGTAGAGGTAGTGCTTCCCGTCGACGTCGGTGAACTCCGACGGGTCGATGGTCCAGAGCCAGCCACCGCCGCCGCCGGGACGGGGCGCCACCACCGGCTGGTCGGTGAAGGTCCACGGACCGGTCGGGGTGGGGGCGGTGGCCGCGCCGACGGCGAAGTCGCCGCCGTCGGGGGAGACGGTGGTGTCGGTGACGGTCACGTACATGACCCACCGGTCGCCGACCCGTCGCACGTCGGGGGCCCAGAAGCCGGCGTCGGCCGTGGCGTACGGCGGGCGTTGGTCGGGGCCGAAGGCGTCGCCGAGGTAGGTCCAGTCGACCAGGTCGGCGGAGCGGGCGGTGGGCACCCGGTGGAACCGCTTCTCGCCCTCGCGCAGCGGGTCGGTGGTGCCGTAGGCGTACCAGAAGCCGTCGTCGCCGCGGACGACGACGGGGTCGGCGAAGGTGTCGGCGAATCCGGCGGAGACCGGGTTGCGGTAGCGGTCGGGGGCGTCGGCTGCGGCGGTGGCGGGCGCGGAGGCGACCGCCGCCAGGAGCAGACCGAGTACGGCGGCGAGCGCGCCGCCGCGGCGGAGTTGACCCATCAGACCTGCCTCGGTTGGGGTGAATGGTGGTCGGTGCGTCATCCCGTCCAGTTCTACAACGATGAATACAACGATGTAAAGGCGTCGGCACGGGTCGGCGTCCACCGAACCGTCGCCGTGGCACCATCGGCGGATGACCGCTGCGCCCACCGATGGCCGCCGCCTCGCCGACCTGGCCGCCCTGCTCGCCGACGACACCCGGGCCGGCATCTGCCTGGCCCTGCTCGACGGGCGGGCGTGGACGGCCGGCGAGCTGGCGCGCGCCGCCGGGGTGGCCCCCTCCACCGCCAGCGAACACCTCACCCGACTGGTCCGGGGCGGCCTGCTGGTGGAGGAGCGCCAGGGACGGCACCGCTACCTGCGGCTGGCGGACCCGGCCGTGGCCCAGCTGATCGAGGACCTGGCCGGGCACGCGTCGCCGGCGCCGCGCCCGGCCGGATCGCTGCGCGTGGCCACCGCCGACGCCGCGCTGGCCCACGCCCGGACCTGCTACGACCACCTCGCCGGGCGGCTCGGCGTCCGGCTGCGCGACGCCCTGCTGACCCGCGGTCTGCTCGACGGCGCGGGCGGTCTCGCGGTCACCCCGACCGGCCGGGACTGGCTGGCCGACCTCGGCGTCGCGCCGCTGCGCGGCGGCCGACGGCCCCTGGTGCGGGACTGCCTGGACTGGACGGAACGCCGTCCCCACCTGGCCGGCGCGCTCGGCGCCGCGCTGTGCCGCCGCTTCGCCGAGCTGGGCTGGACGACGCGCGGCACCGGGCGCAGCGTGCGGGTCACCCCGGCCGGCGTGGCGGCGCTGCCCGAGGTGCTGGGGATCGACGCCGGCGAGCTGGTGCCGCCCCGCCCCGACGGTGGCGGCGGCGGACGCGCCTGACCGACCCGGCCGGCCCGAGCCGCGTGGTCGTCCCGGTGGCGGCGGACGCGCCTGACCGACCCGGCCGGCCCGAGCCGCGCGGTCGTCCCGGTGGCGGCGGCGCGCCTGACCGGCCCGGCCGGCCCGAGCCGCGCGGTCGTCCCGCCGGCGGCGGCGCGCCTGACCAGGGCAGCCGGCCCGACCCGGGCGGTCGCGCCCGAACCGGGGCAGCCCGACGCGCCTGACCCGGACGAGGCCGACATCACCGCCCCGGAAACCGCCACCGAGACCGGCATCGGCCCGGCAGAGTTCGGTCGGCGCCGAAGCGATCCGCCCCTAGCGTCGGGCGGATGAGCGACCCGACGCCCCTGATCCCGCCCGGCCCCGACACCCCGGCCTGCGGCCCGCCCACCCTCGACGGCGGCGTGTGGTCGGTGACCCGCCACGCGGACGTCTGTGCGGTGCTCACCGATCCGGACTTCCGGGTGCCCGAGGCGGCGCCGGGACCGCCCGGCACCCTCGGCTGGCTGCGCGGCACCGTCGCCCGGTTCAGCCGGCCGGACCGGCATCCCGCCCGGCGGGCCGCCGCCGTCGCCGGGCTCGCCGACTGCCCGCCGGACGGGCTCCGGCGCGACGCCGCCCGGCTGACCGCCGAGGAACTCGACCGCGACCCGCGTGCCGGGTCGGCGCGGCTGGCTCGGGGCGTACCGCTGCGGGTGCTGGCGGCCCGGCTCGGCCTGGCCGATCCGGCGGCGGCGGTGCCGGCGGTGACCGTGCTGGCCGCCGCCTACCAGCCCGGCGCCGGGCCGGCCGCGGTGCGCCGCGCGGACCGGGCGGTCGCGGCGCTGGTGGCGATGTCTCCGGCGGAGCCGCCCGAGGCGCTGGCCAACCGGATCGGGCTGCTGGTGCAGGCCTGCGACGCCACCGCCGCGCTGATCGGGACCGCCGCCCGGTACGCCCCGGCGGTGCCCACCGCGGCGCTGCTGGCCGAGGTGCTGCGCCTCGATCCACCGGTACGCGCCACCCGCCGGATCGCCGCCCGCCCGGCCCGGGTGGGCGGACAGCCGGTCCCGGCCGGCGCGGAGCTGGTGCTGCGCTTCGACGCGGCGAACCGGGACCCGGCGGTGGTCACCGCGCCGGACCGGTTCGTGCCGGGCCGGTCGGTGCTGACCTTCGGCGCCGGCCCGCACGGCTGCCCGGGCGAACGGCACGCGCTGGCCCTGGCCACCGGGGTGGTGGACGTGCTGCGCGAGCGCCGGTCCGGCACGGCGACCCGACCGGAACTCGGACCCGCGCGCACCCGACCGGCCGTGCCCCGATGAGCGACCGCCACGCCGCCTTCCGCGCCCTGCACCGCCCCGGCCGGCCGCTGGTGCTGCCCAACGCCTGGGATCAGGCCTCCGGCGCCGCCCTGGCCGCCGCCGGCCACCCGGCGGTGGGCACCACCAGCCTCGGCGTGGCCGCGGCCGCCGGTCGGCCGGACGGGCTGGCGGCCACCGCCGAGGAGACTCTCCGCCTCGCCGAGCTGCTGGTCCGGCTGCCGGTGCTGGTGACCGTGGACGTCGAGGCCGGCTTCAGCGACGACCCGTCGGCCGTCGCCGGGTACGCCGCCGAGCTGGCGGCCCTCGGCGTGGTCGGGATCAACCTGGAGGACGGGCGGCCCGACGGCGGTCTCGCCGATCCGGCCCTGATGGTGGCGAAGATCGAGGCGGTCCGGGCCCGGGTGCCGGGGCTCTTCGTCAACGCCCGCACCGACGCCTGGTGGCTCGGCCTGCCGGACCCGCTGGAGCAGGCGCTGCCGCGGGCGCGGGCCTACCGGCGGGCCGGGGCGGACGGCGTCTTCGTCCCGGGGGTCGGTGACCCGGCCGTCGTCCGGCGGCTGGCCGACGCGGTCGACGCGCCGCTGAACGTCCTGGCCCAGCCCGGCGGGCCGTCGCCGGCGGTGCTCGGCCGACTCGGGGTGGCCCGGGTCAGCACCGGCTCGCTGCTGTTCCGGGCGGCGCTGGCCGCCGTGGTCCGCACCGCTGACGCCGTCCGGACGGGGACGGTGGAACCGGATCCGGCGCTGCCGTCGTACGCGGACGTGCAGGGGATGACAGCGACCGGTCGTCGCCCTTAGGAGTGGATGGGAGGATTGCTCGTACTTTCCCTGTTCCGGGTGCTTACGGTGTGTTTCAGGTTCATCCGCACCGTGTCGTACCGGGAGAGGACCCGACCATGCGCGTGCCCAGCCGAAGTTCCGGCCCCCAACCCGGCCCGTCCGTCTCCTCGCCCGCCCCGGCGCGCCGGTCGCCCGCGCTGGGCCGAGCCCGCGCGGTGCCGCCCGCCCCGCCGGACCTCGACGCGTACCGCGACGCGGTGGCGGAGCTGCTGGTGGAGGTGGGGGCACTCGCCGACGCGACGTCCAGCGCGGCCCGCCAGGTGCTGCTCGACCAGCGGTTGCGGGAGCCGGCGATCGCCGCGGTGCTCGACGCGACCCCGCAGGGGTTCATCGGCGCCCGCGAGACGCTGCTGCTGGAGATGGCCCGCTACCAGCCCAACGAGCGGACCTCGGCGAGCGACCTCACCGCGCTGGTCCGGATCTACCTGCTCTCCCGCATCGACGTGATGTGGTGGCGCGACACCGCCACCTTCCTCACCGACGAGCAGGTCGACACCCATCCGGACCTGGTCGACCTGGAGTGGCTGCGCCGGCGGGGGCTGCTCGCCTTCCGTTACCAGGAGCAGCCGGCCACCGTGTTCGGCCGGGGCGTCCGGGCGGTGCGCCGCAAGCTCCGCCCGGACGCCACCCCGCGCACCGCCGGGGTGAAGTTCCGGCGCACCCGGCGCGAGGTGGTGGCGCTCCTCAACGATCTGGCCCGCGAGCTGGCCCGGGCCACCCCGCCGGCCACCCCGCCGCTCTGGGTGACCAGCCTGGTCCGCAGCGCCGAGCACCAGTACCAGCTGCGCCGCCTCGGGTACGCCGCGATGGTGCCCAGCGGGCACTGCCTCGGCTGGGCGGTGGACGTGGAGATGGCCTGGTTCGCGCGCTTCGGCGTCCGGGACACGCTGGCCGAGATCCTGCTCGCCCGGCAGGCCGCCGGCGAGATCAACGTCGTCGACGAGGGGCAGGCCTGGCACGTGTGCCTGGCGCCGGGCGCCCGCGCCCGGCTGCGCTCGGCCTACGAGGCCGAGATGGGGGCCTGAGGCGGATGTGTGGCATCGCGCTCTGCGCCGGGCCCGAGGCCGACCCGGCGATCTTCCGCCGGATGCTCGCCGTCCTCACCCCCCGCGGCGAGGTCACCGAGACCCGGCAGGAGAACGGCCTGCTCGCCGGCGTACGGCGGCTGCGGATCGTCGACCGGGACCGCGCCGTGCAGCCTTTCACCTCCGCCGACGGCCGGTACGTCCTCTGCTACAACGGCGAGGTCTTCAACCACCACGAGCTGCGCGCCGAGCTGACCCGGGCCGGGCACCGGTTCCGCACCGCGAGCGACACCGAGGTGGTGCTCGCCGCGTTCCTGCGCTGGGGTGAGCGGGCGGTGCACCGGCTGCGCGGAGAGTGGGCCTTCGCCGTCGCCGAACGTGCCACCGGCCGGGTCTACCTGGCCCGGGACCCGCTCGGGGTCAAGCCGCTCTACTGGGCCCGCACGCCCGGCTGCCTGCACGTCGCCTCGGAGGTGAAGGCGCTGGTCGGGCTGCGCGCCCCGGTCGACGAGGTGCCGCCCGGGCACCACGGCTGGGCCGACCCGGGCGGGCGGGTGGAGCTGGTGGCGTACCTCGACCTGCTCGCCCTCGGCGACGGGCTGCCCGAGGTGGACGACCCGGACGAGGCCGCACTGCTCGTCCGGGCCGCGATCAGCGACAGCATCCGGATGCGGGTGGACACCGACCTCACCGTCGGGGTGGTGCTCTCCGGCGGCCTGGACAGCTCACTGGCGATGCTGCACGTCCGCGAGCTGCACCCGGACTGCGTGGCGATCACCGTCGGGGTGCCGGACAGCCCCGACGTGGCGTACGCGCGGCGGCTCGCCGCCGACCTCGGCGTGCCGCACGAGGTGGTCCAGCTGCGCCCGCGCGACATCCGGCTGGCCGACGTCCGGGAGGCGATCCGGATCTCCGAGCTGACCGAGTACGGCGACATCATCAACGCGGTGGTCTCCGTGCCGATCTTCCGGCGACTGCACGAGATGGGGATCAAGGTGGTGCTCACCGGCGACGGCTCCGACGAGCTGTTCGGCGGCTACCCGATGTACCATCGGGCCGGCCCCGGCCGGGCCCGCCGGCTCTTCCTCCACCGGATCCGCAACCTCTGCCGTACGGAGTTGCAGCGGGTCGACCGGGCCAGCATGGGACACGGGGTGGAGGCCCGGGTGCCCTTCCTCGACCTCAGCGTGGTGGAGCTGGCGATGCGGCTGCCGTTGGCGCTCAAGATGCGCGACGGGCAGGAGAAGTGGATCGTCCGGCGGGCCTTCGCCGACGTGCTGCCCGACTACATCCGGCGGCGGCCGAAGAACCCGATGTCGTACTCCTCCGGTCTGCACGAGCGGGCCCGGCTCTACAAGCCGTTCTTCTCCCGGCTGCACCGCCGGTTCGGCTACGACCTGCTGGAGCCGGTCCGCCGCGACTTCGACAGCGTGCTCACCCGCTGCGGCAACGACCTGGACCGGGCCATCGCCGACGGGCTGGCCCGACCCGACTACACCGTGCTGGAGCACGCCCGGGACCTGGTCGGGGCGGCGAGGTGGAACGCCGCCCCGCTGGTCCGCCGGCTGGTCGGACCGCGTCCCACCCGGGGGACGTCGGTTCGCTGAACCCGGGCCGGCGAGCGGCCGACGCCTCACCTGCGGGGCGATCCGGGTACCCGGCGGCGACGGACATGCCGGCGGCGCGGGCGGGTAGTAGCCCGGCGTGGCGGAACCGGACGTGATGGTGGTGGGTCAGGTGGCCCGGGACCTCGTCCTGCTGGTCGAGGAGCTCCCGGCCGCCTCGGGGACGGCGCCGGTACGACGCCGCCGGGAGCTGCTCGGCGGCAAGGGCGCCAACCAGGCCGTCGGCCTTGCCCAGCTCGGCGTCCACGTCGGACTGCTGGGTGTCGTCGGTGACGATGAGGTCGGTGACCGGCTGCTGGCCCAGGCCCGTGCCGACGGCGTCGACGTACGGGCCGTGCTCCGCCGGCCGGGCACCCCGACCGGCCTGATCGTCGACCTGGTCGACGAGAAGGGCCACTGGCACTACGTGCAGGATCTGCCACCGGGCACCCTGCTCACCGCCGAGGACGTGCTCGCCGCCGCGGCGCTGCTGCGGACCGCCCGCGTGGTGGTGCTGCAGCTGCAGCAACCGCTGGCGGCGGCGCTGGCCGCGGCCCGCTGCGCCCGCCGCGCGGGCCGCCGGGTGGTGCTCGACGGGGCGCCGACGGACCGGGCCGGCGCCGACGAGCTGCTGGCCCTCGCCGACGTCCTGCGCGCCGACGCCCAGGAGACCCGGCTGCTCACCGGCGCCGCACCGACGGACCCGGCCGGCGGCCTGCGCGCCGCCCGGGACCTGCTCGGGCGCGGGCCGTCCCTGGTCGCCGTCGAGGTGGCCGGGGTGGGCAACGCCTTCGCCTGGCCGGACGCCGATCTCTTCGTACCGCTGAGCGAGACCCCGACCGTCGACACCACGGGCGCCGGGGACGCCTTCGTCGCCGCGCTCACCGCCGGGCTGCTGCGGGGCGAGCCGCGCGAGCACACCGCCCGGCGCGCCGTGGCCGCCGCCGGAGCCACCGCAGGCCGGCCCGGGGGCCGGCCCGAGCTCACCGAGGCGGCCATCGCCGAGCAGCTCGCCCGGATACCGGCCGGCTGAGGCGCGACCGGCGCCCGCCGACGACCGTGCCCGCTCATGAACCGGCGGCCTGCCGGAACCGCCTGTGACCCAGGTGATTCCGGCAGGCCGCCGGAGGGGGAGCGCCGGTCAGCCGGCGGGCGGGAAGGGATCGTCCTTGTAGGTGTACTCGGTCTCGATCTTCCCGTCGGCGGTGTGCACGACGAGCTGGCTGGGCTCGTTGGCGTGCGCCACCTTGCGGCCCTCCTCGACCGCGCGGTGCTTGGTGTCGTACGAGCCGAGGCTCCGGCTGCCCTGCTCGACCTTCCAGGAGCCGTCGTTCGGCACCACGTGGTATTCGTTGCGCTTCATGGGCATTTCTCCTCTCGTCCGTCCGGATCCAGGTACCCAAATGCCCGAAACGGAAAACCGGTGTCGCCTTCGGTCGGTGGACAACCCCCGGGGTCTCCCATAGCGTTCCGGAGATATGCGGAGGACTCTCCTGGGCGCCGGGCTCGCCCTGTTGCTCGCCACCACCGGCTGCGCCGGCACCGACGACACCCCGCCCGCGCCGGCCGGCGACCGGGTGCCGGCCGCCTCCCGACAGGACGCCGACGAGGTCGGGCGCACCCTGGCCAGCCTGCGCCGGGTCGACAAACTGCCGTTGTACGAAATGACCTACGTCGGCCGGTACGACGCTACGGTCGGCACCGACACCGAGCCCGAGGCGAGCCCGTTCGGCTGCTCGCTCTTCGCCGCCAGCGGCGACCCGGCCCGACCGCTGTTCGCCCGCAACTTCGACTGGGCGGCCAACCCGGCGATGGTGCTGCGTACCGACCCGCCGGACGGCTACGCCTCGGTGTCCCTGGTGGACCTGTCGTACCTCGGGATCGGCCCGGACCCGACCGGCGACCGGCGGCTGCTGGACGCGCCGCTGCTGCCCTTCGACGGCATGAACGAGCGCGGGCTCGCGGTCGGCCTGGCCGCCGACGACCACGCGAGGGTCACGCCGGTCCCGGGCCGTCCCACGGTCGGCTCGGTGCGCATCCTGCGACTGGTGCTCGACCGGGCCGCCACGGTGGACGAGGCGGTGGCCGTCTTCGGCCGGTACAACCTGGACTTCGACGGCGGGCCGCCGCTGCACTACCTGCTCGCCGACGCGACCGGCCGCTCGGCCGTGGTCGAGTTCGTGGACGGGGCGATGCGGGTCCAGCGCGGCGAGGGCCGCTGGCAGGCGCTGACCAACGTGCCCGTGGTCGGCGTGTCCGAGCAGGAGCGGCGCGCCGACCGTCGGTACGGGGCCATCGCGGCCGCCCTGGAGAGCGCCGGCGCCCGGGTGGACGCCCCGGCGGCGCTGCGGATCCTCGACCGGGTGCGGCAGGGCCACACCCGCTGGTCGGTCACGTACGGGCTGCGCAGCGGCGAGGTGCGCCTGGTCACCGCGACCGGCAAGGAGCGGCGTTACCAGCTGCCGATCAACTGACCCCGCCGTACGCGCAGGGGCCCGGCCCCCGACGGGGACCGGGCCCTTGCGACGTGGCCCTACCAGCTCAGGTAGCCGGCCTGGGTCTGCACGTTCAGCTCGCGGAACCGGACCAGGTTGGCCGTCCAGGTCCGCCAGTCGTTCAGCTCCAGCACGTCCAGACCCTTCTGGATGTCGCTGGAGTAGATGTGCCCGTTGTAGTAGTACGTCGACCAGGCGCCACCCGTCACGAGCTGGGTGTCCGACAGCGGGCCCCGCTCCCAGAACCCGATCTCCTTCGGCTTGGTTGAGTCGGTGAAGTCCCAGACCGAGACGCCGCCCTGGTACCACGCCTGGACCATGATGTCGCGGCCGAGCACCGGGATCAGCGAGCCGTTGTGCGCCACGCAGTTCTCGGTGTCCGCGTTGACCCGCGGGATCTTGTAGTAGCTGCGGAAAACCATCGTCCGGGCGTCGCCGCGACCGGTGATGTCGTAGATGGCGTCCGCGCCACGGTTCGGCCCGACGACCTCGTTGCAGGTGGCCGCGCCGCCGCCGCCCAACTCGTCGGTGAAGACGACCTTGGTTCCGGTGTTGTTGAACGTCGCCGAGTGCCAGAAGGCGAAGTTCACCGTGTCGCGCACCCGGTTGATCACCCGGGGCGCCTCGCGGTCGGAGATGTCCATCAGGATGCCGTCACCCATGCAGGCGCCAGCGGCGATGTCCTTCGCCGGGTACGCGGTGATGTCGTGGCAGCCGCTGGTCGCCGAGGTCTGCCCCGGGATGCCTCCGTACCCGCCGTCCGGGAAGAGGTTCGGGGTGGCCACCACGGCGGCTGCGGTCGGGTCCTTCACCGGGACCTTGACGATGGAGATGGAGTCGTGCGGCGGCTGGCAGTCCGGGAACTCGGCCCGCGGGCTGTACGACGAGACGTACAGGTAGACCGAGCGGCGGTCCTTGGCGGGGACCAGGGTGTGGGTGTGCGAGCCGCAGGCGGTCTCGACGGCCTTGACGTAGCGCGGGTTGGCCTTGTCGCTGATGTCGAAGACCTTGATGCCCTCCCAGGACTCCTTGACCGAGGCCGGCTGCGCGGTGCTCGCGCAGGAGTCGTCGGTGCGGGAGGAGTCGGTGGAGAGGAAGAGCAGGTCGCCGTAGATGGAGATGTCGTTCTGTGACCCGGGGCAGAGCACCTGCGACACGATCTTCGGGGTGCTGGGCTGACCGATGTCGTAGATGACGAACCCGTTGTAGTTGCCGACGAAGGCGTACCGGCCCTGGAAGGCCATGTCCGTCCCGAGCGAGGCCAGGGTGTCGAACGGCGCCTGCTTCGGCAGGTTGGCGATCTGACGCAGGTTGGGGCTGCTGGAGATCTCGTCCACGCCGAGGCCGGCGGTGGTGGCCGTGGCGGCCTGTGCGGTGGTGGCCGTGGCGACCGCCTCCGCGTCGGGCGTCACGGCGGCGTTGCTGGCCGGGGCGGTGGCCACGCTCGCCACCAGGAGACCGGCTGCGGCCAGGCTCACGATCCTCAGCTGGCGTCGTCGGGGGAGGGAAAATCTGATCATCGGCAGAGCCCTTCGACAGGGGTTGATGATTGTGGACACCTTACCGTCCGGCGAAGAACATCGATGTGATCTGGGTCACATGAAAGGGCCGTCGTCAATGGATACGATCGCTGCGACCTCGACCGGAGGGGGAGTCGCATGACCGCCCGACGTGGACGGACCCTGCTCGTCGTCACAGTCGCGGCCGTGGTGCTGGTGGCGATCGGGCTCGCGCTGCGGCCCACCGACCGCCCCGCCCCGGCGACCGCCGGATCGACCGCCGCCGCCACCCCGGCGCCGGCCGACGGCCCCGCCGTCATCGTCCCCGGCCGTCCCGGCGAGTCGGCCGTCGCCCGCCCGGCCGGGGAGGTCCGCGACACCGCCTCGCCGCGCTACAACTCCCTCGACGTCTGGTTCGTGCGGATGATGATTCCGCACCACCAGCAGGCGCTGGAGATGGCGGAACTCGCCGAGGACCGGGCCGGCAGCGCGAAGGTCCGGGCGGTGGCCGACCGGATCCGGGGCGCGCAGGGGCCGGAGATCGGCATGATGCGCGGCTGGCTCAGCGCCCGCGGCCTGCCGGCCGAGGTGCCCGGCCACGACCACGGCACCATGCGCGGCATGCAGTCGCCCGAGGCGATCCGCCGGCTGGCCGACGCCCGGGGGGCGGAGTTCGACCGGCTCTTCGTGCAGCTGATGACCGCGCACCACCAGGGTGCCGTCACGATGGCGACCGACCTGCTGAAGGTCGGCGTCGACCAGCAGCTCAACGAGTTCGCCAACTCCGTCGCCACCGAGCAGTCCGTCGAGATCAACCGCATGCGCGAGCTGGTCTGACCGGTTCGGCGTCGGATCCTTCACTGGCTACCCGGCGCGCACGTGCCGTCGTGGTCTGCGGAGCGGCGGCAGCGGCCAGGCCCCTCCAGCCTGGCGTCACACCAGATCCGCGTACGCAGAAACTGCTGGTCCTCCTCGCTGAGGGTGGTTTCACCGAAATCGATGGCGGTGACGTGGCCCAGCGAGACGCGCAGGGCAAGCGCCAGAGCGACCGCCCCGTCCTGGCTGGTCAGAGTGGTCGGCAGGTGGATGACCCACCGCGGTGCGGTCACCGGTGCCACCGGCTCGGCCTGCCGGGCATGTCGTCGTCCATGTCCCTCCCTGGGATGTGTCCGCGGTGGCGCCGAGGCGGGCGGGGGCGACCGGCGCGACCGCGCGCCCGGCCGGTCGGAGCCCGGCACCCGCCCCGGGCCTGCTCCCGCTCAGTCGGCGGCGTGACGAGTGGTGTCGGAGCAGCATTTCTGCCGGCGCGGGATGCGAGGCCCGCACTGTCAGAAGGTGCCGCTGCTCCGACGACGGAGGAACCTCAGTGCCTAGCTGGGCTCTTCCCTCGCTTCGGCACCTTACCGTCATTACCGGTAAAGTCAACGATGCGCTTGAAGTTCTTCCGGCTGTCGTGATCAGATGTGTGGGCCTAGCTGGGAGTACTTCGCATGCCCACACCACGCAAGTTCGAGCCGCATTACAGACGGATCATCGCCGACATCAGGGAGCGCATCGCCTCAGGCGAGTGGCCTCCCGGCCACAAGCTGCCGTCCACCAAGGCCCTTGCCGACATGTACGAGGTCGGCAGCCAGTCGACGGTCCGCCAGGCGGTCACGATCCTCATCGAGACCGGTGAACTCTACGGTCACCAGGGGCTGGGCGTCTTCGTCGCGGACCGCGCCGGCTCCTGATCGAAAGCGGAAACACCCCGCGAGCCGCCTGCCGCCCGGTCGTCACCCGCCGTGTTGGCGACATCGTAGGGAATCGACGCCGGTGGCTGCCCGTACGCTGGGTGACCGTGAACCGGACCCTCTTCGGCCGTCCGCTGCGCTCACTCGCCTTCGACGTCCTCGTTTCCGGCGTGGTGGCGCTGCTCGCCGTGGCCGCGGTGGGGAGCCAGCCCGGTGGCGTGCCCGCCACGCTGGTCGGTTGTGCCATGGCGGTCGCCCTGCTGTGGCGCCGGGTCCACCCGTCGGCGGTGGCCGCCGTGGTGGCTGGGCTCGCCATGGTGCAGGCTTCGTCTTCCAGAAGTTCAACCTGCTGCCGGCGCTGACCACCGAGGAGAACGTCCTCCTGCCGCTGGCCATCGCGGGCCGGCGGGCGGATCCGGCCTGGCTGCGGCAGGTGGTGGCGGCGGTCGGCCTGGCCGACCGGCTCGGGCACCGGCCGGCGGAGCTCTCCGGCGGCCAGCAGCAGCGGGTGGCCGTCGCCCGGGCGCTGGTCACCCGCCCCTGGGTGGTCTTCGCCGACGAGCCGACCGGCAACCTGGACTCCCGCTCCGGCGCCGAGGTGCTGGGGCTGCTCCGGGAGGCCGTCGACACCCTCGGCCAGACCGTGGTCATGGTGACCCACGACCCGGTGGCCGCCGCGTACGCCGACCGGGTGGTCTTCCTCTCCGACGGCCGGCTGGTCCGCGAGCTGACCGCGCCGACCGCCGAGCGGATCCTGGACACGCTCGCCGGCCTCGACCGGGTCGCCCCGGCGCGGGGGCGGTGACCGCGATGATCCGGTTGACCCTGCGCTCGTTGCGCGCCGACGCGCTGCGGCTGCTCCTGTCCTCCCTGGCGATCGTGCTCGGCGTGGCCTTCGTCGCCGGGGCGATGGCCTTCGTGGCGAAGATCGGCGGGGACTTCACCCTGGTGCTGCCCTGGGGGCGGCTCGGGCTGATGCTCGCGGTGGCGGTGCTGGCCGCCCTGCTCGCCTCCGTGCTGCCGGCCCGCCGGGCGTTGAGCCGGCCGGTGGTCGAGGCGCTCGGCGCGGAGTGACCCGGCGGGTGGCCGGTCCCGGGCGGGACCGGCCACCACCGTACGGGTCAGAGCCGCTCCACCACCGCGCCCCGGCAGCGGTCGCGGGTGTCGAAGACGTACCGGGCGTGCCGGGTCACCAGGTCGTAGTCGAAGCTGTCGTGGTCGGTCACCACGACCACGGCGTCGGCCTCGGCGACCTCCCGCTCGGTCAGGTCGACCACGGTCACCCCGCCGGGGATGTGCTGCGGCTCGGCGTACGGCTCGACCGCGCGCACCTCGGCGCCGAGGTCGTTGAGCCGCCGGGCCACGTCCACCGCGGGGGAGTCCCGCATGTCGCCGGTGTTCTTCTTGTACGCCAGGCCCAGCAGCAGCAGCCGGGCCCCGTTCACCGAGCGGCCCACCCGGTTCAACCCCGCCATCACCCGCTGGGCCACGTGTTCGGGCATCTGGTGGTTGATGTCGTCGGCCAGCTCGATGAACCGGAACTGCCGGCCCATCGTCCGCTTCACCTGCCAGGACAGGTAGCACGGGTCGATCGGCAGGCAGTGCCCGCCCACACCCGGGCCGGGCCGGAACGGCATGAAGCCGAACGGCTTGGAGGAGGCGGCGTCGATCGCCTGCCAGACGTCGACCCCCAGGTGGTGGGAGGCGATCGCCAGCTCGTTGATCAGGGCGATGTTGACCTGCCGGAAGGTGTTTTCGATCAGCTTGGTCAGCTCGGCGACCCGGGTCGAGTCCACCGGCACGGTCCGCTCCACCAGTCGCCGGTAGAAGTCGTCGACCCGGCGCAGCGAGGCGCCGTCGACGCCGGAGACCACCTTGGGGGTGTTCTCCAGCCGCCAGGTGCGGTTGCCCGGGTCGATCCGCTCCGGGCTGTAGCCGAGGTGGAAGTCGCCGGGGCTGCGCAGGCCGCTGGCCGACTCCAGCAGCGGCCGCAGCACGTCCTCGGTGGTGCCGGGGTAGGTGGTCGACTCCAGGACCACCGTGCAGCCGGCCCGGACGTACCGGCCGATGCCGTGGCCGGCCTGCTCGACGTAGCTGAGGTCGGGAGCGCCGTCGCGCAGCGGGGTCGGGACGGTGATCACGCAGATGTCGAAGCCCTCGGCGTCGGTGTACTCCGTGCTCGGCCGGTAGCGGCCGCTGCCCAGCGCCCGGCCGAGCCGTTCGGCGGTGATGTCCTCGACGAACGACTCGCCGGTGGCGAGCCGCTTGACCCGGTCGGCGTCGACGTCGAGGCCGACCACGTCCAGCCCCGCCTCGACGGCACGCATCGCCAGTGGCAGACCGACGTACCCCTGACCGATGACGACCAGCTTCTCAACCCGCACGTTCGCTCCCGTGGCAGTAAGTGACTCCTGCCCGGGAGTTTAGGGCTTGTATGGGGCTGAAAGTCCGATTTTGCGACTAATGGGGGACGCGGTGTCGAGCTGCCGTCAGGTGCCGGGCGGCGGCGGGTCCTCGCCGGGAGGCGTCGTGGTGGTCGGCGGCGGGTCGGCCGGTGCGGTGGTGGTGGTCGGCGGGTCCGCCGGCGCCGTGGTGGTCGGCGGGTTCGCCGGCGTGGTGGTCGGCTCCGAGGTCGGCTGCGGCTCGGCCGACCCGCTCGGCCCCGGCGACGGCGTCGCCGTCACGGTGGCCGAGGGCCGGTTGCCCGGGTTCCAGGTGCGGTCCGGCCGGCTCGGCTGGTCCACGCCGGTCTCCTCGGGGCTCGCCGGCAGCTCCCCCTCGTAGGTCGGTACCACCGCCGGCGGGGTGCTCTTGATGTTGGTCGCCCCGTCGCCGGTCTCCTTGGCCGCGCCGAGCGCCGCGCCCAGCGCGGTGAGTCCCACCAGCACCGCCGCGAGCGCGCCGACCAGCGAGCCGCGCCGGCCGCGGCCCCGCGCCGGCGCCACGGTGGCGGCCGCCGGGAGCACCGGCACGTCGCCCCGGGTGGTGGTCGCAGGGGCCGCCGCGCCCCGCAGCGCCGGGGGGACGAACGCGGTCGTCGCGGCGCCGTCGCTCAGCGCGGCACGGGCCGCGGCGGCCATCTCGGCCCCGGTGGCGAACCGGTCGGCCGGGTCCTTGGCCAGGGCCCGCGACACCAGCTCCTGCACCGGCGCCGGGATCTCCTCCGGCAGCGCCGGCGGCTCGTCGTCCAGGTGCCGCACCGCGACCTGGAGCGGGTTGTCGCCGGTGAACGGCGGCTCGCCGGTGAGGCAGCAGTACGCGACCGCGCCGAGCGCGTAGATGTCGGTGCCGGCGGAGACGGGACGGCCGGACGCCTGCTCCGGCGCCATGTAGAGCGCCGTCCCCGGCACCGCGTTGGTGCTGGTGATGCTGGTGACGTTGGTGGACCGGGCGACGCCGAAGTCGACCAGCACCACCATGCCGTCCTCCTGCACCAGCAGGTTGCTCGGCTTCACGTCGCGGTGCACGATCCCGCCGGCGTGCGCGGCGTGCAGCGCCTGGGCGGCCTGCGCGACGATCGACATCGTCTCGGCGACGTCAAGGTGGCCGGCGGCCTCGATCCGCCGGGACAGCGGCTCGCCCTCGACGAACTCCATGACCAGGTAGTCGGCGCGGCCGCCGTCGGCGAGGCGGTCCTCGCCGCAGTCGAAGACCTGCACGATGCCCGGGTGGCGCAGGGCGGCCATGATCCGCGCCTCGGCGCGGAACCGGGCGATGAAGTCGGGGTCGGAGACCAGCGCCGGCAGCAGCACCTTCACCGCGACCTGGCGGCCCAGGACCAGGTCCGTGGCACGCCAGACGTCGCCCATGCCGCCGGTGGCGACACGTTCGTCCAGGCGGTAGCGACCGCTGAGCACGACCTCCGATGACAACACCCGAATACCGTACCCAGAGGAGCAGAAAAGAACTCATGGCGATATCCCCGTCGGGTCCGGCACCCGGACGGCGCCGGTACCGGTGCCACGACGGTCCGGCGAACGGGGGGTGACGGGGCCCGGACCGACTGTCACAATGGCCGCGGGCGGTGGCGGCAAGCCGGGCGTAACGGCCCACCGGGGACGCCCGCGGCACGATGACCTGGCCCGGGGCGTCCCGCGGCCGTTTTCCGTCACGCGGACTCGCCGACTGTTCAGCTAGATATTTCTCACTCTTTTCCCGCCGGGCCGTGACTTGTCCACCTGTCCATTGACTCCTACCGTTAGCGCGACTCGGGCCAGCCCATGGTGCCGGTGCGGCATTCGGCCGACCGCCGTATTGTCGCGGCGTGTGTCAGACATGCCGCCCGGCCGCTCGGCGGGGTGCGATGGGGTCAGCGGGGGGCTGTTGGTGCGCGAGGGGGTTCGGCTGCCGCACCGGGGGTGCGTCACGCTCGACCTGCCGGTCACGGCAGGGGCGGCGGACGCATGACCGGTGAGCTGAGCGAGGCGGTGGCCGCGGCGCAGGCCGGCGACGAGGAAGCCTTCCGCTTCCTGTACCGCAGCCTCCAGCCGGGCCTGTTGCGGTATCTCACCGCTCTCGTCGGCGCCGACGCCGAGGACGTCGCCTCGGAGGCCTGGTTGCAGATCTCCCGGGACCTGCCCAGCTTCACCGGCGGGGAGTTCCGGGCCTGGACGGTCACGATCGCCCGGAACCGGGCGATGGACCACCTGCGCCGCCAGCGTCGCCGTCCCTCCCTGCCGGTGCCGGTGCAGGCGTTGAGCGAACTCGCCGGCGACGCCGACACGGCCGAACGGGCCGGTGAAACCATCGGTACGGAGGCCGCGCTGGCCCTGATCGCGACGCTGCCACCCCGGGAGGCCGAGGCGGTGCTGCTGCGCGCGGTGATCGGGCTGGACGCCGAGACCGCCGGTCGGGTGCTCGGGCGCCGCCCGGGTGCCGTCCGCACCGCCGCACACCGCGGCCTGCGCCGGCTCGCCGCGCTGCTGGAACGTCAGGACCTGCCCCAACCGTCCGGTGGCGACGAGCGGACCGGCCCGCCCCACCCGCGGCGGGGCCGGCAGACGCCGAGCACGTCCCACGCCGAGCCGGCGGACGGATGACGTGAGGGGAAACTGGATGAACTTCCGCCGCTCCGACGGCGTCGAGCGGCCCGCCGGCCGGGCCGAGGCCGAGCGGCTGCTCGACGCCGCCCGGTCCGCCGCCGCGCCGCCGCCGGGCGACGAACCGCTCGCCCGGCTGCTCTCCGCCGCGGCCGCCCCGGGCCGCCCCGGTGAGCTGGCCGGCGAGGAGGCCGCCCTGGCCGCGTTCCGGGCCGCCCGCGTGGCGGCGGGCGCGGCCGCCCCGGCGCCCGCCCCGTCGTCCCGGCGCCGGCGACGGGTGACCACGGGGGTGGTCGCCTGGGTCGCCGGCATCGCCGCCACCGCCACGGCCGGCGCCGCCTTCGCCGCGGTCACCCTCGACCGCGGCGACGAGCCGGACCCGGCACCCCGGCCGCCCGCCTCCGTGCCGGGCGGATCCGGTTCCGATCCGGCGGCGCCATCCTCGTCAGGTGGCGGGCCGACGACCGGCGCGCCCACCCCCGGCACCGGCCCCTCCGCCGCGTCCCCGTCCGGCCGGCCCGGCGCCTCCGGCAAGCCGGCCTCCGACGGGAAGCTGGCCGGCCAGTGCCGGGCGTACCTGGCGAAGCCGGCGGCGCAGCGCGAGAACGCGCTGCGCAGCCCCGCGTTCGCCGATCTGGTGGCCGCCGCCGGTGGTGCGGGCAAGGTCGAGGCGTACTGCCGGGAGCTGCGTCCGGAGCAGGCCCCGGAGGCGGACGAATCGCCGAAGGCGAAGCCGTCCCGCTCACCCGCCGCCCCGCCCGCGCCCACTCCGGACGCCCGCCGAAGTCGAAAGAAGTAGTCGAAAAGGTTTCACAGAAATTTCTTCCCGCCCGGGGCCGCGGATTCCGTCTGCTAGACAGAAGATGGTGAGACGCGGCGGCCGGCCGGTGACGGTCGATGCCGCCTGCGCCGGCAGTGCCGTCGGGTCCCCGGGTCGGGAGGAGACCATCTCGTGGTGACGTCCCCGGAGCTCCACCGGACGACCGTGCTCGGCGAGAAGGCCGCCGCCGCGGCCCACCTGGGCCGGATCTGCTTCAAGACCGGGCCACCGGTCCTCACCGGCGTCGAACTGGAATGGACCGTGCACGACGCCGCCGACCCCGCTCGACCGGTTGACCGGGAGCGGCTGCGGGCGGCGCTGGGGCGGCACAGCCCCGTCACTCTGGACGACACCAGCCCCGCCGAGCCGCTCCGGCACAGCAGCAGCGTGACCGTGGAGCCCGGCGGGCAGGTGGAGGTGTCCACCGCGCCCCGACCGTCGGTCGCCGCGCTGATCCTGGCCACCGAGGCCGACATCGCCGAGCTGAGCGCGCTGCTGGAGCGCGCCGGGCTGGTGCTCGGCCGCAGCGGCATCGACCCGTGGCGGGCCCCGCGGCCGGTGGTCGAGACCTCCCGCTACCGGGCGATGCGCGGCGTCTTCGACCGTCGGGGCCCCGCCGGGCGGACCATGATGTACAGCACCGCCGGCCTCCAGGTCTGCCTGGACGCGGGCGAACCGGCCGAGCTGGCCGCCCGCTGGGCCACCGTGCACATGGTCGGGCCGCCGCTGGTGGCCGCGTTCGCCACCGCCGACCGGCACGCCGGTCGGCGGACCGGCTGGGCGTCCGCGCGGATGGCCGCCTGGCTGGGTATCGACCCGGCCCGCACCCGGCCGGTCTGGTCGCCACGGCGGCCCGACGAGGACCCGGTCGCCGCCTGGGCGGAGTACGCGCTGGCCGCGCCGCTGCTCTGCGTGCGCCACGACGGGCCGGACTGGACCCCGCCACCGGGGATCACCTTCGCCGACTGGATCGACGGGGCGCTGCCCCGCCCACCGACCACGGACGACCTGGAATACCACGTCAGCACCCTGTTCCCGCCGGTCCGCCCGAGGGGCTACCTGGAGGTGCGCTACCTGGACGCGCAGCCCGGTCCGGGCTGGATCCTCCCGCTCGCCGTGCTGACCGCGCTGCTCGACCGCGCCGACACCGCCCGGTCCGCCCGCACGATCGCCGCGCCCGTGGCCGACCGCTGGCATGCCGCCGCCCGGTACGGCCTGGCCGACCCGCCGCTGGCAGCGGCGGCCGCCGCCCTGCTCGACCTGGCGCTGGAGGCGCTGCCCCGGCTGGACCTGCCGCCGGGCACCCACGACGAGACGAGCCGAGGAATCCGGCGGCGACGGGCCGCCGCGGAGAGGGGGCACCGGTGACCACCACCGAACAGCCGGCCACGCAGGCGGAGGTGCTGCGCAGCCGGATCGCGGCGGAGCTGGAGCGGACCCGGGCCCGTACGGCCCTGCTCACCGAGGCGGTGGACGACGACGACCTGACCCGCCAGCACTCCCCGCTGATGTCCCCGCTGGTCTGGGACCTCGCCCACGTGGGCAACCAGGAGGAGCTCTGGCTGGTGCGCGACGTCGGCGGGCGCGAGCCGGTCCGCCACGACATCGACGACCTGTACGACGCGTTCAAGCAGCCCCGCAAGGACCGCCCGTCGCTGCCGCTGCTGCCTCCCGCGGAGGCGCGCGCCTACGTGTCGGCGGTCCGGGACAAGGTGTTCGACCTGCTGGACGGCATCCGGTTCACCGACCGTCCGCTGGTCGCCGAGGGCTTCGCCTTCGGGATGATCGTGCAGCACGAGCAGCAGCACGACGAGACGATGCTCGCCACCCACCAGCTGCGCGCCGGGCCCGCGGTCCTGGACGCGCCCCCGCCGCCCGAGCCCCGGGTACGGGTCGCCGACGAGGTGCTGGTGCCGGCGGGCCCGTTCACCATGGGCACCTCCACCGACCCGTGGGCGCTGGACAACGAGCGTCCCGCGCACACCGTCGACCTGCCCGCGTACGTCATCGACGCCGCGCCGGTCACCAACGGCCGGTACCGCGAGTTCATCGCCGCCGGCGGGTACGACGACCCGCGCTGGTGGAGCGGGCCCGGCTGGCGGCACCGTACCGAGGCGGGACTGACCGCGCCGATGCACTGGCGGCGCGACGGGGACGGCTGGGCGTACCGGCGGTTCGGGCGGTGGTCACCGGTCCGCGACGACGAGCCGGTGGTGCACGTCTGCTGGTACGAGGCGGAGGCCTTCGCGGCCTGGGCGGGACGGCGGCTGCCCACCGAGGCGGAGTGGGAGAAGGCGGCCCGCTGGGACCCGGGCACCGGCCGCTCCCGCCGGTACCCGTGGGGCGACGAGGACCCGACTGCCGAGCGCGCCAACCTGGGGCAGCGGCACCTGTGGCCGGCGCCGGTGGGCGGGTACCCGGCGGGCGCCTCGCCGCTGGGCGTGCACCAGCTGATCGGCGACGTCTGGGAGTGGACGTCGAGCACCTTCCGGGGCCACCCCGGGTTCACGGCCTTCCCGTACCGGGAGTACTCCGAGGTGTTCTTCGGCGACGACTACCGGGTGCTCCGCGGCGGCTCGTTCGGCACCGACCGGGCGGCCTGCCGGGGCACGTTCCGCAACTGGGACTACCCGATCCGGCGGCAGATCTTCAGCGGCTTCCGCTGCGCCCGCGACGCCCGGCCCGAGGAGGCACACGGGTGATCGGCGGCACCGCCTGATGTGTCGGCACCTGGCCTACCTTGGGCCTCCGCTGAGCCTGCGCGCCCTGCTGTACGACCCGCCGGACTCGCTGGTCCGGCAGTCCTGGGCACCCAGGGACATGCGCGGCGGCGGGACCGTCAACGCCGACGGCTTCGGCGTCGGGTGGTACCCAGGCGAGGGCGACCCGGTGCGCTACCGGCGGGCCCAGCCCATCTGGAGCGACGTGACGCTGCCGGCGCTGGCCGGGGTGACCCTCGCCGGCGCGGTGCTGGCCGCCGTCCGCTCCGGCACCGTCGGCATGCCCGTGCAGGAGTCCGCCGCCGCGCCGTTCACCGAGGGCCGGTGGCTGTTCAGCCACAACGGTGTCGTGCGGGGCTGGCCCGACGCGCTGGTGCCGCTCGCCGACACCCTTCCCGTGCGTGACCTGCTCACCCTCGACGCCCCGACCGACTCCGCCCTGCTCTGGGCGCTGGTCCGACACCGGTTGCGGGCCGGCGCCGACCCGGCGGAGGCGGTCGCGGAGACGGTCGCGGTGGTGTCGGAGGCGGCGCCCGGGTCGCGGCTGAACCTGCTGCTCACCGACGGCCGGACGATGGTGGCCACCGTGGCGGGGCACGCGATGTCCGTCCTCGCGACGCCGGACTCGGTGCTGCTGGCCTCCGAACCGCACGACGACGACCCGGGCTGGCGGTCGTTGCCGGACCGGCACCTCGTGGTGGCCACCTCGACCTCGGTGCGCGTGCGCGCCCTGCCGGGAGCGTGACGCCGCAGCAGTGTCGCAGGTGGAGACAGGGACGTTCGCCGAAGGAGAAGGGACACCTCATGGGCGCGGAGCCGTTGGAGATCTACCTCGAAGACCAGGACCTGGGACGCAGCCTGCGGGAGGACGTACGGGCCGGGCTGACCGCCGAGGAGAAGTGGCTGCCACCGAAGTGGTTCTACGACGCCCGGGGCAGCGAGCTGTTCGAGGAGATCACCCGGCTGCCCGAGTACTACCCGACCCGGGCGGAGCGGGCCGTGCTGGCCGAGCGGGCCGCCGACATCGCCGAGCTGACCGGCGCGAAGACCCTGATCGAGTTGGGCTCCGGCTCCTCGGAGAAGACCCGGCTGCTGTTGGACGCCTTCACCCGCCGGGGCGGCCTCGGCACCTTCGTGCCGCTGGACGTGTCGGTCAGCGCGCTGCGCCAGTCCACCGAGCAGATCGCCACCGACTACCCGGGCCTGCGGGTCCGCGGCATCGTCGGCGACTTCACCCGCCAGCTCGACCGGCTGCCCACCGGCGGGCGGCGGCTGGTGATCTTCCTCGGCGGCACCGTCGGCAACCTGCTGCCGGCCGAGCGGGCCGCGTTCCTGGCCGCGATGCGCGCGACGTTGGAGGCGGGCGACTGGCTGCTCATCGGCACCGATCTGGTCAAGGACCCGGCGGTGATCGTGCCGGCGTACGACGACGCGGCCGGGGTCACCGCCGAGTTCAACCGCAACGTGCTGCGGGTGGTCAACCGGGAGCTGGGCGCGGACTTTGACCCGGCGGCCTTCACCCACGTGGCGCGCTGGGACCCGGACCGGGAGTGGATCGAGATGCGGCTGCGGGCCGACCGGGCGATGCGGGTCCGGGTGCTGGACCTGACGGTCGACTTCGCCGCGGGCGAGGAACTGCGCACGGAGGTGTCGGCGAAGTTCCGGCCGGAGGGGATCGCCCGGGAGCTGGCGGCGGCCGGCTTCACCGTACGCGAGTTCTGGACCGACCCGGACGGCCTGTTCGGGGTGAACCTGGCCCGGGCCGACTGACCGGCGGCCGCCGTGCCGGCCCGCCGGGCGGCCTCGGCGGCCGGCGCGCGGTGACCTACGGCACCCGTCCGGGCCGGCGGCCGGCGTGATCGGTTAGGGTGAGGGCGCGAAGGGGAGTAGCCCCCAATGTCGTGGTCGACACACTGGTGCGTTCCGCATCCGGCCACGCGGCCCCACCCCGGTGGGGCGGGCGAGACCTTCGACTCAGGCTGTAGCAGCCGGGTCGAGGGCGCCCCGTACCTCCTCCCGGCATGATCGGGAAGGTTCTCATGGACGGTTTTCTTGCCGCGCTGGTGATCAGCTTCGGCGTCATCTTCGTCGCCGAGCTGGGGGACAAGTCCCAGCTGATGGCGTTGACCTTCGCCACCCGCTTCAAGCCGGTCCCGGTGCTGATCGGCATCACCATCGCCACCGCGATCGTCCACCTGGCCTCGGTGGCCATCGGTTACGGGCTCAACGCGGCCCTGCCCACCGGCTGGATCTCGCTGATCGCCGGCCTGGCGTTCCTCGGCTTCGGCGTCTGGACGCTGCGCGGGGACAAGCTCACCGAGGAGGAACAGCGCAAGGCGGAGAAGACCGGCAAGTCGGCCGTCATCGCGGTCGGTGTCGCGTTCTTCCTGGCCGAACTGGGCGACAAGACGATGCTCGCCACCATCACGCTGGCCACCAAGTACGGCTGGTTCGGCACCTGGCTCGGCTCGACGCTGGGCATGGTGGCCGCCGACGCGCTGGCCATCCTGGTGGGCCGGATGCTGGGCCGGCACCTGCCGGAGAAGGCCATCCGGTACGGTGCCGCCGTGCTCTTCGCCATCTGCGGTCTGTGGCTGATCCTGGAGGCGGTCGACCAGCTCTGACCCGGCCTAGCACCGGCGGGGGCGGGTAACGCCCCCGGGTGGACCTGGACGAGTTCCTGCGCGAGGGCGACCGCATCGCGGTCACCGTGGTGGAGATCGTCGGGGCGACCGTGATCTTCGTCGGCGCGCTCTGGGCGGCGCTGCGGATCGTGGTCGAGGGACTGCGACACCGCAGCGCCGCCGTCTTCACCCCGATCCGGCTCTCCCTCGGCCGGTTCCTCGCGCTCGGCCTCGAGTTCCAGCTCGCCGCGGACATCCTGCGTACCGCCGTGTCACCGACGTTCGACCAGATCGGGCAGTTGGCGGCCATCGCCACCATCCGGACCGCGCTGAACTTCTTCCTGCGCCGCGAGATCGCCCAGGAGCAGCGGCAGGTCGGCGAGGCCGGGACGGAGCAGGGGAGCCCGACGTGAGGGAGGGCCTCGCCGACGTGGTGACCGCCCTCGCGCTGGGCAGCGGTGCGGTCGTCCTGCTCACCGTCCGTTCCTGGCGTACCGCGCTGCGGGTGCTGCTGGACCTGCTGGTCGCCGCCGGCCTGCTCCGGCTCGCCGTGGAAAGCGGCTGGAGCGCGCTGGCGACCGCTGCGGCGATCATCCTGCTGCGCCAGCTTCTCTGGGCCGGGATCGCCGCCGGCCCGCCCGCCAGCGCACCGACTATCGACGCCGCGCTGCGGGTAAGACGATCACGGCCTACCGTGAGCGGAAGGACGCAAAAGCGAACATAGCGGGAGGATAACCCATGAGCAGGCATGACGAGCCCAACGAGTACGGCTTCGCCGGTGGCGCCACCGCTCCCGAGCCGCCGCCGGGCGGCCGGATCGACGAACAGGACCGCGCCGAGGCGGTCGCCGTGCCGGGCGACGACCTGACCGAGCCGTTCGCCGACGCGCTGGAGGAGACCGAGGGTGAAGACGGGGAGCGGGCCCGCGAGCGGCACTGACCCCGCCGTACGTCCCGGACGCCGCGGCGGCGGAGCCCCACCGGGTTCCGCCGCCGCGGCGTCGTCGTCAGCGGGGTGAGGGCAGCATCGAGGACCGCACCGGCAGGTCCTCGCAGTACGCCGCCATCCACTTGATCAGCTCGTCCGCGTCGGCGTACGGGTCGAGCCCGTGGACGTCCTCGGGGCGTAGCGAGGGCACCCGGACGTGCGAGATGAGCGGGTGCAGCGGCCGGCTGTCGACCTCGTCGACGCCGAACAGGTCCTCGTGCAGCTTCTCGCCGGGGCGCAGCCCGGTGAAGACGATCTCCGTCGGGCGGTCCGCCTCAGCGGCGAGCCGGCGCGCCACGTCGGCGATGCGCACCGGCTCGCCCATGTCGAGCACCAGCGCCTCCCCGCCGCGCCCGATGGTCGCCGCCTGGAGCACCAGGTGCACCGCCTCCTGCACGGTCATGAAGTAGCGGGTCACGTCGGGGTGGGTCACCGTGATCGGCAACCCCGCCTCGACCTGCGCCTGGAACGCGGTCAGCACCGAACCGCGGCTGCTGAGCACGTTGCCGAAGCGCACGCTGAGGAAAGCCCCGCCGACCTGTTCGGCGTAGTGGGCGGTCAGCCGCTCGGTGATCCGCTTCGAGTAGCCGAGCACGCTGACCGGGTTGGCCGCCTTGTCGGTGGAGATGTTGACGAACTCGCTCACGTCCCGGCACGCCTCCAGCACGTTCAGGGTGCCGCGGATGTTGGTCTTGACCGCTTCCCCCGGGTGCCGTTGCAGCAGCGTCAGGTGCTTGAGGGCGGCGGCGTGGAAGACGACGTCCGGCTGCCGGTCGGCGACGATCCGGGCGATGCCGTCGGCGTCGCGGATGTCGGCGAGGATGAGCTCCGGCCCGTCCAGCAGTGCCCGGCCGTGCAGCGACATCTGCAGGGCGTGCAGGGCCGACTCGTCCCGGTCCAGCATCATCAGCTCGCCCGGCTCACAGCGGGCGATCTGCCGGCACAGCTCCGAGCCGATCGAGCCGCCCGCCCCGGTGACCAGCACCCGCCGGCCGGCCAGGCCGTTGCGCTCGATCATCAGCTCCGCCACCCGCTGCGCCCGCCCCAGCAGGTCGGTGAGTTGCAGGTCCCGTACGTCGGTGGCCCGCACCGGCCGGTCGAGCAGCTCCCGGACCGGGGGGAGCACCTTGAAGGCGGCCCCGGCCTGCAAGGTCCGGCGGCGTACGTCGCGCATCAGCTCGGCGTCCGAGCCGTCGATCGAGAAGATGACCGTGGTGGCCCCGGTGCGGCGTACCGCCTGCTCGATCTGCTCGCGGCCGCCCAGCACCCGGAGTCCCTCCAGGCGCAGCCCCTGCCGCTCGCGGTCGTCGTCGAGCAGGCCGACCGGCAGGTAGCTGCCGTCCGGGTCGCCGACCAGCACCCGTACGAGGCGTTCGCTCGCGGCGTCGACGCCGTAGATCAGGGCCCGCTCCGCGCCCTGGACCGGGCGGTCGTCGCGGTCGCGCCGCCACCGGTAGCCGGCCCGTCCGCCGGCCATCACCAGCAGGGCCACCGCCCCGCCGGTCACCGGGACGCTGGCCGGTACCGGGCGTTCGGTGAGCGTCGCCAGGGCGGCCAGCATCACGGCGGCGGCGAGGAGGGTGGTCAGGGCCAGGTCACGGGCCTCGCCGATGCTGCCGATCGGGTGGCGGCCACGGGCGGTGGAACGCACCTGCTCGATGGCGGCGTGGACGACCGCACACACGACGGCGGTGCCCAGTGCGAGGGCGCACTGCCGGGGCGTGAGGCCGAATTCGTACCTGGCCCAGGCGGCGACCATAAATCCAGCGCACCATGCGCCGGTGTCGAGCGTTAGCAGAGACAGGGTCTTCGCACGTCGGGTGACCCAGTCACGTCGCGGGATGTTCGTGCCGGCCAGGGAGGCTGCATCGTCCATTGGTGTCCTCTGCGTTTGTTGCCTGATTGCGAGGATTCAGGTCTCTGGGGATGTTCGATGGCTTACATTCATTTGGTCGTGTCTCGGCAAGCTTGCGGCGAATAGATCCTGTCATGGCGTTTGGGAAGTATTGGGGGATTTCGTGCAGTTTCACCGGCTAGTTGTCCCGGCGGAACGGAGAGCGTGATGGACGTACGCACCTGCCTGCGCCTGATCCGTCGACACTGGTGGATCGTCCTGGTCACGCTGATGGTGGCGATCGGCTCGGCCGCGCTGATCACGGTCCGCACGCCACCCCGGTACGTGGCCTCCGTGACCTTCTTCGTCACCACGCCGAGCCAGGGCGTCACCGACGCCTACCAGGGCGGCCTCTTCCTTCAGCAACGCGTGAAGTCCTACGCCGACCTGCTCCGCAGCGACCGCCTGGCGCAGAGCGTGGTGGCGGAGACGCCGGTCGGCCTCACCGCGGACGACGTCCAGCGGCGAGTCAGCACCTCCACCGAGACCGGCACCGTGCTGCTGCGCGCCACCGTCACCGACACCGACCAGACCCGGGCGATGAAGGTGACCGAGTCGCTCGCGGCGAAGTTCGTGGAGCTGGTGCAGAAGGTCGAGACGCCGGCCGAGGGCCGAGCCGCGCCCATCAAGATCGAGGTGGTCGGCGGCCCCCGGGTGAGTTCGAGCCCGGTTTCCCCGCAACCCACCCGCAACCTGATCGTCGGCGGCCTGGTCGGGCTGCTGCTCGGCGCCGCGCTCGCCGTGCTGCGCGGCCTGGTCGACGTCCGGCTGCGCGACGCCGCCGGGCTGCAACGGGTCACCGGCAGCCCGCTGCTGGGCGAGATCCCGTTCGAGGCCGGCGCGAAGGCGGCGCCGCTCATCGTCGGCGATGCGGCGACCTCCGGCCGCGCCGAGGCGGTCCGCAAGCTGCGGACCAACCTGCGGTTCGTGGACGTGCACGAGCCGGCCCGGGTCATCGCGGTCACCAGCGCCCTGCAGGGCGAGGGCAAGACAACCATGTCCTGCAACCTGGCCATCGCGCTGGCCGAGGCGGGCTGGCGGGTGCTGCTGGTCGACGCCGACCTGCGCCGGCCGAAGGTCGCCGACTACCTGGGCCTCGACGGCGGCGTCGGCCTGACTGACGTGCTCGTCGGCGACGTGCAGGTCGGCGACGTGGTGCAGCGCTGGGGCGACAAGTCCCTGTTGGTGCTGCCGAGCGGCTCGGCGCCGCCGAACCCGAGCGAGCTGCTCGGCTCGAAGGCCATGGCGGACCTGCTGCTCGCGCTGCGCGAGTCGGCGGACATCGTGGTCATCGACACCGCACCGCTGCTGGCCGTCACCGACGGCGTGGTGGTCGCCGTGCAGGCCGACGGCGCGCTGCTCGTCACCCAGCAGGGGCGCACCTCGCGGAGCCAGGTCGCCGCGGCGGCCCAGTCGCTACACGCGGTCTCGGTACGCCTGCTCGGCTGCGTGCTGAACATGACCAAGGTGGCCAAGGCGGACGCCTACCAGTACGAGGCTTACCGGATCACCAGCACCGGCGCGCATTCGGCCGCGGGCAAGGCCTCGACGGCCCGCCGGACCGAGTCGAACGAGGCCGAACGCGTCACGGACCACACGCAGGAACTCACCCGGCTGCGCCGATGAGTGCCACGACTGGTCGCACGGCCCCTTGGATCTCGTCGGGGCAGCGCCGGAGGTCGAGCGGCCTGCCGCCGATGGGATCACCGAGATCGTCCGCGTCCGGGGCGGCTGGTCGCAGCCGTCCCCGGGCGCGGACGGCAGCCCGCACCACCGCGCGCAGCGGCGCGTCGACCCGTTCCGACAGCGGGTCGGCCGTTGCCGCGAGGATGCCGGCCTCGTACGTGGCGGCGGCGCCGGGTTCGCCGGCTGCCGCGCCGGTCCCGCCGCGGAGGGGGACCCACTGATGAAGATCGGTATCCTGTCGTACCACTTCCCGCCCGAACCGGCCTTCATCCCGGGCAGCCTCGCCCAGGAACTGGCCGCCCGCGGGCACGAGGTACGGGTGCTGACCGGCTTCCCCGACTATCCAGGCGGGCACGTCTATCCGGGCTGGCGGCAACGCTGGGGGCACCTGACGCGCAGCGAGCGGCTGACCGTGCGACGGGTGCCACGGTACGCCGGCGGCGACCGCTCCACGGGCGCCCGGATGGCCAGTCATCTCTCCTTCGCGGGCAGCGTGGCGATGGTGGGACGCCGCTACCTGGCCGACGTCGACGTGCTGTACGTCTTCCAGTTCCCGGCGACGACGTTCGCCGCCGCCGCGTTGATGAGGATGCTCGGCCGGGTGCCCACCGTCCTGCACGTGCAGGACCTCTGGCTGGAGGAAGACGTGGTCGGCGCGCAGCGGCAGCGCCGGCCGGGACGGACCGCCAGCACCATGCGTCGGGTGCTGCGCGAGGCGGACGCCCTGGCCGTCACGGCCCCGTCCATGCGGGACATGGTGCTCGCGGACGGGGTCGACGCCGACCGTGTGCGGGTGGTGCTCAACTGGACCGACGAGCAGATCTTCCAGCCGGTACGACCCAGCCACGCCGCGCAGGGGTTCGTCCGGCGCGACGGCCGGTGCGTGGTCATGCATGCCGGCACGATCGGGGTACGGCAGGGGCTCGAGACGGCGGTCCGGGCGGCGGCGGCGCTCGACGGTCGGACGGACCTGGTGCTGGTGGGCTCGGGCGCGGAGGAGCGGCGGGTGCGGGGGCTCGCCGCCGAGTTGCGGGCGGAGAACGTCCGCTTCGTGGAGCGCCGGTCGCCGGTCGACATGCCGGAGCTGTACGCGGCCGCCGACTACCAGCTGGTCATGCTCCGCGACCTGCCCGAGCTGCGCGGCACCGTGCCCGGCAAGCTGCAGGCCGCGCTCGCCTGCGCGGCGCCGGTGATCGCCTCCGCCGGCGGGGACACCGTGGAGCTGGTGGAGCGCGCGCGGGCAGGGCTGTCCTGCCCGCCCGAGGACTGGGCCACGCTGGCTGACCGGTTCTGGCTCGCCTCGACCATCCCGTCCGCCGCGCGCTCGGAAATGGGGCGGCGGGGGCGCGAGGCGTACCTGCGGGACATGTCGCTGCGGGCGGGCGTGGACCGGGTCGAGGACCTGCTCAACCAGGTGGCCCTGGCCCGCCGCAGCCGCTGACCACTCGAACGATCCTCGCAGAACGCCTTTTTGGGGCGGTAAAGCCGCGAAAACCGCAGGTCGGCCTGGTTATTCATGCTAGAAAATGGACGAATCATCATTAGTGTCCGTTTCGAAGTGGAGACCGGTGTGACCGAGAGCGGTGAGTCGCGTCGCGGCCGCAGGCGCCTGCGGCGACGGACCAGGGCACGCATTCGGCGGGTGTCGCTCGTCGGACTCGTGGTCGGGTCCCTGCTCCTGGCCGGCTCCGGATGGGTCGCCTTCCGGGGCTGGCAGGCGCGGGCCCACCTGCTCAACGCCGCCGGTCTCGCCCGGGAGTTGAGCGCCCAGATCGTCGGCGGGGACGCCGCACGGGCCCAACGCACCCTCGCGGCGCTCCAGGAGCAGGCCGGGGCCGCCCGGGACGCCACCGGCGACCCGGGCTGGTGGCTGGGGCAGCGCTCCCCGTACGCCGGTGACGACCTGGGAGCGGTCCGCCAGATCGCGGTCGCCATCGACGACCTCGCCCGGCGCGCGTTCCCCACGCTGGTGCGCACCGACCTCGCCACCCTGGTGCCGAAGGAGGGACGGCTGGACGTGGCGCGGCTGCGGGCCGTCTCGACCGAGCTGGCCGACGTGAACGCCGCGGTGCGGCAGACCCGTACCCGCCTCGACGCGGTGCCGACGACCAACCTGGTCGGACAGATACGCACGGCCCTGACCGACCTGCGGGCGGAGATCGACCGGCTGGCCGGCCTGACCGGAGCGGCCGACCAGGGGGCGAAGGTGCTCCCGGCGCTGCTCGGGGCAGACGGGCGCCGCACCTACCTGCTCGTCTCGCAGAACCCGGCGGAGCTGCGCGCCACCGGCGGCATGTGGGGAGCGTACGCGGTGATCCGTGCCGACGGCGGTCGGGTGGAGATCGTCACCCAGGGCAGCGCGGGGGTGGACCTGAGGCGGTTCGATCCGCCGGTCGCCACGCTCCCGGACGAGATGCGCCGGCTCTACACCGACCTGCCCGCGATCTATCCGGCGGACGTCAACCTGACCCCGCACTTCCCGACCGCGGCGAAGCTCTACCGGGAAATGGTCCGGCTCCGTACCGGCACCACTGTTGACGGTGTGTTGGCGGTCGATCCGGTGGCGCTGTCGTACCTGCTGGCCGCGACCGGCCCGGTCGCGGTGCCGGGCGGGCCGAAGCTCGCCGCCGACACGGTCGTCCGCACGTTGCTCTCCGAGACCTACCAGAGCATGGGCCTGAAGGAGCAGGACGCCTACTACGCGGCGGCCGCCGCCGCCGTCTTCGACGCGTTTCTTGCCGCGAAAGTCAACCCAAAGGCTGTTTTGTCCGCTTTTGACCGCTCTATAGCGGAAAAAAGGATATTGTTCTGGAGTGCCCGGTCAGGAGAGCAGCACATCCTCGGCGAAAGCCAGGTGAGCGGCATCCTGCCCGAGCGCGAGACGGTGCCCAGCGTCGGGGTGTTCCTCAACGACGGCAGCGGCGCGAAGCTCGGCTACTACCTGAAGCCGACGGCGCAACTGACGGTCGGTGAGTGCCAGGGCGAGGGCCGCCGTCAGCTGCGCCTGCGGTTCAGCCTGCGTTCCTCGGCGCCGACGTCCGGCCTGAACAGGTCGGTGCTCGGTCTCGGGAAGGCCGGCGACCCGTACACCATCCGCACCCTGGTGTACGTCTTCAGCCCCGCCGGCGGTGCCGTGGTGGGCGCCCGGATCGACGGGGCGGACGCTGCCCTGGGCAGCGGCACCGAGCGGCGCCGGCAGGTGGGCGTGGCGAACGTCGAGGTCCCGCCCGGGGCCACCCGGACGCTCGACGTCGACCTGCTGACCGGCAGGAACACCGCCGGTACGCCCGAGCTCTGGCTCACCCCCACAGCCACCCCATGGACCACCCAAGTTGTTTCCGCACCAAGCTGCAACCAGTAGGAGGAGACCACCATGCGGCTATCCCGCATCATCATGGCGCTCACGGCCGGCCTGGCCGTCGTGCTGGCGCCGACCGCGGCGGGGGCGGCGCAGCCGCAGCCGGCCCTTGGCGCGCCCCAGCCACCGCCCGACGACTACGTGCCGAAGCCGGGCTGCCTGAAGGTGAACCGGACCACGATCAAGATCGGCGAGACCGTGGTGCTCAGGGGCACCGGCTTCGGTCCCAACCAGACGGTCGACATCGACGTGAGCCTGACGCCCCTCGCCGCCTCCATCCCCGGTCAGGCGCCGGCCCGCCGCAGCGACGGCAGCACCGTCGCGATGGCGGCGGTGGCCTTCCCGCAGCCGGCCCCGGGGAACCTCACCGCGGAGACCAACGCGGCGGGCCAGTTCACCGTGTCCTTCCGGCCGACCGAAATCGGCAATTACACCTTCACCGCGGCCGGCTGCAAGTTCAGCGCCTTCCTCAAGGTGCTGCCGAGGAAGAAGCACGACGGGGGGCACGACGGGAGGCACGACGGGAGGCAGCTCCCCGTCACCGGTGACAGCATGGGCACCCCGCTCAAGGTCGGCGGCGGTCTCGTCGGCGCGGGGGCGGTCCTGATGCTGGGCAGCCTGGTCTGGCGCCGGCGCAACCGCTTCGGCATGGGGTCGCCACGCTGATCCCGTACGCCGGGCAGGGCCCGGAACAGTGAGGACGGGCGCCCGTCGGAGGAATCCGACGGGCGCCCGCACGTGTTCCGGCGCTCACGGGCGCAGGCCGGTGCGCCCGGTCAGGGCCGGACGCCCGGAGACCCGTCGTCGGCCGGCAGTGGCACCGTGAGCACCCGGGCCACCGGGCGGAAGCCGGCCTCGTCGTACATCCGGCGGGCCGGATTGCCGTCCGCCACCGACAGCCCCACCCGGGGCAGCCCGGCCGCACGCGCCCCGCGCAACGCGTGGCCGAGCAGCGCCCGCCCCAGCCCCCGCCGCTGCGCCGCCGGCGCCACCCCGAGGTTGAGGATCCAGGCGCACACGTCCTCGATCCACGGCACGGGCCCGGCGGCGAGCACGTGACCGGCGCTGCGACCGTCCGGACCGATCACCCGCGCCGAGGCCGGCAGCAGCGGTGGGACCGGATCGGCCCGCTCGAACATCCCGCGCACCTCGGCGCTGTCGCTCGGTTGCCACCGCCCGTCCGGGTGGTCCGGCCCGTACGCCGCCACCAGCCCCTCGGCCAGGTCGTCGTCCCACCCGGCCGGTGCCCAGGACCAACCGGCGGGCAGCGGCACCAACTCCGGCACGTCGGTCAGCTCGTGCCGCATGTCCGTGGCGGCCCGGCGCAGCATCAGACCCCCGGCGACCAGCGCGCCGGCCAGGGCGTCGTCCGGCGTCTCCAGCCGCGCGCCGGCGAGGTCCCGACGCGCCTGGGCGGCGAGCACCCGCACGTCCGCTCCCGGCAGCGGCGTCACCTCCCCGGCCACCCGTTCACCGTCGTCGTCGCGCAGCCACAGCCGGGCCAGCGGCGTGCCGTCGTCAGTGCTCAGCAGGTGCCCGGTGGATGCTTCGGGGTCGGGGTGCAGCGGCATCACCGCACGGTAGTGGCGGGACGGGCGCCTGCTCCACCGGATTCGCCGCGACTCCGGGCGACCGGGCCCGGCGTGATTCCGCCGCGGCACCCCGCCGGTGCCGGCTGAGCTGCGCCGGCACGATAGCGTCGCGGCGATGCGTACCCCTTCCGGACCGGCCACCCTGACGACGGCCGAACGCGCGATCGATGCCCGCTTCCGCGCGATCCTGGCCCGGCTGCCCCGGCGCGGACCGGCCGGTTGGCTGACCGAGTTCGCGGTCTTCGGCCTCAAACAGGCCTGGGCGTGCGTGTTCGGTGGGGCGATGCTGGCGGTCATCTTCGCGGCGCACCTGTGGTACCCGGAGGACGCGCCGCTGGCCCGCAACGACGTCCTGACCCTCGCCGCGGTCGTCATCCAGATCGCGATGGTGGCCGGCCGCCTGGAAACCCTGCGCGAACTGCGGGTGGTGGTGCTGTTCCACCTCGTCGGCACGGCGATGGAGCTGTTCAAGACGCACGTCGGCTCGTGGTCCTACGCGCCCGACGGCGTCCTGCGGCTCGGCGCGGTGCCGCTGTTCAGCGGCTTCATGTATGCCGCGGTCGGCTCCTACATGGTCCGGGTCAACCGGCTGTTCGACCTGCGTTTCGTGCGCTATCCGAGGCGCTGGGCGACGGCTGTCGTGGCCGCCGCGATCTATGCCAACTTCTTCACCAACCACTACGTCCGGGACGTGCGATGGCTGCTCGTCGCCGTCGTCGCTCTGGTGTTCGGGCGCTGTGTGATGCAGTTCCGCATCTTCCGGTTCCGGTGGCGCATGCCGCTCCTGCTGGCCTTCTTCCTCGTCGCCGTCTTCATCTGGCTCGCGGAGAACATCGCCACCTGGTCGCATGCCTGGCTGTATCCCAGCCAGTTGGGCGGTTGGCACCCGGTCTCGGCGACGAAGCTCGCGTCGTGGTTCCTCCTCATGATCATCTCGGTGGTGCTGGTCACCTGGATCTCGCCGCCGCAGCCCCCCGACGACCGGTCGCCGGTCGCCGCGGCGGACGCCGACCGGGCGCAGCGTCCCCCGGTATCCCCGGTGCCAAGCGGCCCGCGGAACGTCGCCACCGGCCCGGGCGGTGACGGGCGGCGCGAGAGGTAGGCCGCTGCCGCCTGTTCCCCACCGGGCGTCTTCGGGGCGGCTGGGCGTCCCCTGCGGCGGTGTCGTCGCCGTCCGCGATGTCCGATCCCGCGCGGGGTGTCCGGATCCGCTCGCTGGCGATGTCCGGTCTCCGGGTTGCCGCGCGCGCTGTCCGGTGACCGGCGGCACCCCGGCGACGGAATGGTGGCGGGGCCGGGGTCGTTACATCCTCCGTACGACCGCAGCAGCAACCCCGCTGGCTGGCCCGATGACATGGCCGGCGCGGGATGCGAGCCCCCGGAATGACGGTGAGCCCCCGGTCGTTACACATGGTCCCGGCGCCACGAGCCCCCCGCTCGCGATGACCTGCCGGGCAGAGACTTTTTCCCTGTGATCTTTTGAGCGCCCTGTCGTGGTGCTTGCGCCCGTGCTCGACCCCCGTCGAGTCGTGGCGCCAACCCCCGGAGGAGCTATCCCATGAACACGATGATGCGTAAGAGCATTCTCGGTATCGCTGGTCTGGCCGTCGCCGGTGGTCTCGCCGCCGGTCCGCTGAACCACGGCACCACCGACACGGTCGACACCCGGGCCGCCGCCGTCGCGCTGCGGGCGGACAAGCCGGCCGTGGACAAGGGCAAGCTGATCCCGCACGGCGTGCAGGGCAAGCAGTCCCGCATCGATGTGGGCGACGAGCAGACCGACAACGTCAAGGCGATCATCGCCGCGACGAAGAAGTCGGGCATGGACGAGCGCGCCGCCGTGGTCGCGATCGCCACGTCGCTGCAGGAGTCGAAGCTGGAGAACCTGGGTCACCTGGGTGACCGCAACGACCACGACTCGCAGGGCCTGTTCCAGCAGCGCCCGTCCTCGGGTTGGGGCACCGTTGAGCAGATCACCGACCCGGAGTACAGCACGATGGCGTTCCTCAAGGGCCTGAAGCAGGTCGACGGCTGGCAGGACATGCCGCTGACCGAGGCCGCCCAGACCGTGCAGGTCTCGGCCTACCCGTTCCACTACGCGCAGTGGGAGCGGCAGGCTGCCGACCTGGTCGCCGAGCACTGGAACAGCTGACCGCACCTGAACGACACGCTGGCCGGCACCCCCGAGCGGGGTGCCGGCCAGCGGCGTTTCCGGGTCCGGTCAGGGGCACGTGGAGTAGAGCCGGCGGGTGCCCACGCCGGCGGCGTACGCGGCCCGGTCGCTGAACCGGCAGCCGAAGTCCGCCGCCGCCACCGCCTTCGGGTCGGCGACCGCGTCACCGCCGGGTCGGGCGCCGGTGCGTACCCAGGAGACCAGGTCGTCCCAGGCGGCGCCGGCCTCGGTCGGGGTGAACTCGCAGTGCTGGCTGGCCCGGATGGCTCGCTGCACGACCAGCCGGCTGCGGCCGTGCCACGCCGCGTCGCGGGCGTACGCCTGCTCCATCGAGAACGGCACGAACAGGTCACCCAGGTCGTGCAGGCTGAGCACCGGGGCGGTGGGCCGCCCGGCGATCCGCGGCACCTCGGTCAGCGTGGGGGAGAGCCGCTGCCGGACGTTCTCCGGCGCGACCCGCTGGACGGCGGCGTTGACGTTCACCGGCGTGTTCGGCGTGTAGCGGGTGAGCAGGTTGGTGGCGAGCTGTCCCGGCCGCTGGGCCGGGGAGTCGCCGCCGTTGGTGGTGCTGATCCCGAAGAGGAAGTCCTTCCAGACCGCGAAGGCCCGATCGGCGCCCGGACGCGGGCCGCCGGAGCGGTTGATGACGATCTCCCGGAACTGCTTGCCGCGTTCGTTGGTGGTGTCCGGCCCGGTCGGGGTGAGCCCGGCGAGGCCGAGCGCGACCTGGATCCGTGGCACCGCGTTGGTCAGGTAGTCCGCCGGGGTGGGGTAGGCGGGCACCCCGGCGAGGGCCTGCGCGACCAGGTTGTAGTCGAGGAAGAAATCGAGGAGCTGGTGGTCGCCCAGCACGCCGCACATCGGCAGCGCCCCGTCGTAGTAGCCGGGGTACTGCTCCAACGAGCGGCCGATGATGTAGCCACCCATCGACACCCCGGTCAGGTACGTCCGGTGTGGCCGCCGCACGGTGCCGGCGAAGAGGTCGGCCAGCTCCCGGGTGCTGACCACACCGGAGCGGATGTCGAAGCCGTTGGTGGAGTACGACGACGCCGCCCAGGCGTACCCCTGGTCCAGCAGGCGTTGCCGCAGGCCGTAGTTGGGGGTCTCCGGGGAGAGCACGGTGGTCTGGCCCCGGTAGCCGTGCGCCCACATGACCAGCTCGCCGTTCCACGCCGGCGGGATCTCGATGATGTAGCCGGCGTGCCGGTGCACCCCCTGCCGGACGGTCGACGGGGTGCCCCGCACGTCGAGCGGCGCGAGCGGCGGGTTGCTGATGGTGTAGCCGGGGAGTGGCTGGGAGCCGTCGCGGTCGGCGGCGGCGGGTGCCGCGCCGGCCAGCCCGACGGTCAGGGCGAGGGTGGCGCCGGCGGCGAGCAGGCGGCGGACGAGTCGGGTGGATGAGGACAGCATCGATGCTCCCCCGGGGACGGTGCCGCCCCAGCGTGCGGGCGGCCAGGCGGGACGGTGCCTACCGGCCGGTAGCGTCCTGAAGCTAGGCCCCGCCGTCGAACGCTGTCAATGCCCTCCTGACCGAACGGTCAGCCCATGTGGACTGACCGCCCGGTCAGCGCGGTCGGCTCAGACCAGGCCGTGCGCGAGCATCGCCTCGGCGACCCGGCGGAAGCCGTTGATGTTGGCGCCGGCCACGTAGTCGCCCGGCAGACCGTACTCCTCGGCGGTGGCCCAGCAGCGGGCGTGGATGTCCCGCATGGTCTCCCGCAACCGCTGCTCCGACTGGGCGAACGTCCACGAGTCCCGGCTGGCGTTCTGCTGCATCTCCAGCGCGCTCACCGCCACGCCGCCGGCGTTGGCCGCCTTGCCCGGGGCGAACCGCACCCCGGCCCGACCGAGGATCCGCACCGCCTCCGGGGTGGTCGGCATGTTCGCCCCCTCGACCACCGCCACGCAGCCGCCGGCGACCAGCGCCGCGGCCTCCGCGCCGCCGATCTCGTTCTGCGTCGCGCAGGGCAGGGCCAGGTCGCAGGGCACCTCCCAGACGGTACGGCCGGCGACCGCCACCGCGTGCGGCACGTGCCGCACGTAGTCGTCCAGCCGGACCCGGCGCTGCTCCTTCAGCTCCCGCAGCAGCTCCAGGTCGATGCCCTTCTCGTCCAGCACGTAGCCGTCCGAGTCGGAGCAGGCCACCACCGTCCCGCCGAGCTGGTGCACCTTCTCGATCGCGTACGTCGCCACGTTGCCCGACCCGGAGACCACCACCCGCTTGCCGTCCAGGCTGTCTCCGGTCTGCGCGAGCATCTCCTCGGCGAAGAACACCGCGCCGTACCCGGTCGCCTCGGTGCGCACCTGCGCACCCCCGTACGACAGGCCCTTGCCGGTCAGCACCCCCGACTCGTACCGGTTGGTGATCCGCTTGTACTGCCCGAACAGGTAGCCGATCTCCCGGCTGCCCACCCCGATGTCCCCGGCGGGCACGTCGGTCTGCTCGCCGATGTGCCGGTACAGCTCCGTCATGAAGCTCTGACAGAAGCGCATCACCTCGCGGTCCGAGCGGCCCTTCGGGTCGAAGTCCGCGCCGCCCTTGCCGCCGCCGATCGGCAGGCCGGTCAGCGCGTTCTTGAAGATCTGCTCGAACCCGAGGAACTTGACGATCCCCAGGTAGACCGACGGATGGAAGCGCAGGCCACCCTTGAACGGGCCGAGCGCGCTGTTGAACTCCACCCGGAATCCCCGGTTGACCCGGACCCGGCCGTGGTCGTCCTCCCACGGCACCCGGAAGATGACCTGCCGCTCCGGCTCGCAGATCCGCTCGATGATCCGCGCCCGCGCGTACTCGGGGTGACGGGCCAGGGCGGGGCCGATGCTCTCCAGCACCTCCCGTACCGCCTGGTGGAACTCCGGTTCGCCCGGGTTCCGGCTGACCACACTGGCGAACACCGACTCGACGGCCTCCGGCATGACACCGCACGTCCCTTCCGGTCCAGCTGGCGGCCTCGTCGCCACCACCGGGTCGGCGTCATCCCGCCGACCGTCCCCGGATACGGATCGTCACCCCTGTCCGGTTCACTGATCCGATGGACGAGTCGATCTGGAACGCCGTACGGGCCTCGCGGGGCTGGCTGGACGCCGCCAACGGCACCGGGCAGGCGGAGCTGACCTGCCGCATCCTCAAGCTCACCGAGGAGGCCGGCGAGGCGGCCGGCGCCTGGATCGGCGTGCTCGGCCAGAACCCGCGCAAGGGGGTCACCCACACCCGCGAGGACGTCGCCGCCGAACTCGCCGACGTGGTCTTCACCGCGCTGGTCGCCATCGAGAGCCTCGGCCTGGACGCCCGGTCGGTGGTCGCCGAATGTGTGGCCAAGGTCCGCGCCCGCACCTCCTGAGCCGCCCGCCCCGTCCGGCCCGCGCCGCCCGGCCGCTCGCCGTGTCGGGATGCCCGGTTCCGGCCGGATCAGCGTGCCCGGCTAAGCCGTTCCGGCTGGCCTCTGCGTGCCGGATGTCCGGTTACCGGGTCCCCTGAGCGTGCACGGATGTCCGGGTCTGGGGCAGTCAGTGGCGGCTCGTCCCGTGACCGGGGGCACCCTGGCGGGGGAATGGTGGCCGGGCCGGGGTCGTTACCTCACCTGCACGATCGCAGCAGCAATCCCACTGGCCCGGCCCGAACGCGTGGGCCGGCCCGGGATGCCGGGCGCCGGAATGATTACGGGCCCCGGGTCGTTACATCACCTGGACGATCGCAACAGCACCCCAGCTGGCCTGGCCCGATCGAGTGGCCGGCCCGGGATGCCGGGCCCCGGGAATGATGGTGGGCCGCCGGTCGTTACACATGGACCCGGCGCCGCGAGCCCCGCTCGTGAAGCCTGCCGGAGCGAAGACTTTCCCCTGAACTCTTTGAGCGCCGTCGTGGTGCTTGCGCGTGTCCGACCCCCCTTGGACACGTCGCCAACCCCCGAATGGAGCCATCCTGATGAACACCACCATTCTGCGGAAGAGCGTGCTGGGTATCGCTGGTCTGGCCTTCGCCGGTGGCGTCTTCGCCGGCCCCGTCACCGAGGCCCACGCCAACCCGGTCGACGCCAAGGCCGTCGCCGTAATGCAGGCCGACAAGGCCGACAAGGCCGACAAGAGCAAGCTGATTCCGCACGGTGTGCAGGGCAAGCAGTCCCGCATCGACGTGGGCGACGAGCAGACCGCCAACGTCAAGGCGATCATCGCCGCGACGAAGAAGTCGGGCATGGACGAGCGGGCCGCCGTGGTCTCGATCGCCACCGCTCTGCAGGAGTCGAAGCTGGAGAACCTGGGCCACCTGGGTGATCGCAACGACCACGACTCGCTGGGCCTGTTCCAGCAGCGCCCGTCCAGCGGTTGGGGCAGCCCGAAGCAGATCACCGACCCCGAGTACGCCACCAAGGCGTTCCTCAAGGGCCTCAAGCAGGTCGACGGCTGGCAGGACATGCCGCTGACCGAGGCCGCGCAGACCGTGCAGGTCTCGGCCTACCCCGACGCCTACGCGCAGTGGGAGCGGCAGGCCGCCGACCTGGTCGCCGAGCACTGGAACGGCTGACCGCACGTGAGCGGCACGCTGGCCGGCACCCCGAACCGGGGTGCCGGCCAGTGGCGTCTCCCGCGCGCTCTGCCCGAAGCGGTTCGTGGACATTTGTTGTCGCTCTGGCGACAACAAATGTCCACGATCGCCCAAGCGCGGCGCGGTGGGTGACGCTGCGACGACCCGGGTCGAGATCAGTACGGTGATCGGCGACGTGGCAAGGTGCATGTCGGTCATGGGTGTGGGGGGTGAGGGCCGCGCGGCACCGACAAGCCGCAAGCGGCGGGCCACACCACCGGGGAGCCGGAAGCCCGGGCCGGCGCGCCGGCGGGACGGCCCGGTGACGCGGCCACAGCAGTGGTGGGCGTCACGAAGCCGGGTGGAAGACCCGGAGCGGGTAGCCTGTTGAGTCAGGTGTCGGTGTGTCCAGTGTCCCCGGGCCTCACCTAAATTGCCTTCGCGGAATACCGTTCGGCTGGAGCCGCGTCGTGCCACTCGCCGAGAGGCGACCTGCACACCGACACCCCAAGCGCCGCCCCCGACCCACCAGGGCCGGGGGCGGCGCTGTCTCGTACGCGGCAGAATCACCGGCGTGGACTGGTCCGAGACGACCGGGATGGTCGTACTGCCGAGCGGCGCGACCGTGCGCGGGCGCCGCGTCGGCGATCCCGCCTCGCCCGCCGACTTCGCTCTGCTCCTGGCCCCGGGCCCGGCGCCGGCCTGGCCGCATCGGCGGATCCGGTGGCCCGACTTCTGGCTGCCGCTCGACCGCGCCGACGCCCTCGACGCGCTGGCCGAGGCCCTGCGCCGGGCGCACGACGGCGCGCGGGTCGAGGTGGCGTGCCGCGGCGGTATCGGCCGGACCGGGACGGCGCTCGCCGCCCTGGCGGTCCTGGACGGCCTTCCGCCGGACCGGGCGGTGGGCTGGGTACGCGAGCGGTACCACCCGCGGGCGGTGGAGACGCCCTGGCAGCGGCGCTGGCTGCGCCGGCTGGGATGACGTCGGCGCGTGACCCGGCGGCCGGTGCGCCCGGTGTGGTACTGGTTACCTCGGCGGTTCCCGCAGCTCAGGGCGGGTACTACCCGGCCACGATGATCAGCCGCGCCGCCGGTCGGCGCGGCACCAGGGCCGGCGGCGGGCGACGGTCGCCGTCCCTGGTCGCTCTCCACGCAAGGCAGGTACCACCATGGCCGCAGCCGACCCCCACTACCGGGGTACGCACCGCCGCCCGCTGTCCATTCCCGGTCACCTCGGCCGGGTCACCCTCTCGCTGGCGGTGCTCAGCGTGCTGGCGACGCTCTTCCTGGACGTCTTCCTGGTGACCGCCGCGCTCTCCATGCTGATGGTCGGCCCGGTGGTGCTGGTGGTGCAGCGGTGGCGGGACCGGGCCGGCGTCGAGGAGCCGGTGACCACCGGCTGAGCCGGTCCCGCCGCGACGCTACCCACCGACGTACTCGCGTAGGTGGCGAGCGGTGAGCGTGTCGCCCTGCGCGACCAGCTCCGCGGGGGTGCCGGTGAACACGATCCGGCCGCCGTCGTGCCCGGCCCCGGGGCCGAGGTCGATGATCCAGTCGGCGTGCGCCATCACCGCCTGGTGGTGCTCGATGACGATCACCGTGTTGCCGTCGTCGACGAGCCGGTCCAGCAGGGCCAGCAGCTGGTCGACGTCGGCCAGGTGCAGGCCGGTGGTGGGTTCGTCCAGCACGTACGTGCTCGACTTCTCCGCCATGTGGATGGCCAGCTTCAACCGTTGCCGCTCGCCCCCGGAGAGGGTGGTCAGCGGCTGGCCGAGGCTGAGGTAGCCCAGGCCCACGTCGGCCAGCCGGTCCAGCACGGCGCGGGCCTGGCCGCCGGGGAAGAACTCCCGGGCCTCGGTGACCGACATGGCGAGGACGTCGCTGATGTTCTTCCCGCGCAGCGTGTACGTCAGCACCTCGTCGGTGTAGCGGCGCCCCTCGCAGCTCTCGCAGACCGAGGCGACGCCGGCCATCATCGCCAGGTCGGTGTAGACCAGCCCGATGCCCTTGCAGGTCGGGCAGGCGCCCTCGGAGTTGGCGCTGAACAGGGCCGCCTTGACCCCGTTGGCCTTGGCGAAGGCGGTGCGGATCGGGTCGAGCAGTCCGGTGTAGGTGGCCGGGTTGCTGCGTCGGGAACCCCGGATGGGGGACTGGTCCACCACGACCACCCCGCTCCGGCCCGGCAGCGAGCCGTGGATCAGGGAGCTCTTGCCCGAGCCGGCGACCCCGGTGACCACGGTGAGCACCCCGAGCGGGATGTCGACGTCGACGTCGCGCAGGTTGTGCAGGTCGGCGCCGCGGATCGGCAGCTGCCCGGTCGGACGGCGTACCGGGTGGCGCAGGGTGACCCGGTGGTCGAGGTGGCGTCCGGTGCGGGTGTCGGAGCGGCGCAGGCCGGCGACGTTGCCGGTGTAGCAGATGCGGCCGCCGGCCGACCCGGCGCCGGGCCCGAGGTCGACGACGTGGTCGGCGATCGCGATGGTCTCCGGCTTGTGCTCCACGACCAGCACCGTGTTGCCCTTGTCGCGCAGCCGCAGCAGCAGGTCGTTCATCCGGGCGATGTCGTGCGGGTGCAGCCCGACGGTCGGTTCGTCGAAGACGTACGTCACGTCGGAGAGGCTGGAGCCCAGGTGCCGGACCATCTTCACCCGTTGCGCCTCGCCCCCGGAGAGGGTCGCCGACTCCCGGTCGAGGCTGAGGTAGCCGAGGCCGATCTCCACCAGCGAGTCCAGCGTCTCGCACAGGGTGGCCACCAGCGGAGCCACCGACGGGTCGTCCACGGCGCCGATGAACTCCGCCAGGTCGCTGACCTGCATGGCCGAGCACTCGGCGATGTTCCGCCCGGCGATCCGCGAGGAGAGCGCCGCCGGGTTGAGCCGGGCGCCGCCGCAGTCGGCGCAGGTGGCGAAGGTGACCGCCCGGTCCACGAACGCCCGGACGTGCGGCTGCATCGACTCGCGGTCCTTGGTCAGGTAGAGCCGGCGCACCTTCACCGCCAGCCCCTCGTACGTCCAGTTGTTGCTGCCCACCTTGATCTTCGTGGCCGGCTTGTGCAGGAAGTCCTGCCACTGCTGCGGGGTGTAGTCCTGCACCTTGGCGTCGGGGTCGAACAGGCCGGACCCGACGATGGTCTGCCAGTACCAGGAGTCGACGGCGAAGTTCGGCACCAGGATCGCCCCGTCGTTGAGCGACCGCTCCACGTCGACCATCGCGTGCACGTCGAGGTCGGAGACCCGGCCCAGCCCCTCGCAGGTCGGGCACATCCCCTCGGGGAGGTTGAAGCTGAACGCGCCGGCCGGCCCGACGTGCGGCTGACCCAGCCGGCTGAACACGATCCGCAGCATCGCGTACGCGTCGGTCGCGGTGCCGACCGTCGAGCGGGAGTTGGCGCCCATCCGCTCCTGGTCCACGACGATCGCCGCGCTCAGGTTGCGCAGCGCGTCCACGTCCGGCCGGCTCAGGCTCGGCATGAAGCTCTGCAGGAAGGCGCTGTACGTCTCGTTGATCAGGCGTTGTGACTCGGCGGCGATGGTGCCGAAGACCAGGGACGACTTCCCGGATCCGGAGACCCCGGTGAAGACGGTGAGTCGGCGCTTGGGGATGTCGACCGAGACCCCGGTGAGGTTGTTCTCCCGGGCACCTCGTACCTCGATGACGTCGTGGCTGTCGGCGGCGTTCCGCGCTGGCTGCTCCATGGGTTCGATCGTCTCATTGAAGTTCCTGTGTAATCTTTGACGTCGGTTTCGCGAGTGATGCCGCGCGATGTGGGACGGAAAGTCTCAAACGACGTGGCAGGCGATAGGGTGAACCCCGTGAAGGACGGGCGGTTACGGGTGGTCGATGTCGCGGCCACCGCCGGGATCTCCACCCAGCAGGTGCGCAACTATCTCGACGAGGGAGTCCTGCCACCGGTCGAGCGCACCCCGAGCGGCTACCGGGTGCTCACCGTCGCGCACGTGCGCGCGCTCGCCGTGCTGCGCCGGATGGCCGAGGGGCACGGCTGGGCGCGTACCCGGGAGGTGATGCTCGCGGTCCACCGGGGCGACCTGGCGGCGGCGCTGACGGCGCTGGACGCCGGCCACGCCGAACTGGACCGAGAGCGGACCGAGATCCGCCGGGTCCTCGGTGCCTTCGAGACGGTGGTGGTCAGCCCGCCGGTCGTGGTGCCCGCGCCCCGGCGCGGCGCCCGGATCGGCGAGGTCGCGGACCTGGTCGGCGTCCGCACCTCCCAGCTCCGGCTGTGGGAGGAGCGGGGGTTGCTGCGGCCGGCGCGCGAACCGGGCACGAGCTACCGGCTGTACGACGCGGCGGAGCTGCGCGCCGCGCAGGTGGTGGCGCTGCTGCGCCGGGGCGGCTACCCGTTCGAGATCGTGACGGCGGTCCTCGACGAGATGCGCACCAGCGGCCGGCCCCAGCGGGTGCACGCCGAGCTGGCCCGGCGCGAGCAGGACCTGCACCGGCGCAGCCTGCGGCGGCTGCGCGCCTCGGCCACCCTGTACGACTACCTCGCCGAGATCGGGCTCGCCGGCTCCGGGCTGCCCGGGTGAGGCCTGCCGGGCCCGCCGGCCGGCCTCGGTATGGTGCCTGACCATGAGAGCCCGGGTCCTGGCCGCCGCCACCGTCGCCGTACTCCTCAGCACCGGGACCGCCGTCCCGGTGGACGCCGCGCCGCCGACAGCCCTGGCTCCCGGCGTGACCGCGCCCTGCCCGAAGCTGCCGACGCCGGCGGTGACCCGGCCGCCCCGCCCGACCCCACCGGAACCGGTGCCCGCGCACCGCGCGGTGGGCGGGGAGGCGCTGGCCACCGCCGGCCTGGTCGTGCCGCCCGGCACGCCCGCGCCGCCGCCGGTCACCGCGACCTCCTGGCTGGTCGCGGACCTGGACAGCGGCGCGGTGCTCGGTGGCTGCGGCCCGCACGAGTACGCCACCCCGGCCAGCGTGCAGAAGCTGCTGCTGGCCGCCACCATGCTGCCGAAGCTGGACCCGAAGCAGGTGGCCACGGTGACCCGCGAGGACCTGGACATCGAGCCCGGCAGCTCCGCAGTCGGCCTGCTGGTGGGCGGCCGGTACCCGGTGGAGACGGTCTGGCTCGGGCTGCTGCTCCAGTCCGGCAACGAGGCGGCGAACCTGCTGGCCCGGCTCGGCGCCGGCAGCGCGGAGGCCGGGGTACGGGAGATGAACGCCGAGGCGCGCCGGCTCGGCGCCTTGCAGACCCACGCGGTGACCCCCTCCGGCCTGGACGGCCCCGGCCAGTTCACCAGCGCCTACGACCTGGCGCTGATCGCCCGGGTCTGCTTCGCCAACCCCACCTTCCGGCGGTACGCGCTGACCGAACGCGCCCAGATCCCCGCCCAGCCCGGCCTGCGCAAGGGCGGCTTCCAGATCCAGAACGAGAACCCGCTGATCTACGGCTACCCGGGTGCGCTCGGTGGCAAGACCGGCTTCACCGACCTGGCCCGGCACACCTACGTCGGCGCCGCCGAGCGCAACGGCCGGCGGCTGGTGGTCACCCTGCTGGGCGCCGAACGACGGCCGGTACGGGCCTGGGAGCAGGGCGCCCGGCTGCTCGACTGGGGCTTCTCGCTGCCGCCGGACTCCTCGGTGGGCCGGCTGGTGCAGCCGGGGGAGGTCACCGGGGACGGCGTCGCGGCGACCCCGTCGGCGGGCCCGGACGCCGGAGCGGCCGTGGCCGCCGGCCGGTCGTCCGGTGGCGCCCCGGAGTGGCTCGGCGGGGCGGTGGTCGGCGGCTCGGCCGGGCTGGTCGGGCTGCTCGCCGCGCTGCTGGCGGTCGGGCGACGCCGTCGTCGGCCCCGTCGGCGCGCGGTCCAGTGGGATTGACCGGCGTCGACAACCGGCCGACACCTCCATAGACTCCGGTCTTTCTGGTACCACGAGTCCAGGGAGGACCCCACGTGTCGAGCGAACCCCGACCGCCCGCCACCCCGCCGCGGCTGTCCGTGGCCCCGACGCTGCGCCGCCTCGCCGGCGTGACGCTGGCCTCGGCCGCGCTGGTGGTCGCCGGCGGCACCGCCGCGGTCGCCGCGCCGGGTGCCGACGCGTCCGCGCCGCCGCGGACGACCAACGGGCCGTGCGCGTACACCGAGACGCCCGACGAGCCCGCGGCCCGGCCGGTGCCGTTGCCCCCGGACCCCCGGCGAACGCCGGATCGGGGCACCGTGCGGGTCACCCTGCGCACCAACCAGGGCCCGATCGGGCTGACCCTGGACCGGGAGCAGGCCCCGTGCACCGTGCAGAGCTTCCTGCACCTGGCCCGGCACCGGTTCTACGACCGCACGCCCTGCCACCGGCTGACCGCGTACCCGACGCTCAAGGTGCTCCAGTGCGGTGACCCGTCCGGCACCGGCGAGGGCGGCCCCGGCTACCGGTACGCCGACGAGCTGCCCACCGACCTGCCGCCGGCGCCGACCGACCCGACCGGCGTGCGCCGGCTCTACGCCCGCGGCACCCTGGCCATGGCCAACGCCGGGCCGGACACCAACGGCAGCCAGTTCTTCCTGGTGCAGGCCGACTCGGCGCTGCGCCCCAACTACACGGTCTTCGGCTCGGTCGACGCGGCCGGTCTCGCCACCCTCGACCGGATCGCCGCCGCCGGGATCGCGCCCACCCCGGAGGACCCGGCGCCGGTCGACGGCGCGCCCGCCGAGCCGGTGGAGATCTGCAAGGTCGCCCGGCGGCACTGACCCGGACGCGGCGGGGTCGGGATCCTAGCGGCCCGGCCCCGCCCGCCGGCGGTGATTCCGCGGAAGGGGGGAGCGGACCGCCGCGCCTCACTACCCTGCGACAGAGTGAGAACCACCAGTCGGATCGTCGCCGCCGTCGCCGCCGTCGCCGCCGTCCTGCTGTCGCCGGCCGGCACCCCGGCCGTCGCCGCCCCCGCCCGCACCGCTCCCGACACCACCGGGACCGGCGCCGTCACGACCGGCCCGTGCCCGCCCGTACCGTCGGTGTCCCGGCCGCCCCGGCCGACGCCACCCCGGGCGGACCCGGCGCAGCGGGCCGTCGGCGGGGCCGCCCTGGCCACCCCGGGCCTGGTGACTCCCGCCGGGTCGCCCGCGCCGCCGGCCGTGCCGGCGACCTCCTGGCTGGTCGCGGACCTGGACAGCGGCGCCGTGCTCGGCGGCTGCGGGCCCCACGAGTACGCCACCCCGGCGAGCGTGCAGAAGCTGCTGCTCGCCGCCACCATGCTGCCCCGACTCGACCCCCGGCAGGTCGTCACCATGACCGCCGGGGACCTCGACATCGAACCGGGCAGCTCCGCGGTGGGCCTGGTCGAGGGCGGTCGCTACCGGATCGAGACGATCTGGCTGGGGCTGCTGCTGAAGTCCGGCAACGAGGCGGCCAATGCGCTCGCCCGGCTCGGCGGCGGCCCCGACGGGCAGGCCGGCGGCATCCGGGCGATGAACGCGGAGGCCCACCGCCTGGGCGCGTTGCAGACCCACGCGGTGACCCCGTCCGGGCTGGACGGGCCCGGCCAGTTCACCAGCGCCTACGACCTGGCCCTGATCGCCCGGGCCTGCTTCGCCGACGCCAACTTCCGCCGCTACGACGCCACCCGTGAGGCGGTGGTGCCCGCGCAGCCGGCGCTGCGGGAGAAGGCGTTCCAGATCCAGAACGACAACCAGCTGCTCTACCGCTATCCGGGCGCGCTCGGCGGCAAGACCGGCTACACCGACCTGGCCCGGCACACCTACGTCGGCGCCGCGGAGCGCAACGGGCGGCGGCTGGTGGTGACCCTGCTCGGCGCGGAGGCGACCGACCGGCGCGGCTGGGAGCAGGGCGCCGCGCTGCTGGACTGGGGCTTCGCGCTGCCCCGGGCCGCCGCCGTCGGCCGGCTGGTCCGCCCCGGTGAGCTGGCCGCGCCGCCGCCCACCGCCACCGCCACCCCGCCGCCGCTGGCCGCGGCGGGCGGACCGGCGCGGGTGGACCCGCTCGGACCCCGGTGGGCGCGGCCCGGGCCGCTCGCCGGAGCGGCGCTGCTGCTGCTCGGGGCGACGGTCGTCGGCGCGCTGGCCGGGCGGCGTCGCCGACGAGCGGCCGCGGGACGCCGGGCGTGACCCCCGCCCGGGCCGGCACCCGCGCGGTGACACCCGCGGGCCGGGAGCGGCCCGGCGCGGTGCCGCCGTCCGGCGCGCGGCGGGTCGCCCGGGCGCTGGCCCTGCTGCTGGCGGTGGCGGCGGTCGCCGGCTGCCAGCGACCTCCCGGCCCGGCACCGCGGCCCAGCGCGGTCACGCCGTCGCCGAGCGGCTCACCCGCCCCGGCCGACTTCGTGCTGCTCTCCGAGGTCGACCCGAGCATCACGGTGGACATCCGGTACGCCACCGCGCACAACTTCGTGGGCCGGCCGGTCGACGGCTACCGCGAACCGCTCTGCCTGCTCACCCGCACCGCGGCCGAGGCGTTGCGCCGGGTGCAGGCCGCCGCCCGTGACCAGAGCCGCAGCCTGCGGGTGTACGACTGCTACCGACCCCAGCGGGCGGCCGACGACTTCGTCCGCTGGGCGAAGGACCCCGCCGATGAGAAGACGAAGGCCGAGTTCTATCCCCACGTCGCCAAGTCGAAACTCTTCGACGAGGGCTACATCGGCTCGCCCACCTCGCACAGCAGCGGCAGCACCCTCGACCTGACCCTGGAGCCGGTGCCGGCGTCGCCCGGGGCCCCGTACCGCCCGGGGCAGCCGCTGGTGGCCTGCACCGCGCCGGCCGGTCAACGCTTCGCCGACGGCGGCGTCGACATGGGCACCGGCTTCGACTGCTTCGACCCCCGGGCCCACACCGACGACCCGCGGATCACCGGCACGCCCCGACAGAACCGGCAGTTGCTGCGCCGGCTGATGGAGCAGGCCGGCTTCGTCAACTACGACCGGGAGTGGTGGCACTACCGGTACGCCGACGAGCCGTACCGGGACAGGTACTTCGACTTCCCGGTGGCGGTGTCGTCGCTGCGACCGCGGTGAGCCCGGGCCGGGGCGCCTCGACGGACGCCCCGGCCGGTCGGCTCAGAGGATGCCGCGGGCCTCGAAGGCCGCGCGGGTCGCCGCGGCGGCGAACGCGCCGTGCAGGCGCCCGGCGGCGGCGACGGTGGCCAGCGCCGCGTCCCGGAACGTGGTGTCGGCGGCGAAGTCGAACTGTGCCTCGACGATGGCGGTGCTGGCGCGGCGGTCACCCAGGGCGGCGCGGATGTCCCACAGCGCCGCGGACCAGATCTCGCCGTCGGCGTGCACCTCGCCCTGCACGTCGCCCGGGTAGACCTTCGCCTCGTCGAGCCGACGCAGGCAGTGCGGCGCGGTACGGGTGTAGGAGACCGCGTCCCAGTCGGCCACGCAGGCTTCCGGGGTGCGGGTCGGGGTGCCGGTGGCCCAGCTGGTCACCACCACGGCCAGGTAGTCGGAGAAGCCCTCGCCGATCGAGCCCGACTCCAGTGTGGTGCCGAAGCCCGGCACCTGCCCGTCCTGCACCGAGTGGCCGTACTCGTGGACGATCACCTCGGCGTCCTCGGCGTCGTCGACCCCGCCCTTGCCCAGCGTGATGTTTGCCTTGTCCTCGCGGAAGAACGAGTTGTCGCCGCCGAACTGGTCGATGCGCAGCTCGATCTGCCGCTGGTTGACCGGGCGCAGCGTGCCGCCGAAGCCCAGCGACTGCAGGTACGCCTGGGCCGTGTTCACCCAGTGGTAGCCCATCACCTGCTCGAACTGGTCGGCGTCGCGGTGCCAGGCCGGGTAACCGCCGGCCACGGCGCGGGCGGGCGTGCCGGTCTTGCTCTTGACCACCACGTACCGGCCGGTGAGGGTGCCGGACGAGTCCAGGTTGGTCAGCGTCACCGACCGGTACGCCCCGGCCAGCGCGGCGTAGTCGGCGTCCTTCTGGTCGGTCAGCGACTGGTCGCCGAGCTGCTGCACCGGGTTGGGTGCGAAGACCGTCGCGGTGGCGGTGTGGTCGTAGGGGTCGCCGGCGGCCGAGGCGGTCGTGCCGCCGGCGACCAGCACCGTGGTGACCGCCGAGGCGACCAGCGCGGATCGGGTGAGGTGGGGAGGCATCCCATGATCCCTTCGAGGGCGGATCGATCCGCTGAGACTAGGCTTCCCGCCGACCCCTGCCAACCCTCGACGGCCGGTCACCGCCGTCCCGTCGACCGCGTCCGAGGAGCCCTTGTGGAGATGGAACGGATCGGCCCGCCGCTGCGCGCCGGGGAGCGGGAGACGCTGCGCGCGTTCCTCGACTTCCACCGGGCGACCCTGGTGATGAAGTGCCATGGGCTGTCCGACGAGGAACTGCGGCGTCGGTCCATGCCGCCCTCGACGCTGACCCTGCTCGGCCTGCTGCGGCACATGGCCGAGGTGGAGCGGACCTGGTTCCGGCGGGTGATCGACGCCGAGGACGTGCCGCTGATCTGGTCGGCGACCGGCGACTTCCAGGAGGCGTACGACCCGACCGGCTCGACCGGTGCGGATGCGTTCGAGGTGTGGCAGCGGGAGGTGGAGCACGCCCGCCGGATCGAGCGGGAGGCCGAGTCCCTCGACGTCACCGGGCACCAGGCGCGGTGGGGTGAGGACGTCTCGCTGCGGCTGGTGATGCTGCACATGATCCACGAGTACGCCCGGCACAACGGCCACGCCGACTTCCTCCGCGAGGGCATCGACGGCTCCGTCGGGGCGTGATGGCCCTGCGGCCCCGCCGCCGGTGCGGCGTCCCGGCTCAGTGTCGGGCGCTGCCCGCCGGCGGGGCCTCGGCACCGGTCGGTTCCGCGCCGGGCAGCGGCAGCCAGGCCAGCACGTCGCGGATCTTGTCGTCCCAGTACGCCCAGTCGTGGTCGCCGGGGGAGAAGTCCACAGTGACCGGGACGTCCCGGGCCCGTGCCGCCTCGACGAAGCGGACATTGTCCTCGTGGAGGAAGTCCTCGGTGCCGCAGGCGACGTAGAGCGCCGGCAGGTCGGCGCCGGCCCGGCCGAGCAGCGCCACCGTGTCGTCGTCGCCGCCCGGCACGTCCCGGTCGCCCCAGACGGTGTGCCACACGGCCGGGTCGACCGGCCGGGTCGGATGGTCGCGCCGGCGGGCCACGTCCAGTGCGCCCGAGAGGCTCGCGGCGGCGGCGAACCGGTCCGGTCGGCGCAGCGCCCACTTCACCGCGCCATACCCGCCCATCGACAGGCCGGCGACGAAGGTGTCCTCCCGGCGCTCGGAGAGCCGGAAGAACGATTGGCACACCTGCGGCAACTCCTCGGTGAGGAACGTCCAGTAGCGGTTGCCGTGTTCCTCGTCGGCGTAGAAGCTCCGCCCCGCCTGGGGCATCACCACGGCCAGGCCGAGCGGTGCGACGTACCGCTCGATCGCGGTGCGCCGGGTCCAGATGGTGTCGTCGTCGGTCAGGCCGTGCAGCAGGTAGAGCACCGGCGGATCGCCGGCCGGGGCGGCGCCGGCCATGCCGATCTGCGTCGAGGTGCGCTCCGGTAGGAGCACTGTCATCGACGTCCCCATGCCCAGCGCCTCGGAGAAGAAGTCACAGCGGATCCGCGCCATGGGCGTGGATGCTACGCGCCACCGTCGGCCGTTCCACCGCCGTCGCCCGGCGTGCCGGGCCGTCGGCCCGGTGGCGGTCGGCGCCGCGGTCGGCCCGCTCAGCCGGCTCGACGCGGCGGGCAGGCGGCCGCGACGACGGCCTCGGCGGCGGCGCGGGCCGCCGCCGGCGTGGCGGGGTCGGCGTCGAGCACCCCGGCGGCCAGCCCACCGTCGAGCAGCAGGGTCAGCTGCCGGGCCAGCCGGTCGGGTTGGGCGGCGCCGGCCCGGCGGGCCAGGTCGGTGACCCAGGCCCGGACCACGGCCTTGTGCTCCACGGTGCGGGCGTGCACGTCGCTGCCGGGTGCGCTCTCCGCGGCAGTGTTGATGAAGGCGCAGCCGTGGTACCCCTCCCGCCGGCACGCCGAGCCCAGCGCGTCGAACATTCCGACCAGCTGGTCGCGGGGGTCGTCGCCGGCCTCCCGGGCGGCGGCGCGCAGCGCGCCGAACCAGGCCTGATCCACCTTGTCGAGGTACGCCAGGACGAGGTCGTCCTTGCGCGGGAAGTGCTTGTAGAGGGTCGCCTTGGCCACCCCGGACTCGGCGATCACCGTGTCCACCCCGACGCCGCGCGGGCCGTGGGCGTAGAAGAGCCGGAACGCGGTGTCCAGGATGCGGTCGCGCGCGCCCTGCCGGGGCCCTGTCGTCGGGCCGGTCGCTGCCATCGTCACCACACCTCCGTCGCTGTGGTCAGCCAGCATACCGACTGGTCTGCCCACCCGACCCGGTGTGGTGGGGAATGGCGTATCTTCCCAAGGCCATTGCCGGTAGACAGACCTGTCTGTTAGCTTCGTCAGCGGCCGGATGGACCGGCTTTCCGACGACGGCAGGAGCGCACGATGAAGATCGCGGTACTGGGCACCGGCATGGTCGGGCAGGCCCTGGCGGGACGGCTGGCGCAGCTCGGCCACGAGGTCACGGTCGGCACGAGGGACGTCGCCGCCACCCTCGCCCGCACCGACCCCGACGGCATGGGCAACCCGCCCTACTCCCGGTGGGCGCAGGCCCACCCGCGGGTCGACCTGGCCACCTTCGCCGACGCGGTCGCCGGCGCCGAGCTGGTCGTCAACGCCACCTCCGGCGCGGTATCGCTGGACGCGCTCGCCGCCGCCGGCGCGGAGCACCTGGCCGGCAAGGTGCTGCTCGACATCTCGAACCCGCTCGACTTCTCCCGAGGGTTCCCGCCCAGCCTGTTCGTCTCCGACACCGACTCCCTCGGCGAGCGGATCCAGGCCGCGTACCCCGAGCTGAAGGTGGTGAAGGGCCTCAACACCCTCACCGCCGAGCTGATGGTCGACCCGAAGGCGCTCGCCGGCGGCGAGCACACCGTCTTCGTCGCCGGCAACGACGCGGGCGCCAAGCGGACCGTGACCGGGCTGCTGGAGGGCTTCGGGCACACCGACGTCATCGATCTCGGCGACATCACCGGCGCCCGGGGCGCCGAGATGCTGCTGCCGGTCTGGCTGCGGCTGATGGGCACCCTGAACACCCCGAGGTTCCAATTCAAGATCGTCCGCTGAGCCGGCCCACGGGACCTTCCGCGATGCCTCGTAGCGTTCCTGGCGAGGAACCGATCGAGGAGAGGAACGACCATGCTGCGAGGCATCGCCACCGTCAGCTTCTGGGCCGAGGACCTGCCGGCCGCAAAGACCTGGTACGCCGGCCTGCTCGGCGTCGAGCCCTACTTCGAGCGGGCCGGCGCCGACGGGCGGCCCGGGTACTACGAGTTCCGCCTCGGCGACCACCAGCACGAACTCGGCCTGATCGACAGCCGGTACGCCCCGCCCGGCGCGACGGCCCGCCCGGGCGGGGCGACCGTCCACTGGCACGTCGACGACCTGCCGGCCACCGTGGCCCGGTTGCTGGCGGCCGGCGCCCGCGAGTACGACCCGATCCGGGAGCGCGGTGCCGGATTCGTCACGGCATCCGTGGTGGACCCGTTCGGGAACGTGCTGGGCGTGATGACCAACCCGCACTACCTCGAGATGCTCGCGAAGCGATCCTGATCGACGGGTGAGGGGTGACGGACGGGCGGCCGGAGACGGCCGGACCGGTGCCGGGGCGCCAGCGCCGCGCGCAGTGCCGGACCGAGGATCCGCCGGACGTCGGCGGCGGAAAGGCCGGACGCGGCCGAGAGCGGATGGAGGTACCGCGTGTAGATCAGCCCGCCGATCACGGTGACCGCCGCGGTGGCGCGCTCGGTCGCGTCGGGGCCGCCGAGGAATTCAGCGAGCCGGACCAGCACCTCCCGGTCCAGGTACTCGCGCACCAGGCCGAGGAGTTGGTCGTCCGGCGCCGGCTCGTCCGTGGCGGAGGCGTCGTCCCACAGGGTCACCACCGCCTGCAGCAACCGGTCGGCCAGCCCGGCCGGGTCGCCCGGCAGCGCGTCGGCCAGCGCCCGGGACTGCGCGCAGTGCACCCGCATCACCTCGCCGAACAGGCCCTGCTTGGAACCGAAGTGGTAACTGACCAGGGCCTGGTCGACGGCGGCCGCGGCGGCCACCGCCCGCAGCGTGGTGCCCTGGTAGCCCCGTTCCAGGAACAGCGTCCGGGCCGCCTCCGCGATCCGGGCGCGGGTCGGCGGATTGCCGCGTGGACGTCCTCGGGATTTATTCATCACCGTTGAACATGCCGCCCGGGACCCGCAGTGTCAACGCGTACCGAGCGACCCGGACCGTCCGGGCCTCGGAGGAGGAGTGGACACATGCGCATCGTCGTCATCGGCGCCGGCGGACCCACCGGACGGCAGCTCACCGGGCAGGCCCTCGCCGCCGGCCAGCACGTCACGGCCGTGAGCCGCCGCCCCCGGGGACTGCCCCGGCACGACCACCTCACCGTGGTGGCCGCCGACGCCACCGACCCCGCCGCGATCGAGCCGGCGGTCGCCGGCGCCGACGCCGTGCTCTCCGCGCTCGGCGTCACGCCCAGCCGGAAACCGGTCACCACCTACTCGGCGGCGGCCACCGCCGTCGTCACCGCGATGCGACGGCACGGCGTACGGCGGCTGATGGTGGTCAGCTCCAGCGTGCTGGACCCCGGCTGGCGGCCCAGCAACGCGTTCTTCTTCAACCACGTCCTCGACCCGTACGTCAATCGGGTGCTGGTCCGACAGGTGCACCAGGACATGCGGCGGATGGAGGAGGTGGTCCGGGCCAGCGACCTGGACTGGACCATCGTGCGCCCGTCCGGCCTCTTCGAACATCCCACCGTCACCGACCATCTCGTCGCCGAGGGCAGCGCCGACGGCGTGTTCACCGCCCGGGCCGACCTCGCCGCCGCCATGCTGCGCGAGTTGGACCAGCGGCGCTTCTCCCGCCGGGCGATGGGGGTGGCCACCACCGCCGTGAAGCCCGGCCTCGTCCGGCTCGTCCGCGACGAGGTTCTGCGATCACCCCGCTGAGCCGGTCACGCCGGGTGTGCGCCCGCCGGCCGGCGGGCGGGGAAAGCGCGCCCGCACCGCGTCGACGCAGCTGTCGCGGGAGGTCGGGCCGCCGAAGCGCAGCCGGTCGTAGTCGGTGAAGGCCGGCTCGAGCCGGTCCATCTCGTCCACCAGCGCGTGCAGCCGTCGCGCCCACCCGGTGCCGGGCTCCGGCCGGTCCACCGCCGCGCGGATCGCCGTGGTCAGCTCGTCCTTGCGCCGGATCGTCTCCGGCGTCACCGACCGCAGGCACACGTACCGGCCGCTGAGGTAGGCGTCCCACTCCGCCGCGCCCTCCGCCGGGTCGGCCCAGTGCGCGGTGAACCAGGCCCGCAGCGCCGCCGGCCCGCCCGCCCGGTCCGCCAGCGAGAACAGGTCCGCCGGCACCATCTGCGCGCCGTCCGAGCGCAGGTAGCCCGGCAGCGGCAACCGCCGGTCCAGCATCAGCCGGCGTACGTCGTCGACGTCGCGCCCGTGCGCCGCGCAGAGCTCCTCGAGGACGACGAACTGCGCGTCGACGTACGCGTCGTCGGCGGCCGTCATCGGATGGTCCCCGTTGACCTCCCGGAAGCGCTGCGCCACCTGCTCCGCCAGCCCCATCGACGTCTCCTTCCTCGCCTCGGGCTGCGACGGTAGCGGCGGAATCCTTCGGCAGCCGCCGAACAGTTCTCGGAATATCCGTTGCGGCGGCCCGGAAGCCTCGCCTACCGTCAATGCCGCAACGCCACACCGATCACTCCGGGGAGCCCGCCGTGCAGCAGCAGACCAGCACCGAGACCACGCGGTCCATGCCGCGCGGCGGTGCCATGCTGCCCGCGGGCGAACGAGCCCGGGGCCTGCTCCAGGGCCGGTGTGGTTGGCGGCGAGGGTGGCGGCGCGGATAGCGCCAGCGCGACAGCGCAGCCGCCCACCCCACCGGGGACCGGGCGGCTTTTTCGTCACCCGGCACCCGTCCGAGGGGTGTAGCTCAACCCGGAAGAGCACCGGATTCCAAACCCGACGGTTGCAGGTTCGAGTCCTGTCACCCCTGCCTCATGTCCCGGCACCGCCGGCGACGTCGCTTCTTCTCAACTCCACAGTGGATGGCATGAGTAGAAACCCCGGCCGGCGCCGCGAGCGCGTCGGCCGGGGGTACGACACGGGGTGCGACCAGCACCCCGCACGGGCCGTTGGAGCAAGCTGGCAGCTCACCCGGTTCTCAGCCGGGAGGTTACGGGTTCGAGCCCCGTACGGCCTACGTAGTGACGACACGCGGTTGTGGCGCAGTGGTAGCGCGTCGCCTCGCCATGGCGAAGATCGCCGGTTCGAATCCGGCCAGCCGCTCGGAAACACTCCCATCCCACGGGCTGCGCGCTGGGGCGCAGAGAGGCCTTGCAAGCCACTCCCGCCGGGTTCGATTCCCGGGCGGTCCACGAGCCTTCCGCCGCCCCGCTCGGGGCGGCACCCCCACGACACAGGAGAAGACGATGGCATTCACCCCGCTGCCGGGCACCCGGGCGCCGGTACGGGTCTGGACCGACCCGTACGGCATCGAGCCGCAGGCCGCGCAGCAGCTGCGCAACATCGGCGCGCTGCCCTGGGTGCACGGCGTCGCGGTCATGCCCGACGTGCACTTCGGCAAGGGCGCCACGGTCGGCTCCGTCATCGCGATGCGGCAGGCCGTCTCGCCCGCGGCGGTCGGCGTGGACATCGGCTGCGGGATGTCCGCGGTGCGTACCTCGCTCACCGCGGCCGACCTGCCGGACGACCTGGCGCCGCTGCGCGCGGCGATCGAGGCGGCCGTCCCGGTCGGTTTCGCCAAGCGGGCCGACCCGGTCGACCCGCGCCGGATCCGGGGCCTGGAGCAGGCCGGCTGGGACGCCTTCTGGAAGCGGTTCGGCGAGCTGGACCGCAAGGTGGCGCAGCTGGAGAGCCGGGCCCAGCACCAGCTGGGCACCCTCGGTGGGGGCAACCACTTCATCGAGGTCTGCGTCGAGCAGGGCGGGCCGGACGCCGGCCAGGTCTGGCTGATGCTGCACTCCGGGTCCCGCAACATCGGCAAGGAACTCGCCGAGCGGCACATCGGGGTGGCGCGGAAGCTGCCGCACAACACCGACCTGCCCGACCGCGACCTGGCGGTGTTCCTCGCCGGCACGCCGGAGATGGACGCCTACCGTCGGGACCTCTGGTGGGCGCAGGAGTACGCGCGGCGCAACCGGGCGGTCATGCTGGCGCTGCTCTGCGGCGTGGTCCGGGAGCAGTTCCCGCAGGTCGCCTACGGCGAGCCGATCAGCTGCCACCACAACTACGTGGCGGAGGAGAGCTACGACGGGGTGGACGTGCTGGTGACCCGCAAGGGCGCGATCCGGGCCGGTCGGGGGGACCTGGGCATCATCCCCGGGTCGATGGGCACCGGATCGTACATCGTGCGCGGCAAGGGGAACCCGGACGCGTACTGCTCGGCGTCGCACGGCGCCGGGCGGCGGATGTCGCGGGGGCAGGCGAAGCGGACGTACAGCACCGCCGACCTGGTCCGGCAGACCGCCGGGGTGGAGTGTCGCAAGGACGCCGGGGTGGTCGACGAGATCCCCGGCGCGTACAAGGACATCACCAAGGTGATGGCGCAGCAGGACGACCTGGTCGAGGTGGTGGCGCACCTCAAGCAGGTGGTCTGCGTGAAGGGTTAGGCCACGGCCGGCGCCCCTGGGGGGAGGCGCCGGTCGTACGCCCCGGTGGCGCAGCGGAGAGCGCGCCCGTCTACGAAGCGGGAGAGCCCAGGTTCGAATCCTGGTCGGGGCACGGTCCGTATTCCGTACGCGGGAGCGGAACCCATGCGAGCTGGTGCAACAGGCAGCACGCCCGTCTCTGGAACGGGAGGTTGGAAGTTCGAGTCTTCCGCTCGCAGCACGAGCCCTCGTGGCCCAACTGGCAAGAGGCGGCGGCATGAGGTGCCGCAGGTTCCGCGTTCGAATCGCGGCGAGGGCACGAATGGTGATCAATGGTCAGGCCCGGGTAGCCCAATCAGGCAGGAGGCGCGGTTTTCAGGAAACCGACAGTGTGCGTTCGAATCGCACCCCGGGCACGCGAAATGGCGCGGTGGACGAAGTGGGAGAGTCGCCCGGCTTTCACCCGGGACACGTTGCGGGTTCGAATCCCGTCCGCGCTGCTCATGCTCCCGTGGCGCAGTGGAGAGCGCACCAGGTTCCGAACCTGGGGGTCGCTGGTTCGAATCCAGCCGGGGGCACTGCTCCACCAACCCGACCGAGTGCCCGAGTGGCCAGGGGGCGGTCCGCAAAACCGTACACACGGGTTCAAATCCCGTCTCGGTCTCGACAGCCATCCACTGTGGTCCCCGCCGGAGGACGTGGGTCCAGCCGCTGCTCATAACGGTGGCCCGCTCGGTTCGATCCCGGGTCCGGCGACGACCGACCGATGAGATCTGTCGCAGTGGGGTCGGGAAACGAGTCCGTTTTGTGGCTGAGTCAGGCGGTGGCGGCCAGCAGGACCGGCACGGCCACCACGTGGGTTCGGGAGCCGTCGCGGGGCGAGACCTCGTACACCTCGACCGTGCCGGGGCCGGCCGTCGCCAGGCGGTAGGCGACGCCGCCGCGGTAGTCGCCCCGGCAGCCGCTGCCGCAGGTGGCGGTGGTGAAGCCGGTGCCGACAACCCGGCCGCTGCCGTCGAGGATCCGGATCGAGACGGTCGCCTCGTACACGTCGGCGGTGCCGGCGACGGTGACCGGCCCGGCGACCCGCTGGCCGATCGCCGGCTCGGTGACCACGATCGGCGCCAGCAGGTCGGCGAGGTCGGTGCGGGCCAGCACGACGCCGCTACCGGCGAAGGCCACCCGGCGCACGGTGGGGAACTGGGTGAGCGTCCAGACCACCTGCGCCCGGCGCAGCCGCAGCGTCCGGGCGTCGGTGTCGGCGAAGGACTCCGGCGGGGCGACGGTGGCGGTGCCCTCGGCTATCCGGACCATCTCGACGCCGGCGGGTACCAGGGTGGCCAGGCCGGCGGCGGCCTCGGCGGAGGTGGGTCCGGCGGCCAGTTCCGCCAGCGCCAGCCGCGAGGTGGCGACGGTGGTGGGCCGGGTACGCCGGGTCGGCACCACCACCCCGGCCCGGGCGAACCAGAGCTGCACCGTCACGGTGCCCGTGCCGGCCGGCGACGGCGTCCCGGTCCGCGGCGGCGTTACCGGCCCGGTCGACCGGGTGGCGGTCGGCCCGGGGACGCCGGTCGGGTTGCTCGGCGGGGTGGTGGGGGCGGTCGCCGGGGCGGTGGCGGTGCCGGGCGCGGCGGCGCGGGGGGCCGGTCCGAGGGTGCCCGAGCGGGCGTCGCCGCAGCCGGCGAGCAGCAGCGCGAGCGCGGCGAGCAGGGCGGGCAGCCGGTTCACGGTTCTCCTTCCGGGTCGGCGTCGGGCGGGGTCACCGGCAGCGCCAGCTGGAACGTGGTGCCGACGCCGGGGGTGCTGCGGACTGTGAGCCGGCCGCCGAGCAGCCGGGCGTTCTCCCGGGCGATGGCCAGGCCGAGGCCGCTGCCCCGACCCGAGCGCGCCGGGTCGGCCTTGTAGAAGCGGTCGAACACGTGCGGCAGGTGCTCGGCGGCGATCCCCGGCCCCTGGTCGCTCACCTCGTACACGAGCAGCGGTCCGGCGCGGGTCACGCTCGCGCGGACCTCGCCCTGGCCGTGCGTGACGGCGTTGCCGACCAGGTTGGCCAGCACCCGTTCCAGCCGGCGTGGGTCGGTGCGCAGGACGGCCTCGTCGCCGGTGACGACGACCCGGCCGGCCCAGCCGTGCGCCGCGACCAGGTCGCGCAGCGGGGCGAGGGCGGTCACCGACGCCGGACTGACCGCCTCCCGGCCGGCGTCCAGCCGGGAGATCTCCATCAGCTCCTCGACCAGCGTGCGCAGCCGGACCACGTCGGCGACCAGCAGCTCGGCGGCGCGGCGGGAGTCGTCGGGCAGCGTGTCGAGCCGGTCGGCCAGCAGCGAGGCCGCCGCCACCAGGGCGGTGACCGGGGTACGCAGCTCGTGCGCGACGTCGGCGGTGAACCGCCGCTCCCGGGCCTCGGCCCGGGACAGGTCGTCGATCTTCGTCTGGAGCGCCTGCGCCATGTCGTTGAACGCGGCGGCCCAGTCGCTGAACTCGTCCCGGCCGCGCACCGGCAGCCGGGTCGCCAACAACCCCTCCGCCACGGCCCGGGCGGCCCGGCTGGCCCGGCCCACCGGTTCGAGGGTGCGCCGGGCCAGGGAGTGCCCGACGCCCGCGGCGAGCGCCACCACCGCCAGCCAGCCGACGGCCAGCGCGGTGCGCAGCTGGTCCAGCCCGCCGACCAGGTCGCTCTCGTCGGTGACCGCGTACAGCTCGGCGGTCGAGCCGGGGATCCGTCCGCCGACCACCAGCAGGTGCCGTCCACCGGCGCCGTCCAGTCGCTCGTAGCCGAGCTGACCGTCGGCGACGGCGGCCCGTAGCTGCGGGCCGGGGGTGGGGGCGTACGAGGGGTGCGACGCGCGGGTGTCATCGGCGACCAGCAGCACGTGCCGGCCGCTGCCCTCGAAGCTGGTCAGCAGCTCGGCGCGGCGGGTGTCGGTCAGCGGCACGAACTGCCCGGCCAGGACGAGCTGGTAGCGGGCGTCGGCCGCCGCCCGCTGCACCGAGCCGTCCAGCCGGGCCTGGCGCAGCATCAGGTAGGACCCGCCGGCGAGCACCCCGGCGGAGACCCCGGCGACGAGGACGAACGCCACCGTCAACCGGCGGCGGAGCCGACCCGGCGGTACGGCGCCCGTGGCCATCGCGCCATCCTCCCGTCATGCCGTGGCGAGCTTGTAGCCGACACCGCGCACCGTGCGGACCAGCCGGGGCTCGGCGGGATCGTCCTCCACCTTGGCGCGCAGTCGCTGCACCGCCACGTCGACCAGTCGGGAGTCGCCGAGGTGGGAGTGGTTCCACACCCGGTCCAGCAGCAGCTCGCGGGTGAACACCTGGCCGGGCCGGCGGGCCAGCTCCAGCAGCAGTCGGAACTCGGTGGCGGTCAGGGTCAGCTCCCGGCCTGCCTTGCGGACGACGAACCGGTTCGGGTCGATCTCCAGCCCGCCGACGGTCAGGATGGTCTCCTCGACGACGGCGCTGGCCCGGCGCAGCCCGGCGCGTACCCGCGCGACGAGCTCCGGCAGGTCGAACGGCTTGCGCAGGTAGTCGTCCGCGCCGCACTCCAGCCCGACGACCACGTCGATGGTGTCGGTGCGGGCGGTGAGCATCAGGATCGGCACCGCACTGGTGCGCCGGATCTCCCGGCACACCTCCAGCCCGTCGAGGCCGGGCAGCATCACGTCGAGGACCACCAGGTCGACCGGCTGGGCCCGCCAGGCGGCCAGCGCGGCGCGGCCGTCGACCGCGGTGCTGACCCGGAAGCCGGCCCGCCGCAGACCGAGGGCGGTGACCTCCCTGATGGAGGCATCGTCCTCGACCAGCAGCACGCGGCCGTCCATGACGTCCTCAGGGTAGCCCCGGGAGGTCATCGGCCGGTCCTGCCGCAACGGCCGGTGACGGGGGGCCGGTCGACGCCGGACCCCCGCCCCGACGGCTGGTCATTCCTGCCACTGGTGCGCGACGTCGAGCACGATCCGGCTGTGCGTGCCGGGGCCGGCGAGCACGAACACCCGGAACGGCAGCCGGGCCCGCACCCCGACGGCGAAGGTGGTGTAGCCCTCGAAGCTGCCGGCGAAGACGACGTCCCGCAGTGTCGAGTAGCGCAGCACGTTCGCGGCGTGCTCGCCGACCCGGTACGGGACGGTGGCCACGTGCTGGTCGTCGTACGCCGGTGCCCGCAGCGAGACCCGCAGCAGCGCGTCCCCGGCGGTGTACGGCGACAGGGCCAGCCCCTCGCCCTCGGTCCAGGTCTCGCCGTAGGCGACCGAGTAGCCGCTCACCGGGCCGGCGAACTCGAACACCACCCGGTCGAAGCAGTCGTGCCGACCGGTACGTACCTGGGTCAGCGGGGCGCTGCTGAGCGGGCCGGTCGTCTTCTCCAGGCTGCCCCAGGTGATCCCGCAGTACGGCGCGCCGGTGACCGCCCGGGGCGCGACCTGCGTGCCGGTGGTCGTGGGCCGCGCTCCCGCGGTGGCCGCCGTGGCGGTGAGCAGGACGGCGAGCATGACCGTCGCCACCGCCCCCAGTGTCCTCGTGGATCGCATGGTGTCCTCCCTGCCGTTACGTTCGGCCCGATCGGCCGGTGAGTACGACGGTCGGCGCGATCCGCCACAGCCGTCCCACCGGGGCGTAACAGCGGAGTAACAGTCCTCAACGGCCGGTCCGGGCGGGGCGGGCTGACCGGGTTTCGCCGGACCCACGAAGTGCCCGCCCAGTTCCCCCCCCCCCGCGCCCGCACAGCCCCACCGCCGCCCTGCCCGATCTCCATGATCCAGTCGCATTTCCCGAGACGACACGCCGTCCTGAGACTCGGAAAATGCGACCTGATCTCGAGGGCCCCGCCGTTACCCCCGCCGGAGTACCTGGGTCGCGCCGGTCGGGCGGTCAGGCCACCCGGGCCACCGCGCCGGCGGGCGGGGCGGGCACCGCGTCCGGGTGCAGGACGGCGGCGATCGCCTCGACACCGTCGACCAGCCGCGGGCCGGGGCGGACGACCAGTCCGTCGGCGTCGACCGCCCAGACCGGCGTGCCCGGGAAGTGCTCCGCCACCGCCTCGGCCTGGCCGACCGCGCCGTCGAGGCGGAAGCCGCAGGGCGTGACCAGTACGACCTGCGGTGCCGCGGCACGCAGCTCGGACCAGGACACCTGCACCGAGCGGGCGCCCGGGCGGGTGGCCACCGGCTCGCCGCCGGCGGCGCGTACCAGGTCGGGGATCCAGTGCCCGGCGGTGAACGGCGGGTCGGTCCACTCCACCACCGCCACCCGGGGCCGTGGCCGGTCGCCGACCGCCGCCGCGACCGCCGCGAGCCGGTCGCGCAGACCGTCCACCAGCGCCCGTGCCCGCTCCGGTACGCCGGCGGCATCGCCCACCGCGAGGATGCTCGTTAGCACCTCGTCCAGGGTGTACGGGTCGAGCGAGAGCACGTCGGCGCGGCAGCCCAGGTGGTCGAGGGCGTCGGCGACGTGCCCGGAGGGCAGGGCGCAGACCCGGCACAGGTCCTGGGTGAGGATCAGTTCGGGGTCCAGCCCGGCGAGCGCGTCGGCGTGCAGCGTGTAGAGGTCGGCGCCGGCGGCGAGTTGAGCCCGGACGTGCGCGTCGATCTCACCCGGGGCCATGCCCCGGGTGTCCGTGCCGCCGACGACCACGGTCTTGTCGGCCCGGTCGGCGGCCGGTACCTCGCATTCGAAGGTCACCCCGACCAGGTCCCCGCCGAGGCCGAGGGCGTAGACGATCTCGGTCGCGGAGGGCAGCAGGGAGACCAGGCGCATGGCCCCATCCTGCCCGGGGCCGCCCGCGCGGCGCGGTGCGGCCCCGGGGGAGGCGGTCACTCGGTACGCAGCCCGTCCGGCCGGGTCAGCCGGAGCAGCATGGGCAGGCTCAGCCCGGTGACCAGCAGCACGGTCAGCGCGCCGAGCGCGACGGAGAGCCCGACGACGGGCCACGCCACCGTCACCGGGGCCTGCACCATGCGCAGCAGCACGGCGCCGAGGCCGAGCCCGAAGACCACCGCGAGCATCAGCCCGACCAGCACGGGCACCGCGGTCTGCCAGAGCACCGACCAGCCGAGGGTGGTACGGGGGGTGCCGACGGCGACCAGCATGGCCAGCAGCCGGCGGCGTTCCCGTAGCTGTTCCAGGGTGCCCACGAGCATGCTCGCGGCGATCAGCAGCAGCGTGACCACCACGCCGATGTAGAGGCCGCGCCGGACGTCGGCGAACCGATCGCTCTCGCGCACCGCGGTCAGCGTGGTGACCGCCATGGTCGGGTCGATCGTCGCGGCGGAGTTGCGGACGTGCTCCACCGCGTCCGGCGCGTCCGGGTCGAGCCGGAGGAACACCTCGCCGCGCAGCTCGGCCGGCGTCGCGCCGCCCAGCGCGGCCGGGGTGATGAGCACCGCGCTCTGCTCCCAGCCGGCCGGGGTGGGCCGGGACGGGACGCTGCGAGCGTCGGCCGGCACCCGCCACCGCGACGTCCCGTCGACGATCAGCGTCGCGCGGGGTGCGACGGTGGGCCCGTCCGGCGCGCGCGCCAGGAAGGTGTCGCCGTCGGCGCAGCGGTCGAGCCGGGCGAACTCGGCCAGCGCGGCGCAGTCGCCGACCCGCACCTCCACCAGGGCGTTCTCCACGCCGTCCGCGGCCGCGGTGGTGATGAGGGTGCTGTTCGCGCCGGTGACCCCGGCGGCGGTGACCAGCCGCCGGACCGCCCCGGCGGTGTCCGGGCCGGCCGGCAGCTGCACCTGGATCTGCGCCCGGGAGGTGTCCTGCCCGGTGGGGGTGGTGAACTCCCGGCCCACCCCGGCGAAGAGCATCTGCAGCCCGATGGTGCCGGCCACCGCCACGGCGATGCCGTTGACCAGCCGGGCGGAGGTGGCGCTGTCCAGCTGCATCCGTCGCACCGCGAGCTGCCAGCCGACCGGCCCGCCCCGCAGCCGGCGGACCAGCAGCTCCGTCGCCCAGGGCAGCAGGGTGACCGTGCCGACGAGCAGCAGCACGGCGCCGACCGCCACCTGGTAGCGGGTGGTGGCGGAGCCGTCGTCGCGGATGCCGGTGAGCGGGTACAGCAGGGCGAGCCCGACGACCGGCAGCAGCAGCCGCCACCAGAGCCGACGGCGTGCCGGCACGCCGCGCCGGGTCACCCCGAGCGGCTCCACCACGACCGCGCGCAGCGCCACCATGGACACCAGCACGGCCAGCGCCGGCACGGCGACGGCGACGATCACCGCCAGCGGCAGCGGCGGGCGGACGTCCGAGGCGTACACGCTGAGGTCGAAGAGGGTGACCAGCGGCACGAGCTGGCGGCCGAGGGCGAAGAGCGCGCCCCCGACGGCGACCCCGAGCAGCGCGCCGGCGGCGGCCTCGCCGGCGGCGATCCGCCGGATCATCACCGCGTCCGCGCCGACCAGCCGCAGCGCGGCCAGGCGGCGGTCGCGACGTTCGCCGCCGAAGCGCACCGCGGCGCCGAGGAAGACCGCGATGGGCAGCAGGAGTACCACGAAGATGACCGCGACGAGCAGCAGCAGCACCGGCCCGAAGCCCTCCCCGGGCAGCCCGCCCCCGAAGCGGTCCAGCCGGGTGGCGCCCCGCTCGGTGCTCAGCCGGTCGTCGCCGGCGTAGTAGGCGAGCTCGCCGGGGCCGGCCAGACCGTCGTCGGCGATGGTGTCGGTGACCCGGGCACCGCCCAGGCGGGGCGCGAAGAGCGCGCCGTCGGGGGAGTCGAGCACCTCCCGCAGGGCGGGGGAGACCACCGCCTCACCGGGCGCGGGCAGCCGGGTCAGCCCCGGCGGGACGGGGGCGTCGGGTCCGTCCGGGCGCACCAGCCGGCCGCGCACCGGGCGGCCCCGGAACTCGGTGTCCGCCGTGGCCAGCAGCAGCGTGTTCGCCGCCGGCGCCAGCTCCTGGCCCATCCGCAGGTCGTCGCGGGCGTCGCCGCGCGCCTCGCGGGCGTCGAGCGCGCCCGGCACCGACGCGGCGAGCAGCAGCAGCGCCACGCCGATGCCGACGCCGAGCGCGGTGAGCACCGCCCGGGTCCACCCGTCGCGGCCGCCGCCGACCGCCATCCGGGCGCCCATCGCCAGGTCGGCCGCCGCGCCCCGGATCCGTCCGGCCGCGCTCACGCGACCGGCTCGAGATCGCGGGTGCGGCCGTCGCGCACCACGACCTCCCGATCGGAGTACGCGGCCACCCGCGGCTCGTGGGTCACCAGCACCACAGCCGCGCCGGTCTCCCGGGCGGCCCCGGTCAGCAGCCGCATCACCCGTTCGCCGTTGAGCGAGTCCAGCGCGCCGGTCGGCTCGTCGGCGAAGACCACCCGGGGCCGGCCGACCAGCGCCCGGGCCACCGCGACCCGCTGCCCCTGGCCGCCGGAGACCTCGGCGGGCCGCTTGCCCGCCACCTCGGCCACCTCCACCCGGGTGAGCCAGTCCAGCGCCCGGCGCTCGGCCTCCCGGCGGCCGACCCGGGCCAGCCGCAGCGGCAGCGCCACGTTCTCCAGACAGGTCAGCTCGGGCACCAGTTGGCCGAACTGGAACACGAACCCGAAGCTCTCCCGGCGCAGGGCGCTGCGCTCGGCGTCGGACAGCTCGGCCAGGTCCCGCCCGTCGTAGCGGACCCGACCGCCGTCCGGGCGGACGATGCCGGCGAGGCAGTGCAGCAGGGTCGACTTGCCGGAACCGGAGGAGCCCATCACGGCGACCACCTCGCCGGGGTCGACGCGCAGCGACGCGCCGGCCAGCGCCACGGTGGCGCCGAAGCGACGGTGCAGGTCCTCGGCGGCCAGCAGCGGGGTGGGGTTCACCTGCGCACCTCCGCGGCCAGCTCGTCGAGGCGGGCGGCGGTCAGCTCGAGCCAGCGCAGGTCGGCCTCCAGGTGGAACAGGGCATGGTCGCAGATCAGCTGCTCGGCGAGGTCGCCGTCGCGCTTGCGGCGGGTGAGCTCCCGCATCAGCCGCAGGTGCTCGGCGCGCTGCACGTCGAGCAGGTCGGCGGCGCCGCGGTCGGTCAGCAGCGCCAGCACCACCTTGGTGTAGAGGGTGCTCTGCAGGTAGGGCTCGGGCTTCTCCGGCGTGGCCAGCCAACGTTCGACGTCGGTCACGCCCGCCTCGGTGATCGCGTACCGCTTGCGCTCGGGACCCTCGCCGGGCTCGACCGCCTCCACCTGGACCAGGCCGCTGCGCAGCAGCCGGGACAGGGTCGCGTAGACCTGGCCGTAGGCCAGCGGGCGGGCGTGGCCGAAGCGCTCGTCGTAGAGGCGTTTGATGTCGTAGCCGTGCCGGGGAGTCTCCTCCAGCAGGCCGAGGAAGGTCTGACCGATGGACATGCCGGCGACTATACACACCGAGTATACGCGTGGTGTGTACACGGGGTGGCTACTCCGCCGGTGGCGGCATCACCGCAGGTCGCCGGGTTTTCGTGAGGCGGGGGACGGGCGTGCTCTTCGACGGGCCGGGATTGTGACACCGTTCGGCCGGTTGACCGGGAGATTGATACATGTCAGTGTTTCATTCCCCGGCGTGACCGCCGCGACCTCACCCCCGGGCCGCGAGATCCCGTCCACCCCGACCTGACCCCGGCCAGGGATCCGGCCACGCCCGCCGACCCCACGAGGAGTTCGCATGAGACGTAGCACGCCGACGAAGGGCCTCGCCCTCGCCGTGTTCGCCGCCGTGACGATGACGCTGGCCGCGCCACCGGCCACGGCCACCCCGCCGGCCGCCGCCCCGCTCGCCGCCCTCGCGGCGCCGGACATCTCGGTGACCAACGTCCAGGCCCACCTGACCCAGTTCCAGACCATCGCCACCAACAACGGCGGCACCCGGCGGGCCGGCTCGGCCGGCTACACGGCGTCGGTCAACTACCTCAAGACCCGGCTCCAGGCCGCCGGCTACACGGTCAGCGAGCAGTACTGCTCCTCCTGCACGTACCCGTCGAACAACCTGATCGCCGAGTGGCCGCAGGGCCCCGCCGACCAGGTCGTCATGTTCGGCGCGCACCTGGACAGCGTCTCCGCCGGCCCGGGCATCAACGACAACGGCTCCGGCTCGGCCACCCTGCTGGAGAACGCGCTGGTGCTGGCGAGTCAGAACCCGTCGATGACCAAGCGGGTCCGGTTCGCCTGGTGGACCGACGAGGAGCAGGGCCTCAACGGCTCGGAGTTCTACGTCAACTCGCTCAACGCCACCCAGCGCGGCTACATCAAGGGCTACTACAACTTCGACATGGTCGGCTCGACCAACGGCGGCTACTTCATCAACCGGCTCACCTCCACCACCGCCGCGCCGCTCAAGGCGTACTGGGACTCGCTGGGACTGCAGCCGGAGGAGAACGTCGAGGGACAGGGCCGCTCGGACGACTACTCGTTCCAGCAGGGCGGCATCCCCACCTCCGGGTACGCCGCCGGCGCCAGCGCCCGCAAGACCAGCGCCCAGGCGACCAAGTGGGGCGGCACCGCCAACGCCGCGTACGACCCCTGCTACCACCGTTCCTGCGACACCACCAGCAACATCAGCGCGACCGTGCTCAACCGCAGCGCCGACGGCGTCGCGTACGCCATCTGGCAGCTCGCGGTCGGCACCGGCACCCCGACCAACAACTTCTCGGTGTCGGTGAGCCCGACCTCCGGCAGCGTGGCCCGGGGCGCGTCCACCACCGCCACCGTCAGCACCGCCACCACCAGCGGCAGCCCGCAGCCGGTGACGCTCTCCGCCACCGGCGCGCCCAGCGGCGTGACCGTGTCGTTCAGCCCCTCGTCGGTCACCTCCGGCGGCTCCGCCACGATGACCGTCAGCGCCTCGTCGACCGCCACCACCGGCACCTTCACCATCACGGTCACCGGCACCGGATCGGTCACCCGCACCGCCACCTACAGCCTCACCGTGACCGGCACCGGGGGGTGCGCCGGCGGCCAGGTGATCGGCAACGGTGGCTTCGAGTCCGGCACCACCCCGTGGACCGCCACCTCGGGCGTGATCACCAACTCGGCCAGCCAGCCGGCCCGCACCGGGTCGTACAAGGCGTGGCTCGACGGCTACGGCAGCACCCACACCGACACGCTGTCGCAGTCGGTGACCGTGCCGGCCGGGTGCTCGACGTACACCCTCGCCTTCTACCTGCACATCGACACCGCCGAGACCACCACCGGCACCGCGTACGACCGGCTGACCGTGCAGGTGGGCACCGCCACCCTGGCGACGTACTCCAACCTCAACGCCGCCAGTGGCTACGTGCTGCGCTCGTTCAACGTGGGCGCGTACGCCGGCCAGACCGTCACCCTCAAGTTCACCGGCACCGAGGACTCGTCGCTGCAGACCAGCTTCGTCATCGACGACGTGACCCTGCAGGCGAGCTGACCGACCGGGGGCGGGGCGGGCCGCCGCCCACCCGCCCCCTTCCGGCCGCACCGCCGCCGCCCCGACGGACCGTCACGACGGTAAATGTCGTACCCCGGTTCCAGCATGGGTGGCATGGCTGCCCCCGCGCTGACCGACCACAGTGGTCGACCCCGTTCCCTGCCGCTGCGCGAGCTGCGCACCCGGCTGACCCAGCTGATCGCCATGGCCGAGCTGACCGACACGGTCACCCTGGTCACCCGCGACGGCGATTCCCGCCCGGTCGCCGCGATCGTGCCCGCCGCCGCGGCCCGTACCGCCGCCCAGGCCCGCGCCGACGGTGAGCGCCTCGCCGCCGTCACCGCCGGTTGGGCCCGCCGCCTGGAGGAGGCGCACCGCCACGGCGCCCGCCGGCACGCCGCCGAGCTGCGCGCGGTCACCGCCGCCCTCGCCGAGCTCTGGGCCGAGCTGGACCAGCGCGTCCCACCGGGCACCGACCGCACCCTCGACCGGCTGCGCGCCGTCCACGCCGACCTGCTCCGCGACTGACCGGCCCCGCGCCTGACCCGCCCCGTCGGGCCGGCCGCCGCCCGTCAGGGCGTGACGTGCGGGTTGCCTGCGGTCAGGCGCAGCGTGAAGGCATCCGCGCCGCGGTGCATCGCGACGTGATTGCACGACTGATGGGTGATCCACAGCCCGAGCCCGCCCGGCGCCGCGCCCCCCGCGGGCAGCAGACCGGCGTACGGGTCGCTCGGCCCGGCGCCGCGGTCCTCGACGCTCACCACGATCCGGTCCTCGCCGACCCAGAGCCGGAACCGCACCGGTGGCCGCCCGTGTCGCAGCGCGTTGGTCACCACCTCGCTCACCGCCACGGCCAGGTCGTCGACGTCGTCGACCTTCAGCCGGCCGCGACCGGCCTCGTGCACCGCCTCGCGGGCCCGCGCCGGTGTCGGGTCGTGCAGCTCGACGGCCGGAGCGCCCGCCTGCAACGGATCGGGCACGATCGGCCGGTTCTCCAGCAGATACAGCTCCGGCGGGGTGTAGCCCTCGTTCGGCACGTGCCGCCCGTCCGGCATCGCCGTGCGCGGGTGGGTGCGGACCACGTCCGCCAGCATCGCGGATGGGGTGGTGCGGGTGTCGTACGCGCACATGCTCCACAGCGGGAAGTCGTCGTACGCGTGGTTGATCGCCGACTCGTAGCGGGCCCACCAGTCCCAGGTCGGGCCGAACGCCGACGGGGGCAGCTCGCCGATGATGCGGATCTGTCCCGCCCCCGCGGCGACGTGGTCGGCCAGCAGTTGGCGGTACGACCTGATCGCCGCGGTCGGTCGCGCGTACACGTCGCCACCGCCGAGGTACGACACCCCGGAGTCCGGGCCGAGCGCCGCGCGCACCAGCGCGGTGTTGCGCTCGCCGAAGGCGACCAGGGTCGGCTCCCCGGCGGCGACCCCGCCGGTGAGGAAGGGCACCACGACGGCGAGCAGATCGTCGTCGGAGCCGTAGCAGACGGCCTCGTGGAAGTAGCCGCGATGCCCGGCGGCCGCGCCGGTCCTCATCGCGCCACCACCGCGACCCGGACGCGGGACAGCCCCAGCAGCTCGACCAGCCGGGCGGCGGAGGTCAGCGGGGTGTGCAGGACCACCGTGCCGCCGCGACGGGCGGCGTGCCGGTGCAGGTGGATCAGGTTCCGGTGGTCGATGAAGCGCAGCTCGTCGGCGCGGACCACCAGCTCGCCGGCCGGGTCGTCGACGTGCGCGCGGGTGAGCGCGGTGTCGAAGACGTCCTGGTTGGAGGTGTCCAGCTCCCCGGCGAGGACCAGCTCCTCGCGCCCCGCGTACAGGTGGAACAGGGTGGTCCCCGGATCGGCCGCCGGGTGCAGGCAGGCCAGCTCCTCGATCGCCCGGCCGTCCAGCACCCGCCGGTCGTACCCGCAGGCGGCCGACATCGGCCGGACCCGCATGTAGCGGTCGACCAGGTGTTCGTAGCGGGTGAAGGCGGCGCGCTGCTCCGCGGTGACCACGAGCGTCGTCGCGTCGGCGGCCACCCGCAGGCCGGCGTGACCGTCGGCCAGGGCCGCGTCGGTCAACGCGGCGTAGGCGGCGACCTGGGCGGCCGGGTCGACGACGTGCCGCTCGCCGTAGGTGTCGCGCACCGACACCACCTCCGCCGCCCCACCGCGCAGCGCCTCGCGCAGGCGCGGGACGCCCTGCCACCGGGCCAGGGCGACGTCCCCCGGCTCGGCGGTGACGTAGCGGACCCGTTCGCCGGCGTCGAGGCCGGCGAGGAGGAACCGCTGTGCCCGGGTGTCGAAGACCGTCGTGTCGTCGAAGGTCCAGCAGACATGTCCTGGCGGCACGGAACGCACTGATTCGCTGGTCAAGCTCCACGCCTCATGTCCGGAGTCTAAGCCGCAGCGCCGGGGTGCGCGCGGCGCGGCCGCCGCGCATGGATACGCCGGCGACGCCGCGGCTGCGGTGCGCAACGGCGAATGTCCCGCGTTCATTGCCGGGGCGGCGCGGGCCGGCGCCGCCCCGGCAACCAGCGGCCGGCCGGGGCTCAGCCGGGTGTGCTGGCCAGGTCGGCCGGCCGCTCGGCCACCGTCGCCGGCCGGCCCATCCGGCGCCACGGGCCGCCCAGCAGTGGGGTGAGCACGACGAGGACGTAGGCGGTGCCGATCGTGACCAGGGTGGCGGTGGGGCCGAACCGGTCGGTGGCCAGGCCGGCGCCGAGAGCGCCGAGCGGCATGGCGGCCCAGCAGCCGGCCCCCACCACCCCGTAGACCCGGGCCCGCATGTGCGCGGGCACCCGCTCCAGCTTGACCGCGCCGATCAGCGGGTTGATCGCCCCCGCGGCGAGACCGGAGACCGCGAAGATCGCGACCACCAGCGGCAGTGGCGGCGCGGCGGCCAGGGCCCAGAAGGGTGGCCCGCCGGCGACCGCGAAGGTGGTGACGAAGGTGGCGCGGCGGGGCAGCCGGTGGCCGACGGCGCTGAACAGCAGCGAGCCGACCAGCGCGCCGCCGCCCATCGCGCCGACCAGCAGGCCGAACGCGGTGGCCCCGCCGAGCTCGCGGGTCGCCACCACCGGCAGCAGCACGCTGCTCTTCGTCGCGTCGAAGCAGTTGGTGATCAGCACCAGCAGCACCACCGCGCGCAGCAGCGGCTCCCGGACCAGGAACCGCACCCCGGCGGCGAAGTTCCGCCAGTATCCGCCGGACTCCTCTGGCGCCGGCTCGGCCGGGCGCATGGCGCGAGGCACCAGCAGCGCCACCACCAGCGCGGAGACGGCGAAGGTGGCGGCGTCCACGGCCAGCACCGGCAGCGCGCCGACAGCCGCGACCAGCAGTCCGGCCACCGGCGCGCCGAGCAGTCGCGAGCCCCGTTCGGTGGCCTCGAACCAGCCGATCGCCCGCTCGATCGGCACCCGGGCGGCGGTCGCCGCCTCGGGCAGCAGCGCGGTCCGGGCGGTCTGCCCCGGCGTGTCGAGCAGGCCGCTGGCGAAGACCAGCGCGAGCAGCGCCCAGAACGGTAGGCCGACGGTCGCGTCGAGCAGCGGGATGGCGGCGACCGTCGCGCAGGACACCAGGTCGGCCACGACGCTGGCCCGGCGGTAGCCGATCCGGTCGACCACCACGCCGCCGAGGGCGCCGCCGAGCACCACCGGCGCGGCGGCGAACGCCCCGGTCAGGCCGGTCGCCGCCGGTGAGCCCGTCTCGGCCAGCACGTAGAGCGGCAGGGCGATGTAGGTGAGCATGTTGCCGGTGAGCGAGACCGTGTGGCCGACGAGCAGGCCGAGCAGCGGGCTCCAATGGCGGGGCGCGGCGGTCACTGCGGCCCCCGGTAGGCCTGCCAGATCAGCGTGACGGTGCGGGCGCCGGGCCGGTCGGGATCGCTGCGGGCCCGCCAGCGGGCGCCCAGCTCCGCCAGCTCGCCGCGCAACTCGAGCAGCTCGTCGGGGGTCAGGTGCATGATCTGGTCGCTGCTGGTGGTCCCCCGCACCCACTCCGGGCCGAGGGTGGCCTCGCTGTCGAGGTAGGCCTGGAACCGCTCCACGTAGCGCTGGAAGGAGGCCCGGCGCAGCAGGTCGGAGGCGAGCTTGCGCTCCGGGTCGTGCAGCACCTCGACGGGTTCCCAGTTGGTGCGGTCGTGCGCCGCCCGCCACCACCGTTCCCGGCGGTTGCGGGCGTGCTCGGGAGCCTCCCGGATGAAGCCGTGCTCGGCGAGCTTGCCGAGGTGGTAGCTGACCGAACCGACGGCCTCGTCCACCAGCTCGCTGAGCATGCCGACGCTCTGCGGGCCGCGTGTTCGCAGCTCGCCGAGGAGTCGCAGGCGGGTGGGGTGGGCCAGCGCGCGCATGGCGCGCGGATCGGTGAGGTGCAGGGTCGACTCGTCCTCGGACATGGGAACAGGCTAGACGTACAAGACGTGATGTACAAGAAGTCTTGTGGAACATCGCCGCGGTGAACCGTACGGGTGTTCAGGCGGGGCGGCGGCCCTTGAGGCGGCGGCCCAGCTCGCGGGCGATCTCCCGGTTGGCGTCGCGTTCGGCGAGCGCCTGCCGCTTGTCGTACGACTTGCGGCCCCGGGCCAGGCCCAGCTCGACCTTGGCCCAGCCGTTGCTGAAGTACATCGACAGCGGCACCAGCGTCACGCCCCCGTCGCGCAGCTTCTCCAGGATCCGGGCGATCTCCACCCGGTGCAGCAGCAGCTTGCGGGTCCGGCGGGGCTGGTGGTTGGTCCAGGTGCCGTAGCCGTACTCGGCGATGTGCAGGCCGTAGAGCATGATCTCGCCGTCGCGTTCCTGGGCGAAGGCGTCGACCAGGGACACCCGCCCCTCCCGCAGCGACTTCACCTCGGTGCCGGCCAGCACGATCCCCGCCTCGTACGTCTTCAGGACGGTGTAGTCGTGCCGGGCCTTCTTGTTGGAGGCGATGAGCTTGCGCTCCGTGTCCCTGGACACGACGACCTCCTGCGACTGGGCTGCGGACCGGGTGCAGAATACCCGCCGGCGTGGCCGGGAACGGGCGGGGCGCGACGCGTACGGGCGGCAGGTCCCGCCGGACCCTGTCGCCGGCCGCCCGGCGGTAGGGTCGGCGGTCGTGACCGAACCGGACTTCCTCACCGCCACCCGCACCTCCTACGACACCATGGTCGCCGGCTACCTCGAGTTCGTCCGCGACGAGCTGGCCGCCCGCCCGCTCGAGCGGGCCATGCTCGCGGCCTTCGCCGAGCTGGTGCTCACCGGCGGGGGCGGGCCGGTGCTGGAGGTGGGCTGCGGCCCCGGCCGGATCACCCGGCATCTGCACGACCTGGGGCTGGACGCGGCCGGCCTGGACCTGTCGCCGGGCATGGTCGCGCAGGCCCGGCGGGATCACCCCGACCTGCGCTTCACCGAGGGATCCATGCTGGAGCTCGACCTGCCCGACGGCGCGCTCGCCGGCCTGGTCGCCTGGTACTCGGTCATCCACCTGCCCGACGACCGGCTGCCGGCCGCCTTCGCCGAGTTCCACCGGGTCCTCGCCCCCGGCGGGCACCTGCTGCTGGCCTTCCAGGTCGGCGACGAGCCGTTGCACCTCACCGACGCGTGGGGGCTTCCGGTCTCCCTCACCTTCCACCGCCGCCGGCCCGAGCGGGTGGCGCGGCTGCTGGACGCCGCCGGGCTGGACGTGCGGGCCCAGCTGTGCCGGGAGCCGCAGGAGTGGGACGGGCGGACGGAATCCACCCCGCAGGCCTGCCTGCTGGTCCGCCGCCCGGACGGCGACCGGCGGTGACCGGGCGACCACGACAGCTCGTATCCTTCTCCCGCGGATCCTGTCCCGTGGACCGAAACAGCCCGATGAGGAGGTTGGTGTGAGCAGCCGGACCGAGACGTTGGAGTTCCAGGCCGAGACGCGTCAACTGCTGCAGTTGATGGTGCACTCGATCTACTCGCACAAGGACGTGTTCCTGCGTGAGCTGGTTTCCAACGCCTCCGACGCGCTGGACAAGCTACGGCTGGAGTCGCTGGTCGACAAGGACCTGGCGGCCGACACCGCCGACCTGCACATCGAGATCGAGACCGACCCGGCGGCCCGTACCCTCACCGTGCGCGACAACGGCATCGGCATGTCCCGCGAGGACGTCGTCTCGCTGATCGGCACCATTGCCCGCTCCGGCACGGCCGAGCTGCTGCGCAAGCTGAAGGAGTCCCGGGAGGCGGCCGCGCAGGACCTGATCGGCCAGTTCGGGGTCGGTTTCTACTCGACGTTCATGGTGGCCGACACGGTCACCCTGCTCACCCGCCGGGCCGGTCAGACCGAGGGCACCCGCTGGGAGTCCACCGGCGAGGGCACCTACGTGGTGGAGAACGTCGACGACGCCCCGCAGGGCACCTCCGTCACCGTGCGCCTGAAGCCGGCCGACAGCGAGGACAACCTCGCCGACTACACCGACCACGGCAAGATCCGCGAGATCGTCAAGCGGTACTCCGACTTCATCGCCTGGCCGATCCGGCTCGTCACCCCCGACGCCGAGCCGGTCACCCTCAACTCGATGAAGGCGCTCTGGGCCCGGCCGCGCGACGAGGTCGCCGAGGAGGAGTACCGCGACTTCTACCGGCACGTCAGCCACGACTGGGCCGACCCGCTGGAGACCATCCACATGCGGGGCGAGGGCGTCTTCGAGTACGAGGCGCTGCTCTTCATCCCCACGCATGCCCCGTTCGACCTGTTCATGGCCGACGGCCGGCGCGGGGTGCAGCTGTACGTCAAGCGGGTCTTCGTGATGGACGACTGCGCCGCGCTCATGCCCAACTACCTGCGCTTCGTCAAGGGCGTGGTGGACGCGCACGACCTGTCGCTGAACATCTCCCGGGAGATCCTGCAGCAGGACCGGCAGATCCAGATCGTGCGCCGCCGGCTGGTCCGCAAGGTGCTCGCCACCGTCAAGGAGATGCGCACCGAGCACGCCGACCGGTACCGGACCTTCTGGTCGGAGTTCGGCCGGGTGGTCAAGGAGGGGCTGCTGGAGGACCCGGACAACCAGCAGGCGATCCTCGACATCGTCTCGGTCGCCTCCACCCACGACGCCACCGAGCCCACCACCCTGCGCGAGTACGTCGAGCGGATGAAGGACGGCCAGGAGGAGATCTACTACGCCACCGGCGAGACCCGGGCCATGTTGGAGAACTCGCCGCACATGGAGGCCTTCCGCGCCAAGGGCTACGAGGTGCTGCTGCTCACCGACCCGGTCGACGAGGTGTGGGTGGAGCGGGTCGCGCAGTTCGACGGCCGACCGCTGCGCTCGATCGCCAAGGGCGAGGTGGACCTGGACACCGAGCAGGAACGCCAGGAGGCCGAAACGGAACGGGAGCGGCAGACCAAGGAGTACGCCGCCCTGCTCGCCTTCCTCGGCGGCGCGCTGGCCGACAGCGTCAAGGAGGTGCGGCTCTCCTCCCGCCTGACCACCTCGCCGGCCTGCGTCGTCGGCGACGCGCACGACATCACGCCCACGCTGGAGAAGATGTACCGCGCGATGGGGCAGGAGGTGCCGAAGGTCAAGCGCATCCTCGAACTCAACCCGACCCACCCGCTGGTCACCGGCCTGCGCGTGGCGCACGAGCAGGGCGGCGACTCCGCCGCCCTCACCGAGACCGCCGAGCTGCTGTACGGCATGGCGCTGCTCGCCGAGGGCGGCGACCTGGCCGACCCGGCCCGGTTCGCCCGGGTCCTCGCCGACCGGCTGGCCCGCACCCTCTGACGCGACGACGGTCCCGGCCCGGTGCTCGCCCACCGGGCCGGGACCGTCGAAGCGCGGGACGAAGGCCCCGTCCCCACCGGTGCCGCCACGCCGCAGCGTCCGCGTGCCCCGTCTGCCTCCGGGCGTGCGTCGTCGGCCGGCCGCCAGTCACCACCGGCATCGGCGTGACCGCCGCGCAGGGCCGCCACGGTACGCGGACCGACCACTTCGTCGGCGGTGGAGTTCGTCCGCAGCTTTGCCGAGGCTGTTGGCCCGTCTCCTCACCGCTGTCGTGGCTGGCCGTCACGGTGGGGGCACGGTCCGGTCCTTCTAGCCGCCGTCCGGCCCAAGGCCCTGCTGATCCTTCCTCGGAGTCGGCTGTCGGCGCTTCGCCTCGTACCGCGACACCGCCTCGCGGCGGCAGTCGAGACACAATCGCTCAGTTCGTTGCCTACCGTCCCGGGTTCGGTTGGCCGTTCTGGTGTTCTCAGCCGTCCGTACGTGCCCGTTGCGACATCGCCTCTTCAGATCGGCTGCCGTCCCCTGGTAACCGTATTTCTGCCGCGCGTAGGCTCTCGCACATTCGCGGCACTCGCCGTTACTACGTGACCTGCCGACGACGAATGTGTCGTGACCACGCGGGTGCCGTAGCCGTTCTCACGTGCGCGCCCGGGTAGGTACCAGCAGGTCGCAGTCTTCTCGACCAGCGCGAGAAAGCGGGGAAGGTGCAGGCGAGCCTGCTCGGGTGTGAGGGCCACGCCGAATTATCGCAGGATGTCGAACAGGTGTCCTACGCCGACACCCGGTTGTCGGGGCTGATCGCCCGTATGGCTGTCGTCGGCCGCCCCCGCGCTGAGCCGCCGCTGAGGCGTCCATTGTGCGTACCCGGAACAGCTCCGGCTTGCCCCGGACAGGGCGTCCGCCGCGCAGAGCCCGCACATTGTCCAAACCGGGGGACCGTCTGCAACTGCAGACGAGGGCCCGTCGCTCAGCCGGGTGAAGAACTTCACAAGAAGTGGGCAATCGCCCGAAACAGTTCCTAACGTCGTTCGTGTTCGCGATCGCGGACACCACGGCCGGTAACGCCTAATCCATGCCGCCGGCCGGTGGGACCTTTGTCAGCGGGCATGGAGCGGGGGACCCACACGTTCCTCGGTGCACGTCACCTCGGGGTGAAGCCGCCCACGGCGGCCGGGCTCCTCGGCCCGAACCCGACAGCTCACCTCGTCGGCGTGGAGGAATCCACATGGCAACTGAATACACCGCCCGTCACCGACGGGTCAGCTCGCGCCGCATCGCCGTCGGCACGCTCGCCGTCGGTGCGGTCACCGGGGTCGCCGCCGTCCTGGCGCCGGCGTCGCCGGCGAGCGCCGCCAGCGTCAACTGGGACGCCATCGCCCAGTGCGAGTCCGGCGGAAACTGGCACATCAACACCGGCAACGGCTACTACGGCGGCCTGCAGTTCTCGCAGAGCACCTGGGCCGGCTACGGCGGCAAGAAGTACGCCTCCCGCGCCGACCTGGCCAGCCGGGGCGAGCAGATCGCCATCGCCGAGAAGGTGCTCGACGGTCAGGGCATCGGCGCCTGGCCGACCTGCGGCCGCAAGGGCGGCTCCACCAAGAGCTACGCCACCACCAGCGAGAAGTCGCAGAAGTCGCAGAAGTCGGAGCGGCGCTCGAGTTCGCGGAACTCGTCGAAGGCCGCCTCCACCGAGCGGTCCTCGCGGGAGCAGCACAGCACCCGCAGCCAGCGGCGCAGCGCGCCGGCCGCGACCGGCGACGTGTACGTGGTGCGGTCGGGCGACACCCTGTCGCAGATCGCCGACGCCCGGGACCTGGCCGGTGGCTGGCAGGCGCTGTACGAGCGCAACAGGCGCGTGGTCGGCGCCGACCCGGGGCTGATCTTCCCCGGTCAGAAGCTCAGCCTCTGACCCCAGCACCTGGGCACCGTGACGACGCCCGGCCGGACGACCGGCCGGGCGTCGCCGCGTCCACGGCGCCGTCGTGGTTCGGGCCGCTGCCGGCGGGGTACCCGGCGCGCGTGGACCGGCCCGCCGGCGCGTCCGCGTCGCCGGGTCGTCGGGCCGTCGGCCGGGGGCGGGGATAGGGTTGGCCCTGGTGTGCCGGGAAGTCTGGTCGGCGGTGGATGACGCGACCCCTGCCGACGAGGAGACCCCGTGACCGACGCCCCCCGGCGCCGTACCAGCCTGTTCGCCCGCCGCTCCTGGGGCGAGACCAGCCGCATCTCCGCCATCCTCCGCAAGGAGACCGTGGGCGGGGCGCTCCTGCTCGTCGGGGCGCTGCTCGCGCTGCTCTGGTCGAACTCACCCTGGGCGGACGGCTACCGGGCGCTGCGGGACCTCACCGTCGGCCCGGCGTCGCTGCACCTCGATCTCACCCTCGCCACCTGGGCCGCCGACGGGCTGCTGGCGGTCTTCTTCTTCGTCGCCGGGCTGGAACTCAAACGCGAGTTCGTCGCCGGCGACCTGCGCGACCCGCGCCGGGCCGCGGTGCCGGTGGCGGCGGCGGTCGGCGGGGTGGTCGTACCCGCGGTGCTGTTCGTCCTCATCGCCGGGGTCGACGGTGCCCGGGGGTGGGCGATCCCCACGGCCACCGACATCGCGTTCGCCCTGGCGGTGCTCGCGGTGGTGGGACCGCTGCTGCCGTCGGCGCTGCGTACCTTCCTGCTCACCCTGGCGGTCGTCGACGACCTGCTCGCCATCGTCATCATCGCGGTCTTCTACACCTCCAGCCTCGCCGTGGCCCCGCTGCTGGCCGCGCTGGTGCCACTCGCGCTCTTCGCCGTGCTGGTGCAGCGCCGGGTCCGGTCCTGGTGGCTGCTGCTGCCGCTGGCCGCCGTGACCTGGACGCTCGTGCACGCCTCGGGAGTGCACGCCACGGTGGCGGGGGTGCTGCTCGCCTTCACCGTCCCGGTGCTGCGCAGCGAGGCCGCCGGCGGGCCGGACGCCGGGCCGGGCCTGGCCGAGCACTTCGAGCACCGGTTCCGGCCGATCTCCGCCGGGGTGGCGGTGCCGATCTTCGCGTTCCTCTCCGCCGGCGTCACGGTCGGCGGCCTGGCCGGGCTGGCCACCGCGCTGACCGACCGGGTCGCGACCGGCATCGTGGTCGGCCTGGTGGTCGGCAAGCCGGTGGGCATCCTGGCCGCCACCTGGCTGGTGTCCCGGTTCACCCGGGCCAACCTCGACGAGGGGCTGAACTGGCTCGACGTGCTCGGCCTGGCGCTGCTCGGCGGGATCGGGTTCACCGTGTCGCTGCTGATCGGCGAGTTGGCCTTCGGTTTGGGCAGCGCGCGTGACGGCCACGTCAAGGTCGCGGTGCTCACCGGCTCGCTGCTCTCCGCGCTGCTGGCGACGGTGATCCTGCGGGCCCGCACCCGGGTCTACCGGCGGGTGCACGAGATCGAGACCGCCGACGAGGACCACGACGGCGTCCCGGACGTCTTCGAGCCGGAGCCGGACCGCTAGCCTACCGGCCCCGCCGGGTATGCCCGGGTCTCGCTGGCCTTGACCGCCGCCCACACCCGCTGCCCGGGCTGCAGGCGAAGCTGGGCGGCGGCGGCCGGGGTGACGTCGGCGGCGGCCGGGACCGGGCCGGCGAGCTGCACCCGCAGGTTGTCCCCGTGCCGCTGCACTCCGGCGACGGTGGCCGGCCAGGTGTTGCGGGGGCTGCCGTCAGGCCGCCGCGGGTGCAGGGCCACGGCGGCGGGCCGGAAGACCACGAAGGCGTCGCCGTCCAGCCGGTCTGCGGTGACCAGGGCGAAGCCGTCGCCGAGGCGTACCCGCTGCCCGTCGGCGTGGCCCCGGTAGAGGTTCAGCCCGACGAGGCGGGCGACGTAGTCGGTGCGCGGCCGGGCGGTGACGGTGGCGGCGTCCCCCTCCTGCACCACCCGGCCGTCCTCGACGATGACCAGCCGGTCGGCCAGGGCGAGCGCGTCCAGCGGGTCGTGGGTGACCAGCAGCGTCGCGCCGTCGTGATCGGCCAGGTGCCGGTGCAGGTGGGCCCGGGTGTCCAGGCGGGTCCGGGCGTCCAGCGCCGCCAGCGGCTCGTCGAGCAGGAGCAACCGCGGGCGTACGGCGAGCGCGCGGGCCAGGGCGACCCGCTGGGCCTGCCCGCCGGAGAGCTGCCGCGGCCGGCTCCGGGCGTGCCCGGACAGCCCGACCCGGTCCAGCCAGCCGGCCGCCTGCTCGCGGGCGGCCCGCCGGTCGAGGCCCTGCCGGCGGGGGCCGAACGCGATGTTGTCCAGCGCGCTCAGGTGCGGGAAGAGCAGGTAGTCCTGGAACACCACGCCGACCCGGCGCCGCTCCGGCGGGATCCAGCGGGCCCGGTCGGGCCGGTCCAGGTCGACGCCGTCGAGCAGGACGTGGCCGGCGGTCAGCGGCTGGAGCCCGGCGAGGGCGCGCAGGGCGGTGGTCTTGCCGGCGCCGTTCGGGCCGAGCAGCGCGACCACCTCGCCGGCGCCGACGGTCAGCCGGACGTCGAGTCGGAAGGCGCCCCGGTCGACGACCAGGTGAGCGTCGAGCAGCGGAGTGCTCACGGGCCGGTGATCCAGCGGTCGCGCAGCCCGGCGAGGATCGCCACCGAGACGGTGAGCAGGATCAGGCTGAGCACGATCGCCGCGTCCAGGTCGGTCTCCAGGGCCAGGTAGACGGCGAGCGGCATGGTCTGGGTGCGGCCGGGATAGTTGCCGGCGAAGGTGATCGTCGCCCCGAACTCGCCCAGCGCCCGGGCCCAGCAGAGCACCGCGCCGGCGGCGACGCCGGGGGCGATCAGCGGCAGGGTGACGTGGGTGAAGGTGGTCCACCGGCCCGCGCCGAGGGTCGCCGCCGCCTCCTCGTAGCGGCTGTCCGCGCCGCGCAGCGCGCCCTCGACCGCGATGATCAGGAACGGCATCGCCACGAACGCCTCGGCGAGCACCACGCCGGTGGTGGTGAACGGCAGGGTCAGGCCGAAGGCGCCGTCCAGCCACCGCCCGATCAGCCCGTTGCGGCCGAACACCAGCAGCAACGCCACGCCGCCGACCACCGGGGGCAGCACCAGCGGCACGGTGACCAGGGCCCGCACCAACCGGCGGCCGGGGAACTCCACCCGCGCCAGCAGCCAGGCCAGGGGTACGCCGCAGGCCAGGCAGAGCAGGGTGGCCAGGGTGGCGCACTGCACCGACAGCCGCAGCGCGGTGAGCACGCCCGGCGCGGTCAGCCGCTGCGGCAGCGTCGCCCACGGGGTACGCGCCAGCAGCCCGGCCAGCGGCAGCACCAGGAAGAGCAGCCCCAGCCCGGCCGGTACGAGCAGCGCGACCGGCACCCGCCGGCCGGGCCGCCGCCGGGTACGCGGCGCAGCGGCCTCCGGTGCGGCGGTCACGACCCGGTGGGCGGCTGGAAGCCGGCGTCGGTGAGCACGGCCCGGCCCTGGTCGGAGCGGACGTGCGCGACGAAGGCGCGGGCGGCGGTCGGGTTCGGCGCGTCCTTCAGCACCACCACCGGGTAGTCGTTGACGGCGTCGGCGGACTCGGGGAACTCGACGCCGTCGGCCTTCGCGGCGGCAGACCTGACGTCGGTGCGGTAGACCAGCGCGGCGTCGACCTCGCCGAGCGTCACCTTGGACAGCGCGCCCTTGACGTCCTGCTCCAGCGTCACCGGTGTCAGCTTCACGCCCGCCGCGCCGAGCACCCTGGTGGCGGCCGCGCCGCAGGGCACCTGCTCGGCGCAGAGCGCCACCTTGACGCCGGGCCGGGTCAGGTCGGCCAATCCGGCGACCCCGGCGGGATTGCCCTTCGGCACGGCGATGACGAGCTGGTTGCGGGCGAAGACGGTGGGGGAGCCGTCGGCGGCCCCGGCGTCGGTGACGGTGGCCATGTTCCTCGGGGCGGCCGAGGCGAACACGTCCGCCGGGGCCCCCTGGGTGATCTGGGTGGCCAGGGCCGAGCTGCCGGCGAAGTTGAAGGTGACCCGTACGCCCGGGTGCGCGTCCTCGAACTGCCGGCCAAGGGTGGTGAAGGACCCGGTCAGCGACGCGGCGGCGAAGACGGTCACCGTGCCGGCGACGCCGCTCGGGTCGCCGTCGTCGGCGTCGCCGCAGCCGGCGAGGCCGAGGGCGGCCACCACCGGCAGGACGGCCAGGGCGGTACGGATCCTCGTCATCAGTGTTGTGGCGTGGATACTCCCGCCTTCAGGTGGGAAAGGAAACGCCACTCCCTCCCCTCAGTGAGGCGTTCCTGAACGAGGCCACCCGACTCGTCCGCGAAAATCAAACGGTCGTGATCGAAGACCTCAACGTGCGCAACATGATCCGCAATCACAGTCTGGCCCGTGCCATCTCCGACGCTGCCTGGTCGGACCGGCGCGCAATGCTGGAGTACAAAGCCGCCTGGTACGGGCGGACGGTGATCGCGGTCGACCGCTGGTACCCGTCGTCCAAGACCTGCTCGACGTGTGGCCGCATCACCACGGCCATGCCGCTGACCGTCAGGTCGTGGACCTGCCCCGGATGCGCCACAGAGCATGACCGGGACGTCAACGCCGCCAGGAACATCCTCGCCGCCGGGCTGGCGGAGAGGTGAAACGCCTGTGGAGCTGACGTAAGACCTCACGGGAGTCCTCCCTACGGGCAGTCGGCGATGAAGCAGGAAACCCCACGGGCGACCACGGGGAATCGCCTCCCTTCAGGGAGGGGAGGATGTCAACAGCTGTTCCTCCCGCGCAGCAGCGGCGCGGCCCGCTCGACCACGACCGTGGTGGACTTGATCACGGCGACCGCGACCGAGCCGACCGTCAGGCCCAGCTCGTCGACCGCCTCGCGGCTCATCAGCGAGACCACCCGGAACGGGCCGGCCTGGATGTCGACCTGCGCCATCACCGTGTCCCGGACGACGGCGGTGACGATCCCGCGCAGCCGGTTGCGGGCCGAGGAGAACTCGGCGCGCCCGTCCGGCTCGGCGGCCTGGGCCCGGACGAAGCCGGCCAGCTCGACGCCGTCGACCAGCCGGTGGCCGTGCTCGTCCCGGGTCGCCGGCAGGCGCCCGGCGTCCACCCAGCGCCGCACGGTGTCGGTGCTGACGCCCAACAGCTCGGCGGCCTCGCTGATCCGGAACACGGTCACCGGGTCACCCTAGCGGCTCGCGTCTGCGTGGCGGAAGCGGCGACCAGGCTCGCGTGCCCGAGGGTCATGGTGGGTGAACGGTCGCATCTGCGGGTGCGGCGGTGCGCCCGGCGGGCGCCGCCGCGAAACGACGGCGGTCGGCCGCCGCGGGACGCGGCGACCGACCGCCGGTGGTACGGGTCGGATCAGCTCAGGGTGAGCGCGGTGTCGTCCACCACGAAGGACGTCTGCAGTGAGCTGTCCTCCACCCCGCTGAACGAGATGGTCGCGGTGGTGCCGGCGAGCGAGGAGACGTCGAAGGTCTTCTGCACGTAGCCGGCGGCGGCGTTGACGTTGGAGTACGTGGCCAGGGTGGTGCTGCCGGCCTTCACGGTCAGCCGGTCGTACGCGGTGGTGCCCGACTCAGCCGTGTCGATGTGCAGCCAGAAGCTGAGCGTGGCGCGGCACCCGGCCGGGATGCTCACCGACTGCGACAGGGTGTCGGTGTGGGTGGAGCCGTACCCGTCCATCCAGGCCTTGTAGGAACCGCCGTGCGCGGCCTGGCTGGTCGAGTTGGTGATCACGCCCGAGGAGGCGGTCCAGCTGACGTTGCCGGACTCGAAGCCGGGGTTGGCCAGCTTCTGGCCGGAGCAGCTGCCCGACGGCGGGGTGGTCGTGGTGGTCGGGGTCGGCGTCGGGCTGGTGCTGCACGTCGGGTCGGCGGTCTGGGCCGGGACGCTGACGGCGTTCCAGGCGGCCTTGACCGTGTCGAACTCGGCGCAGCTGCCCGGGTAGAGGTTCTTGGCGGCCTGCAGCGTCCAGGTGCGGTACTTCAGGTACGACGAGGACGACGTCTTGAGCAGCATCGCGTTGTACATGATCTTCATGGCCTTCTGGATGCCGAGGCCGGTCACGGTGCTGCCGTTGCAGGTCGGGCTGGTCGGCTGGCCGTTGGTCGGGTTGCTGCCCATGGCCAGCAGGTAGAACCAGTGGTTGCCGGGGCCGGCCGCGGCGTGCACCTCCTGGGTGGGGATGCTGCTGGAGTAGCAGTTGGCGTCACCCACCGCCGACGGGTTGTACATGTTGCGGATCGGGCCGTTGCCGACCAGGTTGATCTTCTCGCCGACCAGGAAGTCCGGGGCGTCGTAGGTGGACGGCTCGTTGGCGAACCACTCGGTGGCGGCGCCGAAGGTGTCCGCCACGAACTCCTGGGTGTTGCCGCCGGAGATGCCGCCCGGCGTCCTGTCGTCGATGCCGTGGCCGATCTCGTGGGCGACCACGTCGATCGAGCTGATCCACTGACCGGCGGTGTTCTTGCCGATCTGGACCTGGGTCCCGTCGTAGTAGGCGTTCTGGTCGTTGAGGCCGACCCGGATCGGCCAGGCGCCGCCGGTGCCGTTGGCGCCGTTGCGGCCCAGCCACTGGGAGAGCATCCTGTGCTGGGTCTGGGCGGCGAAGAGCGCGTCGACGCAGCCGGTCTCCTTGCTCGTGCCGCTGCCGTTGCCCCACGCGTCGTCCGAGCCGGAGAACGTGGTGTTGGTGGCCGCGTCCTGGCAGCTCTGGTTGGCGACGTTCGGGTCCTTCAGCGAGTACGTGCTCCCGGACAGGGTGGTGTCGAGCGCCAGCGGGCTCGGCCCGTTGTAGTAACCGGTGCCGGTGCCGTCCATGACCCGTTCCCGGTTCCGCAGCACCTTTCCGGTCGCGGCGTCCACGTCGACGGTCAGCCGGCTCGGGCCCTCGGCCGAGGTGCCGGTGAGGGTGGTCTGCCAGGCCAGCGTGGGCGTCTCGGCGAGGTTGTAGACGACGAGGGTGGTGCCCTCGACCCCGGCGACCGTGCGCAGTTGGGCGCGGGCCGTCTTCTCCGCCCTCGCGGCGGTGAGCTTCGGGGTCGTGGCGATCTCGCCGAGCGGCCGCTGCTGGGCCACCGAGGCGTAGGTGACCTGGCCGGCGGAGTTCGTGGCCAGGACGAAGTCGCCGCCCTCCACCGGCAGGCCCTTGTAGGTGCGCTCGTACGGCACGTACTGGGTGCCCTCCGAGGAGATGACCGGCTTCTGGACGAACCCGTCGTTGGCGCCGGCGTGCAGGTACTGCGGCCGGCTGGCCACCAGGGAGCTGGCCGCGTTGGCGGCGAGCGCGCGGGCCTCGGCGGGTGCCGGGGCGGGGCTCGGGGGTGCGGCCTGGACTGCCGCCGCTGTTCCCGCGGCGAGCAGGCCGGCCGCTGCCGCGCCGGAGAGCGCGACGAGGCGAGGTGAGATCTTCAAAGGGGCGCTCCTGTTCTGGGTCGGCGCGTCCGTTGCCCGGTGGGGTGGCGCGCCGGTCGAGCGAAAGCAGGTGCGACGGCGGTCTCCGGAGCTGCCGGCGTGCCCGGAGTGACGACCGGCCGTCGCGCGCCGCCGGGGGTTGGCGACGTGCTGGAGGCACGATCACACGCGCAAACATTGATATCAATGGGTTGACTCAGGCAACCGATGATGGTGGGGCTCATCCGGTTGTTTCGGTCTGGTGAACGGAGGTCCACCCGTCGCGGTCTGAACAGGTGATCTCTGTCGGGGCCTCGGGGCGGGCGCTGCCCGGCTCGCGCGGTTTGCCGCTAGGTGCATGATGCGGGCACCGGCGCAGAGCGGTGGCAATCCGGCATGTTCGCCCTGTCCGTCATGGTGGCCGAGATCACCGGCGCGGCCGCCTGACCTGGCCCGACCAATGGGCTGCCGGCGCCTGGCAGGGGCAGAATGGTGGCCATGCGGCAGGGGTTCGCTCACCAGGCGGTACTCGACATGGCGCCGGACGCCGATCCGGGCGCGCCCGGGGCGGCGATCACCACGGTCCTGTGCGGCCACTGGGAACACGAGCCGCCCTGTCCGGTCGCGTCCCACCACACCCGGGCCGAGCGGTCCGGGGGTGAGGTGCGCCTGCACATCCTCTTCGCCACCGAACCGCACCGGGAGGAGCGGGTGCGGCAGGACATCGACCGTGCCCTGGCGCGCGGCGAGCTGCGCGGCCCCGACGGCGGGACGACCCGCTGGCGGCTGCGGCTGAGCGGACCGAGCGAGCCGTCGCCCGGGGAGGCCGAGCACCTCGAGCGGTTGACCCGCGGCTAGACCCGTCCGCCGCCCGGCGTCCCCGGGCCGTGGGCGCGGCTGACCTACCATGCGGGCGTGGCGAACTTCGATGCGTCGGCGGCGCTCACGATGGTCTGGCAGCGGCAGAGCGTCTGGTCGCAGGCCGCGGTGGCCGAGAAACGGCGCGTGGTGCGCGCGCGGCGTACGGTCGTCGGCCTCACCATCGGCGCCGCCGTCGCCGGCTCGCTCGCCACCCAGCTCGGCGAGCCGCACCGGACGGCCAGCCGCGCGCTGGCCATCCTCGCCGCCGCCGCGCTGCTGCTGGTGCCGGTGGCGGCGAGGTGGACCTCGCGGGACACGGTGCACGCGTGGACCCGGCTGCGGTCGGTCTCCGAGGCGTTGAAGGCCGACGTCCACCGCTACCTGGCCGGGGTGGCCCCGTTCGCCGGCGCCGACCGCGACGCGGTGCTGCTGCGGCGCGCCGACACCCTGCTCGACGACTCGGGTGACCTGGCCGGGCGGACCGTCGGCCTCGCGCCGGTCGCGCGGCCGCTGCCCGACGTCGAGGACGTGCCGAGCTATCTCACCGCCCGGGTGCGGGGGGAGGTGACGGGCTACTACACCCCGATGGCGCGGCGGATGGCCCGACTGGCCGCGCGCGTCCGGTGGGCCGCGACGGCGGTGACCGTGGCCAGCGCCCTGCTCGCCGCGACCGTCGGGGTGCTCGGCGACGGGCTGGGCCTGACCGCGTGGCTCGGGGTCGCGGCGACCGTGACGACCGCCCTGGTCGGCTACGGGGCCGCGCAGCAGTACGAGGCCCAGCAGATCGAGTTCGCCCGGACGGCCGACCAGCTGGCCCGGCTGTGCGTGACCCGCGAGACCGGGCACGGCTGGACCGACGACGACGCGTTCGTCGCCGAGGCCGAGCGGATCATCTCGCTCTCCAACGAGGGTTGGATGGCGAAGATGATCGAAGAAGATGGCGCAGCGCAGCAGTGACATCACAGCGAGTGAAATGTATTATCTTCGATGGTGTCGTCGACCGTGGATGTCGACCGACCATCAACCGCATATGGGGGAACCGACGTGGATCGCATCGCAGTCCGTCCCGACCCGACCCCGACCCCGAGCCCGCCGCCACTGGACGACCTGCGGCACACACCGCTCGGCCAGATCTCCCTCTCCCGGGCGCGTGCCGTCGCCCGGGTCCACGACCGCAGGGTCGACCGCCCGACCGGCGTCGATGTCGCAGGCTTCGGCTCTTCGATCTGACGCTGGCGGGCCGGGCAGGAAGCCGCCCGGCCGGGTCAGCCCGCTCAGTCAGTACGTGCTCAAGCTGACCAGCCGGTGCGACCTCGCCTGCGACCACTGCTACGTCTACCAGCATCCCGACCAGTCCTGGCGCCACCAGCCACACGTGATGGCGGCGTCCACACTGGAGCAGGCGGCGCGTCGGATCGCCGAACACGCCGCCGCGCACGGGCTCGACACCGTCCGCGTCGTGCTGCACGGCGGCGAGCCGCTGCTGGCCGGCGCGGGCGGCCTGGCCGCCGCCGCCGCCGAGCTGCGCCGTCGGATCGACCCGGTGGCGCGGCTCGACCTGCGGATGCAGTCCAACGGCGTGCTGCTCACGCCGCGCATCTGCGACGTGCTGGTCGCGTACGACGTGAAGGTCGGCATCTCCCTCGACGGTGACCTGGCGGCCAACGACCTGCACCGCCGCTATGCCAGCGGCCAGAGCAGCCACGCCGCCGTGCTGCGCGGGCTGGCGCTGCTGCGCCGCCCCGAATACCGGTCCAGCTACGCCGGCATCCTGTGCACCATCGACCTGGCCAACGACCCGGTCGCGGTCTACGAGGCGCTGCTGGCCCAGGAGCCGCCGCAGATCGACTTCCTGCTCCCGCACGCCAACTGGGAGCGCCCGCCGGCGCGCCCCGAGGGGGTGCCCACCCCGTACGCCGACTGGCTGCTGGCGATTCACCGGCGCTGGCTGGCCGACGGGCGGCCGGTGCCGATCCGGCTGCTGGAATCCCTGCTCTCCACCGCGTCCGGCGGGGCCACCCGCACCGAGGCGGTCGGGCTGGGCTTCGCCGACCTGGTCGTCGTCGAGACGGACGGGACCTTCGAGCAGGTCGACTCCCTCAAGTCGGCCTACGACGGCGCCCCGGCCACCGGGCTGGACATCTTCCGCCACCGGGTCGACGACGCCGCCGCCCACCCGATGATCGCCATTCGGCAGACCGGCCTCGCCGGCCTCTGCGCCACCTGCCGGGAGTGCGAGGTCGTGCGGCAGTGCGGCGGCGGGCTCTTCGCCCACCGCTACCGCCCCGACACCGGCTTCGACAATCCCTCGGCCTACTGCGCAGACCTCAAGGAACTGATCCACGCGATGACGCCCGCCGACGTACCCGCCCAGCGGCAGCCCGCCGACGCGCTGAGCCCGACCGTGCTCGACGACCTCGGCACCGGCTACGGCACCGTGGAGTCGGCCCGCCACCTCGCCTCGGTCCACCTCGGGCTGGTCCGCGCGCTGCTGGTCGACCTCAGCCCCCGGGCGGCGCACGACGAGCGGGCAGCGGCCGGGTGGCAACTGCTGGTCGATCTCGATTCCACCGCCCCCGAGGCCGTCCGCGCCGTGCTGGAGCACCCGTTCGTCCGCCGCTGGGCGCAGCGGTGCCGCGACGACGCGACCGCCGAACTGGCGTACCTGGCGTGCGTGGCGGCCGCCGCCGCGATCCGCGCCGGAGCCGACGCCGAGCTCACCGTGCCGGCCCGCGACGGAGCGTTGAGCCTGCCCACGCTCGGCGCGCTCGCCGTCGACGCCGACGAGGAGGCGGTGCTCCTGTCCATCCACGAGGGGGAGTTCACCGCGCGGGCCGGTGGTCGCCGGATCACCGTGCGGCCTGGCCGGCCGGACCTGCCGGACGGCTGGCGGCCGGTGCGGGCGGCGGACGCCGACGGGCACCGCGTCCTGCTGGAGGACACCGACCCGTACCGGGACTGTTTCGCGGTGCCGGTCGCGGCCCGGCTGCCGGCGGCCACCGCCGACGGCTGGACCCGGCAGCTGACCCGGGCGCTGCGCCGCGTCGACGTCGAGGCCGGCGGGTACGCCCCGGGCCTGCGGACGCTGCTGCGCGCGGTGGTGCCGCTGGAGGCCGACGAGGGCGGGATGCAGCGCAGTGCCGCCGCCGGGGCCGCCTTCGGCGCGGTGGCCGTCGCGCCGGTCGGCGACGACGCGGCGCTCGCGGTGCTGCTGGTGCACGAGGTGCAGCACCTCAAGATGCACGCCGTGCTGGACGTGTGCGACCTGTTCGACCGGCACGACCGGCGCCGGCTGACCGTGCCCTGGCGGGCGGACCCGCGACCGGTGGAGGGCGTCCTGCACGGCACGTACGCCCATCTGGCCGTCGCCGACGTGTGGCGTCGCCGGCCCGGCGGCGCGGCGGCGGCCACCTTCCGCCGCTACCGCGACTGGACCGACGGCGCCCTCGACGCGCTGCTCGACCTCGGTGCGCTGACCGCCGCCGGCGAGCGGTTCGCGCACCGGATGCGCGACACGCTGGACAGTTGGTCGTGACCCCCGATGCCGCCGCGGTCACCGCTCCGGGCACCGACCGGTCGCGGCGCGGGTGACGGGGACACCGCGGTATTGCGTACGCCGATACTGTGGACGGTTCAGGATGTCCCACGTCGGGCGGGGGAGCGGCAGGTGACCGAGGAAGAGTTCCGGGTCGACCCGTCCGCGCCCGTGTTCTTCCTCAGCTACGCCCGGACGAAGAACCGGATCGCCGCGCCCCCGCGGGACACCAACCGCAAGGTGTTCCAGCTCTTCGTCGACCTCTCCGACCACGTGGTCGAGCTGCTCGGCCTGCCGCCGGGGCGCCCGGCCGGCTTCATGGACCGGATGATCGACGGCGGGCAGCTCTGGACGGAGGACCTGGCCTTCGCCGCCGGTCACAGCCAGGTCTTCCTCCCGCTGATCTCACCGCAGTACCTCAACAGCGCCTGGTGCGCCCGCGAGTGGGACGCCTTCGCCCGCCGCCGGTTCGCCCTGCGCCCGGGCGCGGCGGCCACCCCGGGGGAGACCCCGATCATCCCGGTCAACTGGTCGGTGGTGGAGCGGCACCGGGTGCCGCCGGTCGTGTCGCAGCGGCAGATGTTCACCCCCACCCGGTTACCCTCGGACATCGCCCCGCAGTACCACGACGAGGGCATCTACGGCCTGCTCAGCCTCGGCAAGAACGGCAAGGACGCCTACGACGCGGTGGTGTGGCGGCTGGCGCAGCGGGTCGCCCGGGCGTACCACACGCACTGGGTGCAGGCCCAGGTCCCCGCCGACCTGCAGCAGCTCCGCGCGACGTTCGAGGAGGTCGGGCATGACCTGGTCTGACGCTTCCTCGTCCGGCGCGCCGCCGGGGCGGCAGACGTACTTTTTCCTGAGCTACGCGCACTCGGTGCCGCTGTCCGCGTCGGCCCGCCCCGACACCGACTTCTGGGTCAACCGGTTCTTCCAGGACCTCGGCGCCGCCGTGCGACGCGGTGCCCGCCGTACCGGCGAGCTGGACGTGGGGTTCTTCGACGGGCTGGTCAGCCCGGGCGCCGACCTCAAGCAGACGCTCACCGACGCGCTCAGCGTCGCCCACGTCTTCGTGCCGCTCTACTCGCCCAAGTACTTCAGCAACGCCTGGGCGGTCGGCGAGCGGGACTCGTTCCGCAGCCGGCTCACCCGGCTGGCGCCCGGCCGGGCCGCGCGGCACATCCTGCCGGTGCTCTGGCTGCCCCTGTCGCCCTGGGAGGAGCGGCCCGAGACGGCGCTGGCGCTGGAACTGGTCGGCGACGACGTCGAGCGGGCCGACTACGCCGAGAACGGGCTGCGGGCGCTGTGCAAGCTCAGCGCCTACCGCCGGCAGTACGAGAGCATCCTGGCGGTGCTCGCCGAACGGATCATCACGGTGGCGGAGAGCGAGCCGCTCGCCCCGTCCCGCGCCGCGACGGTGACCAGCCACCCGGTGACCGACAGCGGGGAGACCGCGCTGGTCGTCACCACGCTCACCCCGCACGCCCCCGGCTGGCGGCCGTACGGCGACCAGCACGAGCTGGCCGTCGCCGACTACGTCGCGGCCACCGCCGAGCGGCTGGGCCTGTCCACCCGGGTGGTCGGCTTCGCCGACGCCCGCGCGCAGGCGCCGCAGTGCCCCACCGTCGTGCTGGTCGACGCCGCCATCGGCGCCGAGGCCGCCCGCGACGCGGTCGACGGGCTGCCCCGCTGGGCGGTGCCGCTGGTCATCGCCGCCGACGGCGAGCGTGGCGAGACGACGCCCGAGGCGATCGCCGGTACGTTGCAGGACGCGCGCTTTCCGCAGGTGCTGCCGGTGCGCGACATCGCCGAGTTCGAGCGCTGCGCGCCGCAGCTGGTGATCGAGGCCCGTAAGCAGTTCCTCCGACACGGTCCGGTCGATCCCCCCGACGGCCCGGCCGTGCCCCGGCCGAGCCTGCGTCCGGCCGGCGCATCAGACGTAGGGCGAGGGAAGGAAGACCGATGACGGGACCGCGCGATGGCCAGGTCGTCACCTTCTACTCATACAAGGGTGGCACCGGCCGCACGATGGCGCTGGCCAACACGGCCTGGATCCTGGCCGCGAACGGGCAGCGGGTGCTCGTCGCCGACTGGGACCTGGAATCCCCCGGCCTGCATCGGTTCTACGCGCCGTTCCTCGACCCCGAGCAGGTCGCCTCCACCGGTGGGGTGATGGACCTGATCCTGGAGTACGAGTGGGAGAACGCCCGGCGGCGCGCCGAGTCCGACGCCGCCGCCCGCCCCGGTGACTGGCACCGCCAGTTCGCCCGGGTGCACAAGTACGCCTTCTCGGTGAACTGGGAGTTCCCCGGCGGCGGCAGCCTCGACCTGCTGCTCGCCGGCCGGCACAACCCCGACTACGCCACCAGCGTCACCGGCCTGAACTGGGACAACTTCTACAACCGTCTCGGCGGCGCCCAGTTCTTCGACGCCCTGCGCGAGGACATGAAGCGGCACTACGACTACACGCTGATCGACAGCCGCACCGGCATCAGCGACGTCGCCGAGATCTGCACCATCCACCTGCCGGACGTGCTGGTGGACTGCTTCACCCTCAGCGACCAGGGCATCGACGGCGCCTCGGCGGTCGCCCGCCGGGTCCGGGGCTACGAGGGACGCCGCGCACGGCGGGTGCTGCCGGTGCCGATGCGGGTCGACGACGGGGAGAAGGGCAAGCGGGACGCCGGCCGGACGCTGGCGATGCAGCGCTTCGCCGGCCTGCCCAGCGGCATGACCGACGCCGAACGCCAGGAGTACTGGCTGACCGTCGAGGTGCCCTACCGGGCGTACTACGCCTACGAGGAGACGCTGGCGACCTTCGGCGACGAGCCGGGCGGCCGGACCACCCTGCTGTCCGCGTACGAGACGTTGACCAGCCACATCACCAACGGCCGGATCGGCGCGCTGCCCCGCCTCGACGAGGCGCTGCGCCGGCAGACCGTCCAGCGCTTCGAGCGCAAGCCGGCCGTCCCCGACGAGCTGATCGTGCTGCGGCACGCCGCCGAGGACCAGGCCTGGGCGGAGTGGGTGCAGGCGGTGCTCACCGGCGCGGACCTGCGGGTGCTGACCGTCGCGCCGGGCGCCGTCGCGCCGGTGAAGGCCGACACCGCCTCCCGCGAACTGCGGCTGGTCAGCCGGGCGTACGTCGCCGCGCGGGACCGGCTCGGCCCGGACGTCGTCGGGCGCGGCGGCGCCACCCTGGCCGTGCACCTCGACGACACCCCGCCCACCCCGGACGTCCCCGTCGGCAGCTGGACCTCGGTGCACAACCGGGGCGTGGAGGCCGCCACCGAGCAGCTGCTCAAGCTCGTGGGGCGGCCCACCGGCGACGGCGGGCGGGGCCTGGCGGGCGCCCGTTTCCCCGCCGTCGGGGCGGAGGTGTTCAACCCGCCCGGCCGCAACGTCCGCTTCACCGGCCGCGAGCAGTTGCTGCGCCGGCTGCGCGAGGAACTGAAGGCCGGCGGCACCGAGCGCACCCCGGTGGCGCTGCTCGGCGGCGCCGGCATCGGCAAGACCCAGCTGGCCATCGAGTACGCGCACCGCTTCCGCGGCGCGTACGACATCGTCTGGTGGATCGACGCGGACCCGCCGCAGTTCGTCGACGTGCAGGTGTCCGACCTCGGCCGCGAACTCGGCCTGCCGGAGCTGCCGACCATTCCGGAGAAGACCCGGGCCGTGCGGCAGTGGCTCAGCCGCGCGGAGCGCCACGAGGACGGCGGCCAGCCACCCCGGTGGCTGCTGGTGTTCGACAACGCCGACCAGTACGAGCACGTCAAGGACTTCCTGCCGCAGGGCAACGGGCACGTCCTGGTCACCACCCGCAACCCGGACTGGGGGGACCTGGCCCGGGCGGTGGACGTGGAGGCGTTCCAGCGGACGGAGAGCGTGTCGCACCTGCGCGCCCGCATCGGCGAGCAGCTGATGAGCGTCGCCGAGGCCGAGCAGGTCGCCGAGGCGGTGGAGAACATCCCGATCCTGGTCGCGATGGCCGGCGCCTGGCTGGCCGACACCGGCACCCCGGTGGGCGACTACCTGGCCGGGCTGGCCCGCACCGGCCCGGAGACCGACGTGTGGGGCCACTCCCTGCAGCGGCTCAAGGAGCAGTCCGCCGGTGCGTACCGGCTGCTCCAGCTCTCCTCGGTGCTGGCGCCGGAGATCTCCCTGGACCTGCTCTACGGCGACCAGGTGGCGCGGGTCATCGCGCCGCACGACCCGGTGGTGGCGGCCCGGGTCGCCGACCGGGTGTCCGAGCGGGACATCGCGGCGGCCCTGGTGCAGCGGATCAACCGGCTCGCGTTGATCAAGGTGGACCTGCACGCCCAGCGGGTGCAGGTGCACCGCCTGCTCCAGGCCGCGCTGCGGGTCCGGATGTCCGACACCGAGCTGAACGAGATCAAGCACGACGTGCACCGGATCCTCGCCGGGTCGCGCCCGTCGGGCGAGGTGGAGGACCCGGCCGTGCAGGACCGGTTCCGCATCCTCTGGCCGCACCTGGACGGCTCCGACGCCGTCTCCTGCCAGGACGACAACGTCCGCCAGCTGGTGATCGACCGGATCCGGTACATCTACCTCAACGGCGGCTTCGAGCAGGGCGAGCAGTACGCGCGGCAGGCCGACAAGACCTGGTCGACGCGGCTGGAGGAGCTGTCCCCGGACTCGCCGCCGCACCGGGCGCTGCGGGTGCAGCTGCTGCACCTGCGGTTCAACTGGGCGAACCTGCTGCGCGGCCTGGGCCGGTTCGAGGAGGCCCGCCAGCTCGACGAGGACACCCTGCGCCAGCAGGAGGAGCTGATCGGCGCCAGCCACCCGTACACGTTGATGACCGCCGGCAGCTACGCCGGCGACCTGCGCGCCCTCGGCCGCTACCGGGAGGCGCTGGAGCGGGACCTGCGCACCTACTCCGCCTCGGTGGAGGTGTTCGGCGAGGACAACCGTCGCACCCTGGTCGCCGCCAACAATCTCGCCGCCTCCTACCAGCTGATGGGCCAGTTCGCCCGCTCCCGGGAGCTGGACGAGAGCACCTACCGCCGGCTGCGGCTGGTGCTCGGCGCCGAGCACCCGCGGACCCTCTTCTCCGCCAGCAACCTGGCCCGGGACCTGCGCGAGGTGGGCGAGTACGAGCGGTCGGTGTCGCTGCTGCGCGGCGTGGTGGAGGGCTACCGCCGGCTCTTCGGCGAGCACTCCCGCGACGCGCTCGTCGCCCAGGCCAACCTCGCCGTCTCGCTGCGCAGCACCGGGGAGATCGACGAGGCGGCCGAGCTGCTCGACGTCGCCTACGAGCGGCTGCGCACCAGCTTCGGCCCGACCAGCCCGGACACCCTGTTCAGCTGGCTGAGCCGCACGGCGAACATGATGCTGCAGGGGCAGGGCGCCCGGGCCCGGGCCGAGCTGGCCGAGGTCGGGCAGATGTTCGCCCAGGTGTTCGGCGCCGAGCACCCGTACGCGCTGGTCTGCCGCAACAACCTCGCGGTGGCGACCTGGGACGCGGGGGAGCACGCCACGGCCCGCGCGCTCGCCGAGTCCGCCGCGGAGGCGCTGCGCGCGGCGCTGGAGGAGCGGCATCCGTTCGCGATGGCGGCGGCGAACAACGCCGCGGTCTTCGACATCTACTCCGGCGAGCTGGAGGAGGGCCGGGCGCGACTGCGAACCGTCGTGGAGCGGATGGTCGAGGTGCTCGGCCCCGAACACCCCGACACCCTGCGCGGCCTGGGCAACCTGGAGGTCGTCCACCAGATGGCCTCGGGCGGGCTGGTGAGCATCGGCCGGACCCGGATCGCCGACCGGCTGGCCGACCGGATCGGTCAGCGGCATCCGAGCGTGGTGGTGCTGCGCGACGGCCGGCTGGTGCGCCGGGTCGTCGACCCGCACCCCTACTGATCGGGCCGGCTGCCGATCAGCACGTCCCGGCCCACCGGCGCGCCAACGTCGGTGAGCCAGCGCAGCATGCGCGGCAGCTCCTCGACGGCGTCGAAGTGCGCCGCGCCGGGCTGCACCTCCACCTCGGCCCCCGGAATCTGACCGGCCAGCCACCGTGCGTGGCTGGCCGGGGCGAAGGTGTCCTCCGCGCCGTGCCACAGCCGCACCGGCGTCACCGCGGTGTCGATCGCCCCGAGGTCGAACTTCCAGCTCCGCCGCAGCGCGAGCACGTCGTCGATCCACCCGTACGGGCCGGCGCGCAGCGCCTCCTCGTAGGTGTCGGTGATGAGCCGGCGCAGCGCCGCGTCGTTGACCGCCCGCCGGTCCGCCGCGCTCATCTCCACCATCAGCTCTTCCAGCAGGATCCGCGGATCCTCGACCGCCCGCGCGGCGCGGCGCCGGATCTGCTCGATCAGCGAGGCGGTGTCGCGGTTGCCGTCGCCGCCGAAGCCGCGCACGTTGTCGCCGTTCATCCCGGCGAACCAGTCCAGCTGCGTGGCGTCGGACGGGGCGAAGCTCACCAGCACCGCGACCCGGGTCACCCGGCCGCGTAACGCGCCGTCGGCGGCGCAGGCCAGCGCGTGCGGGCCGCCCCCGGAGCGGCCGGCGACGGCGAAGTGCGCCAACCCGAGCTGGTCGGCGATCGCCTCCACGTCGCGGGCGGCGTCGGCGACGTCGCGACCCTCCCGCCGGTCGGAGTCGCCGTACCCGGGACGGTCGTGCGCGATGAGCCGGACGCCGAGCCGGTAGAGAACAATGCCGCGTGGCTTCGGGCCGCGGCGGCTGCCGGGGGTACCGTGGAGCAGGAAGACCGGAAACCCGTCGGGCGCGCCGGTGACCTCGTACGCCACGCGCTTGTTGTCCGCGCGGTGGGCGAATTCGGCCCCTGGCTCGCCATCTCGGGTCACTCGAGCCTGCCTTCCGGTGCTGCGTTCAGCCAACGTGCGTAACCCGGCGGGTGAGGAAGCTGATCCGGCTGCGACAACCTCACTCAGCAGTCGAGCCTAACGGTCGGGCCGTCCGCGTCGCTACAGAGAGCATCGACAAGGGGCCGGATCTGTCGGAAACGACACCCGTCCGGTCCCTTATCCTGGAACTTCCGCCCGACGCCCTGACCGGCCGTTACGGGTGCCAGGCGGGTCACCGGTCGGCACCCGGGCGGCCCGCGCCGCACGCCTGCGGCCAGGCGTGGGCGGCCCACCCGCCGGCCGCGTCCGGGTCGGCCCCGGCGGCACTCGGGTCGCCGTAGCGCCAGTGCAGCCGGTACTGGGCGCGCAGCCGGGGCCGGGGCACCTGCCACTCGTACGCGACGACGCCCTCGCGTTCCTGGCGGCGCGGGAGCACGTCGGCGGTCGTCTCGGAGGTGAACGACGTCTCGCTGCCCCAGACCGTGGGACGGGCGGCGGCGGGAAGGTCCAGCCGGATGGCGAGGCGGCGGGTGGGCAGCCGGATGTCGCGCTGCAACCAGTCGCCGAACTTCCACGCCGGCACCCGGTAGGCGTAGGCGAGCACGGTGCGCTGCCCGGGGTAGAGCGGCACGGGCGCGCCGCCGGTGTCGAACATCAGGGCGATCTTCAGGAAGGCGTCCCGGCTGCGGGTCACCCGCCAGCGCATCGGTTCCGGTCGGTCGGCGCCGATGGTGGCGGCGAAGTCGACCTCGTCCAGGGTGAGCGGGTGGCGGCTGTGGAAGTCCGTGGAGCGGGCCGGGTCGTCCGGGAACCGGTCGATGTCGATCTGCACGGTGTGCCGGGTGATCGGCTCGGTGCCGACGCTGTGCAGGACGCGCCGGAACCGGCACTCGTACCAGCCGTCGACGAGGGAGAGGGTGGCCTGCTCGTCGTCGATCACCAGGTGCGGCCCGGCGGGCGGCGGCACGGCGGTCGGGCCCAGGGCGGGCAGTCGGCCCTCGCCGCGCGCGCCGGCGAACTCGACGTACCGCTGCCAGATCCGGTTGCCGCTGTCGAGCACCAGTTCGACGCGGCGGGCGAACTCCTCGGTCGGCTGGTGCCGGCCGTTCTCGATGTGGCTGACGTACGAGGGGTCGAAGCCGGTCCGCTCCGCCAGTTCCTTCTTGGACAGTCGGCGCTGGTGTCGCCAGTGCGTGAGCTCCCGTACGAAAGCCGCGGCCGCATCGTCCTGTATGGAGCCGTCCATGCCCCCGTCCCTGGGTGTCGGGCCTCAAGTGTGTCCCAGGTGTTGCGGCCGCGCCAGCCATGATTCGCCGGCCGGCAGCAGGTTCCGCCGGCCGGCGTCGAAACTGTGAACAGGGCGTTACCGGGCGGCCAACACCGTCGCCACGCGGGCGTCGGTCCCGCCTCGTGCCGCGACGCGTGGGACTCCGGGCGCCTGGGTATCACCTCCGGTCATGAGCACGCGCAGCACGGCCACCGACGAGCGCCCCGCGACCAGCGTGAACGTGGGCACGGTCGCGGTCGTCGCCCACCGGAAGAAGACCCTCGGCGGCGGCCTCGACGAGCTGCGCGCGACCCTCGTCGCCGCCGGGGTCGAGGACCTGCTCTGGTACGAGGTGCCCAAGAGCCGCAAGGCACCCAAGAAGGCCCGAAAGGCGCTCAAGAAGGGCGCCGAGCTGGTCTTCGTCTGGGGCGGCGACGGCATGGTGCAGCGCTGCGCCGACGCCCTCGCCGGATCGGATGCCGCGATGGCGATCCTGCCCGCCGGCACCGCCAACCTCTTCGCCGCCAACCTCGGCATCCCCACCGACCTCGCCGAGGCGGTCCGCGTCGGCCTGCACGGCCACCGCCGCCGGCTGGACCTGGGCCGGCTCAACGGCGAGCACTTCGCGGTGATGGCCGGCGCCGGCTTCGACGGGGATTTGATCCGGGAGGCCGACCGCACCCTCAAGGGTCGACTCGGCCGGGCCGCGTACCTGTGGACCGGCCTGCGCCACGTGCGGGGCGAGCTGGTGCGTACCCGGATCCGGGTCGACGGGTCCGACTGGTTCGACGGCGAGGCGAGCTGCGTGCTCTTCGGCAACGTCGGCACGATCACCGGGGGAGTACCCGCCTTCGACGACGCCCGCCCCGACGACGGCGCCCTGGAGATCGGCGTCTCCACCGCCGGCGGCGCGATCGACTGGGCGCGGACCCTCGGCCGGATGGCCGCCGGCCGCTCCGAGGACTCGCCGTTCGTCCGGATCACCCGCGGTCGCCGGATCAAGGTCCGCTTCGCGGTGCCGAAGACGTACGAGCTGGACGGCGGCGCGCGGGGCGAGACGACCCGGCTGAAGGTCAGGGTGGCGCCGGGGGCGTTGACGGTGTGCTGCCCCGAGACGGACAGTTGAGGGGCGAACCGGCACGACCGGGGGGAGGGGCGATGGGCCCGTCACAGGACATGGTCACCGTCCGCCGCCTGCGCCGGGGCATCGGCCTGGTCGGTATCGCGATGCCGTTCGTGGTGACCCTCGGAAACGCCCTCTTCGCCGGGCGCCTCACGCTGCTCGAATCGATCAGCGGGGCGTACCACACCGCCATGCGGGACGTCTTCGTCGGCAGCATGTGCGCCATCGGCGTCTTCCTCATCTGCTACCGGTACCGGCCCCTCGACGACGTGCTGAGCAGCGTCGGCGGCGCGCTGGCGGTCGTGGTCGCGCTGTTCCCCACCGCCTCGGGGGCTCGGGACGACCCGGTCAGCGCGACCGACATCCTGGTCGGGCGGGTGCACCAGGTCAGCGCCGCCGCCCTGTTCCTGCTGCTGGCCGGCTTCTGCCTGTTCCTGTTCACCCGGACCGACCCGGCCGTCGTCCCGGTCACCCCGGAGAAGCTGGTCCGCAACCGCGTCTACCGGGTCTGCGGCGCGATCATCGTCGTGGCGGTGGCGCTCGCGCCGGCGAGCACCCTGCTGCCGGAGCCGGTGCAGGAGGCGGTGAAGCCGGTCTTCTGGTGCGAGACCGTCGCCGTGCTGGCCTTCGGCGTCGCCTGGCTGGTCAAGGGGGAGGCGATCATCCGGGACGGCAGCGGTCGGGGCGCGGACCCGAGCTGAGCGGTCCCGCCGTGCCCGTCCGGGGGTGGCATGCCGCCCGTCGACCGGGCCGAGGCAGGATGACGGCCATGGACCCGACCGTGCGGCGCTATCTCGACGACCTGGTCGACGCGGCCCGCGACGTCCTCGACGACGACCTCGTGGGGGCGTACGCGGCCGGCTCGGTGGGCATGGGGGCGTACCAGCCGGGCCGCAGCGACGTGGACGTGGCGCTGGTCGTCGCCGGACCGCTGGACAGCCGACGCAAGCGCGACCTGGTGGCCCGGCTGCGGCACGAGGCGCTGCCCTGCCCGGCGCGCGGCCTGGAACTGGTCGCCTACACCCGCGCGGTCGCCGGCTCCGGCACCCCCGAACCGGGTTTCGAGGTCGAGCTGAACACCGGGTCCCAGATGCCCTTCCGCGCCACCTGGGACCCGGCCGAGCGGCCCGCCGCCGACGGCCGCTTCTGGTACGGCCTGGACCGCGACATCCTGCACGAGCACGGGTACGCACTGCTCGGCCCGCCCGCCGCCGACGTCTTCGCCGCCCTGGCCCCGGCCGACCTGCGCCGGCTGCTCGTCGAGGCGCTGCGCTGGTGGCTCGCCCTGCCCATCCCCGCCGACGACGCGCCCGCCCCGGGCGCCGAGGACGCGGTGCTCGGCGCCTGCCGGTCGTTGGTGAAGGCCCGGGACGGGGTGTGGCTGTCGAAGGTCGCCGCCGGCAGCCGGCTGGCCGACGCCGGCTACGAGAACGAGCTGATCGGGCGCTGTGTCGCCGCGCGCGCCGGGGGCGTCCCGCCCAGCGGCGCCGAGGCCCGGGCGTTCCAGCGGCGGGTGCTGGCGGAGATCGCCGCGGCGAGCTGACCGGCGGGCGTGAAGGGTCGGACGCCGGCGCATCGCCCGGCGGTGCCGGGGCGCGCGACGATCGGCCCCCGACGCCGGCCGGTCCGGTCGGCGGGGAGTGACCGGACCGACACCGCGTGTCGGGTACGCGTCTCGGCGCAGTCGGTTCCGCGCTAGAGCGGCCCGGCCCGGGGGGCGGAGGGTGTGACCAGCCCACCCCGCACTCCGAGACGAGGTAGTCATGCCCGTGACTCCGAGCTACCCCGGCGTCTACATCGAGGAAGTCCCGAGCGGCGTCCGTCCCGTGATCGGTGTGGCGACCGGCGTGACCGCGTTCGTGGGATACGTCCGCACCGGGCCGGAGAACCGCGCCGTCCGGGTGGACAGCTTCGGCGATTTCGAGCGCCGCTTCGGCGGGGTGGACCGGGATTCCGAGCTGAGCCTGGCCGTGCAGCAGTTCTTCCGCAACGGCGGCTCGGCCGCCCTGGTCGTCCGGGTGCCGAAGAGCGACGCCCGCGCGGCGTCGGTGACGCTGCTGGACAAGGTCGGCACCGGCCCGAAGTCGGCGCTGGTCCTGGACGCCGCCAGCACCGGGCAGTGGGGCAGCAACCTGCTGGTCGACGTCGACCACGACGGTGCCGCCGATCCGAAAATCTTCAACCTCAGCGTGCGCGACGGGTCCACCGGCGTCACCGAGCGGTTCACCGGCCTCTCCGCCGACCCGACCAGCGCCGCCTACGCCGTCACCCTGCTCAACGATCCCGACCGCGGCTCGTCCCTGGTCCGGGCCCGCCCCGGCGCGAGCGGCGCCGGCCGGCCGGTCCCCAGCGGCACGGTCGGGGCCCCGATCGGCGCCCCCACCGTCGACGCCGGCAAGAACTACCGGCTCACCGTCCAGCCCGACCGGCCCACCAAGCCGGACCCGGCCGACGCCACCAAAACGGTGCCGGCCGTCGCGGCGGTGACGGTGACCGTGCTGGAGAAGGGCGAGCGGCTGCCGTCCTCGCCCGCCGGGGTGGCCGCCCTGGTGCAGCGCAAGGTCAACGCCGCGCTCGGCGCCGCCGACGGGGCCGCCGGCCTGCGGGTCCGGGTCGTGCCCACCGCCGAGGGCGGGGTACGCCTCCTCGGCGACGTCGACCCGCTGGTCGCGCCGGCCGCCGTGGACGCCGCCTTCACCGTCGCCGGGGTGACCGCCTCCGGCGATGTCGCCAACGGCGCCACCCTGCTCGGCCTGGGCGGGGCGACGGCCAACGTGGGCCGGTACACGCCGGTCGGTGCGAAGCGGCTCGGCCAGGGTGACCTGGTCACCGGCGCCTACGGCAGCACGCTGCCCGGCACCGCGGCCCTGATCGGCTCGGAGGCCGCCTACTCGGGCCTCTACGCCCTGCTCAAGACCGACCTGTTCAACCTGCTCTGCATCCCCGACGCCACCCGGGCCCGGCACGGCGATCCGAGCACCGTCGACAGTGGAGTGGACCCCGAGGCGGTCTGGTCCGCGGCGTACGAGCTGTGCGAGCGGCGCCGGGCGATGCTGCTGGTCGACCCGCCGCCCGGGGTGGACGACCCGGACCGCGCCCTGGACTGGATCAACCAGCTCGGGGTCAAGGGGCCGAACGCGGTCGCGCACTTCCCCCGGCTGCGTATCCCCGACCCCTCCGACGGTTTCCAGCCGCGCACCGTGGCGCCCAGCGGCACCCTCGCCGGCCTGTACGCCCGCCAGGACGCCGAGCGGGGCGTGTGGAAGGCCCCGGCCGGCACCGAGGCGCAGCTGCGCGGCGTGACCACCCTGGCGTACCCGCTGACCGACGCCGAGAACGGCGTGCTCAACCCGCTCGGGCTCAACTGCCTGCGCACCTTCCCGGTGGTCGGCACGGTCAACTGGGGCACCCGGACGACGGCCGGCGCGGACGTGCTGGCCAGCCAGTGGAAGTACACCCCGGTCCGCCGGCTGGCGCTCTACATCGAGGAGAGCGTGTTCCGGGGCACCCAGTGGGCCGTCTTCGAGCCGAACGACGAGCCGCTCTGGTCGCAGCTGCGGCTCAACCTGACGTCGTTCATGCAGGACCTGTTCCGCAAGGGCGCGTTCGCCGGGCGGACCCCGCGCGAGGCGTACCTGGTGCGCTGCGACGCGGAGACGACCACCAGCGACGACCGGGACCGCGGCGTGGTGAACGTGGTCGTCGGATTCGCCCCGCTCAAACCCGCCGAGTTCGTGATCATCCGGATCCAGCAGCTCGCCGGCCAGAACCCGTCCTGAGAGGTGTGAGCCATGGTGCAGTTCGCCGTCAACCCGACCCGGTTCGACCCGTACAAGAACTTCAAGTTCCGGGTCAAGTGGGACGGCCGGTACGTGGCCGGGGTGAGCAAGGTCAGCGCCTTGAAGCGGACCACCGAGGTGGTCAAGCACCGCGACGGCGGCGACCCGTCCACCAGCCGCAAGTCGCCGGGGCGCAGCGAGTTCGAGGCGGTGACGCTGGAGCGCGGGCTGACCCACGACGCGGAGTTCGCCGCGTGGGCCGGGAAGATCTGGGCGCTGCACGCCGGGCTCGGCTCCGAGGTGTCGCTGGCCGACTTCCGCCGGGACATCACCATCGAGCTGCTCAACGAGGCCGGCCAGGTCGCCCAGTCGTACCGGCTGTTCCGGTGCTGGGTGTCGGAGTACCAGGCGCTGCCGGAGCTGGACGCCAACGCCAACGCGGTGGCGATCGAGCACATCAAGCTGGAGAACGAGGGCTGGGAGCGCGACGAGGCGGTCGCCGAGCCGGCCGAGCCCCGGCTCGGGTCGTGACCAGGGGGCGGCCGCTGACCGAGGCGGAGCTGGTCTCCGCCTGGGACCACGCGCTCGACCGGCCGGCGGCACACCGACCGCTGCTGCTGCTCGACCGCCCCGACGCCGAGCGGCTGCCGGTGGGCGCGGTGGCGGCCCTGCTGCTGCGGACCGCGGGGGACTGGACCGGTGGGCGGGTGGAGACCATCATGGACTGTCCGGCCTGCCCGGAGCGCCTCGAGGTCGGCTTCACCGTGGCCGAGCTGCTGGCCGCCGCGCCGCAACCGCCCACCGGTACGTTCACCCTCGACTGGCGGGGGCACCGGCTGACGCTGCGCCTGCCCACCCCGGCCGACCTGGCCGAAGCGGCACGCGCGGGTGACCTCGCGGCCGCCGAGCGCCGGCTGCTCCAGCGCTGCCTGGTCGCCGCCGAGCCGCCGGTGGCCGAGCCGGCCGAGCTGCTGCCCGCCGTGTCGGCGGCGATGGCCGAACGGGACCCACTCGGGGTGGTCGCCGTGGCGCTGACCTGCCCGGCCTGCGGCACCGGCACCGAGGCCCTGCTGGACCTCCCCGCCTGGGCGTGGCAGGCCGCCGACGCCCGGGTCCGGCGGCTGCTCGGCGAGGTGCACCGGCTGGCCCGCGCGTACGGCTGGTCGGAGGCGGAGGTGCTGGGCCTGGGCCCGCACCGCCGGGCCGCGTACCTGGAGCAGGTGCCATGACCGGCTACCTGGCCGCGCTGGCCGCGCTGGCCGTGGGCAGCGCGCACCGGCTCCGGCCGCGCACCCTCGGCCGGTTCGAACCCGAGCAGCCCGAGCCGGGCGGCGGCTTCGAGGCGTACGACATCGAGCGGGACGCTCCGTTCCCACCACGCCCCGCGACCCGTCCGGTGGCCGCGCCGCCGGCGTCGCCCAGCAGCCCGGCGTCCGCCGCCGCGCGGGCACCGGTGCCACCGGTCGGGCGGCCGGCGGCGGCCACCGCGCCGGCGGTCGAGCCGGTTCGGGCGGCCGTGCCGGCCGTCCCCGCCGCCCCGCCGCGCGAGGCGGCTCCGTCGCGTCCGGCCGCGCCCGAGCCGGTCACCCGGGAGGAGACGACCCGGGTGCTGCGGGAGGTCACCCTCGACCGGCTGGTGACCGGGCCCCCGCCGGCCGGGCCGGCGGAGCTGCCCCCGCCCGCCGCGCCGGCCCTGCCGCCGCAGCCGGCACCGCCCCCGGTCGCGCCGCCCGTGGTACGGCCCGCGCCGCCCGCCCCGCCGGCGCGCGTCGCACCGGTGACCCGGGCCGCCGTCCGGGCGCCGGAGCGGCCCACCGTGCACGTCCACATCGGCCGGATCGACGTCCGGCTCGCCCCCGGCCAGCGCCCGGTGACCGCCGCGGGGCCGCCAGTCCCGCCCGCCGCCCCGCCGCCCGTCGCCGAGCCGGGGCCGGCCCCCGAGCTGGAGGCCTACCTGCGCGACCCGGGAGGGCCACGATGAGCACCGCGTACGCCCTCGCCGCGGTCACCGCGGTGCTGCGCGGCCAGCTGATGGCCTACCTGCGCGCCACCGGCGCCTCCTCGGCCGTCGGCGGGGTCACCGTCTCCGCCGGCCCGCCCGACCGGGTGACCGTGGGCAACCAGGAGGGCAACCAGGTCAACCTGTTCCTGAACCGGGTCACCCGCAACCCGTCCTGGGCCAACCTCGGCCCGCCGCCGCGGGACGCGGCCGGCAGCGACGTCGCCGCGCCGCCGCTCGGCGTGGACCTGCACTACGTCGCGAGCGTCTACGGCCACGACCCGCTGACCAGCGAGATCCTGCTCGGGCACCTGCTGGCCATGCTGCACGAGACGCCGGTGCTCACCCGCACGGCGATCCGCCGGTCCCTCGCACCCGACCCGCCGGACCCGACCCTGCCCGCACCGGTCGCCGACTCCCGCCTCGCCGAGCAGTTCGAGCAGCTGCGGATCGCCACCACCAACAGCCCGGGCGGGGAGGAGACCTTCCGGCTCTGGTCGGCGTTCAGCGCGCCGTACCGGACCAGCGTCTTCTTCGACGTCTCGGTGGTGCTGATCGACCCGGTGCGCGGCGCGCGGGAACCGCTGCCGGTCCGCGCGGTCACCGCCGGCACCGTCGACGTCGCCGGGCCCGAGGTCGACCAGGTGCGGGCGGACGGCCCGACCGGCACCCCGGTCACCGCCGGGGCGACGCTGGTGGTCACCGGCCGCAACCTGTCCGGCCGGGACACCCGGATCCGGATCGGCGCGGCCGGCGCCAGCCCGGCGTCCGCCACCGCCGGGGAGCTGCGGGTGCCGCTGGCCGCCTTCGACCGGCCGGTGCCGGCCGGGATCTCCGGACTGGTCGTCACGCACGCCGTCGACCTCGGCGACCCGCCCAGCCCCCGGCCGGCGCTCAGCTCGGACGCGGTGCCGGTCACCTACCGCCCGCTGATCACCGTCGCGCCCGGCGACGTGGTGGTCGACTCCACCCGCACCGTCGACGGGGTGCCGCTGCGCACCGGCGCGGTCACCGTCACCGTCGACCCGCGCGTCGGCGCGACCCAGCAGGTCACCCTCTCGCTGACCGGCGGCGCCGGCACCGTGCTGCCCGCACCGCCCGGCAACGGCGTCGCGTCGGGCGCCGACAGCACCGACCGGATCCGCTTCGGCTTCCGGGACCTGCCCGCCGGCACGTACCTGGCCCGGCTCCGGGTGGACGGGGTGGACAGCCCGCTGACCGCCGACCCCGCCGGCCGGTACACCGGACCGTCGGTGGTCCTGTGATGCCCGCCCCACGCCCCGCCGCCCGCTGGCCCGCCCCGCCGGTCGCCGCCACCGCCGCCGACGGGCTGCCCGCCGAGGTGGACCGCATCCGGCTCCTGCTCAAGGGCGAACCGGCGGACCCGCCGCCCGCCGGCTGCCCCGCACTGGACCGGATCGCCGCCGGCTTCGGGCTCAGCGGGTTCGAACGCGACGTTTTGGTCGCCGCCGTCGCCGGGGAGCTCGGGCTGCTGGACCGTCCCCCCACCTTCGCCTGGTGCCTGGACACCCTGCCCGGTCCGCACTGGGACGCGCTCGCCGCCGACCGGCCGCTGCGCGCCGCCCGGCTGGTCGAGCTGGGTGACGGGCCGCTGCCGCACGCCCCGGTCCGCCCCGACGAGCGGATCCTGCACGAGGTACGCGGCGCCGGCCGGCTCGACGAGCGGCTCCGGCCGTACCTGGCGGACCTGCCCGCCGCACCGGCCACCCTGCCGGCGAGCCGGCGACGGGCCGCGACCCAGCTGGCCGAGGCGTGGCAGGCCGGCCGCCGCGCGCTGCGGATCTGCGGACCGGACCGGGCCGACCGGACCGACGTGGTCGCGCTGGCCGTCGCCACGGTGCGGCGTACCGGTCACCGGGTCGCCGCCGCCGACCTGCCCCGCGTCGTCACCGACCGGGACGCCTTCGCCCGGCTGTGGAACCGGGAGGTGGTGCTCGCCGACCCGGTCCTGCTGGTCGAGCTGGCCGGCGACGAGCCGCCCGAGCTGCTGACCACCGTGGAGTACCTGCTGGCCCGGATCATCGGCGACGTCCTGCTCTCCACCCCCCGGGCCGTGCCGCTGCACGGGGTCGGCGCCGGGCCGGTCGTGGACCGGCCGACCCGCGACGAGCAGCGGGAGCTGTGGCGGCGGGTGCTGCCCGGCCGCGCCGGCGGGCCGGCCGCCGCACTGGCCCGCGAGTTCGACCTGGCGCACAGCGACATCCTCGCCACCGCCGGACGGCCCGGCGCCGATCCGGTCACCGCCGCCCGGGACCTGGTCCGCGCCGGGGTACGCCGGGACCTCGACGGCCTCGCCGAGCGGATCGACGTCCGGGCCGGCTGGGACGACCTGGTGCTGCCCGCGCCGGCGCGTGAGCAGCTGCGCCAGCTCACCGCCGCCGCCGCGGGCCGGGTGCTGCTCGCCGAGCGGGGCTTCGGCCAGCGCACCGCCCGGGGGCTGGGCGTCACCGCGCTGTTCGCCGGGCCGAGCGGCACCGGCAAGACCCTCGCCGCCGAGGTGGTGGCCGGCGCGCTCGGCCTGGACCTGCACCGCATCGACCTGGCCACCGTGGTGAGCAAGTGGATCGGGGAGACCGAGAAGCAGCTGCGCCGGATCTTCGACGCCGCCGAACGCGGCGGCACCGTGCTGCTCTTCGACGAGGCCGACGCGCTGTTCGGCCGGCGCTCGGAGGTGAAGGACAGCCACGACCGGTACGCCAACATCGAGGTGTCGTACCTGCTGCAACGGATGGAGCAGTACCGGGGCGTGGCGGTGCTGACCACCAACATGCGCACCGCGATCGACCCGGCGTTCCTGCGCCGGCTGCGGGTGGTGGTCCCGTTCGGACACCCCGGCCCGGTCGAGCGGGCCGACCTGTGGCGGCGGGCCTTCCCGCCCGGGCTGGCCACCGACGGCCTCGACCTGGCCCGGCTCGCCGAGCTGGACCTCACCGGCGGGGACATCCACACCATCGCGCTGCGCGCCGCGCTCGTCGCGTCCGGCGACGGCGCCCCGGTCGGGATGCGACACGTCCTCGACGCGGTCGCCGCCGAGTACGCCAAGCACGACCGGCCCGCGGACCCGGGGCTGTGGACATGAACATCGAGGTGGACGTCCGCGAGCTGGTCCTCACCGGGGTCGAGGTGCCCGACCCGGCCGCGCTCGCGGCCGCCGTGACCGCGGCGTTGACCAGGCTCCTCACCGACCGGGGCCTGCCGCGGACCGCCCCCGCGCCCGGGCCGCTGCGCGCCCGCCCCGACGTCGACCTGCCGGCCGCGCTGGCCGAGGCGATCTGGGCCGGGCTGGGCCGCCCCGGACACCCGGAGCCGGGCCGATGACCGAGCGCGAGGCGGCGGTCCACGCCGCGCCGGCCCCGGACCGGGACGACGCCCCGGCGCGGGACGAGGCGCTGGCCGCGCTCACCAGTGACCTGGTCGGCCGGTGGGCTCCCGCGCTGGGCCTGCGGCCGGACGCCGTGCGGGTGCACCTCGGCGACGCCGGGCGCCGGGCCGGCAACCACGGCGCCCGGGGCCTGTTCGCCGACGGCGCGCTCTACCTGGCCCCCGGCTTCGACCCGCAACGGGCCGCCGGGCGGGCCCTGCTGGCCCACGAACTCGGGCACCTGGCGCAGGCGAGCGCGGCGCCCGGGGCGTACCCGGACCGGACCGACCCGGAGGCCGAGGCCCGGCAGCTCGCCGAGGCGGCCGCAGCCGGCCGGCCGCTGTGGGCGCCGGCGGCGCGGCTGCCCACCGGCGCGGTCGCCGCCGACACCGGCGCCGTCGGCACCGCCCCGTCGCCCCCGGCCAGCACGGCGGCGGCGAGCGAGACCGAGACCGGGCTGCTGGAGTCACAGCTCAGCGAGATCGTCGACCGACGCTACCGCGCGGAACGGGCCCGGCTGATCGACCTGCTCGACGGGTTGTGGGTCTCCGGCGACGACGTGCGGGGCTGCCTGCGGGTGCTCGACACGATGCCCTTCCTGGTCGCCCGCAACCTGGTGCACAGCCTGCCCGCGAACCGCCGCACCGACCTGGCCCGCAACCTCGACGACGACCACCACCGGCTCTACCCGGGCGCCGCCCTCGCCGCCCTCGGCGGCCAGACGCCCTACCTGCTGCGGGTCCTGGAAGCCGGCAACGTGCACGGGCTGAGCACCGAGGGGCTCGGCCCGGTCGAGCGGCGCACCGCGCTCAACGTGGTGCGCGCGCTGCGCGACAGCGTCCTGCGGGAACTCCTCAACGGCGACCGCAAGGTCTTCTTCCACGCGCTGGTGGCCGAGCGGACGCCGCGCGGCACCGACGCCGCCGCGCTGCGGGCGCAGCTCACCGCGCTCGGCGGGGTCGACGACGAGAGCCGGCGGCTGGACGCAGACGCCGACCTGCGGACGGTGTCGCGGCGGGCCGAGCGGCTGATCGGCGAGCACCGGGCCGCGGAGGCGCTGGACCTGCTCGCCGCGCTCGCCACCGCGCCGCCCACCGCCGGGGGCGCGGCCGCCACCGCGCCGAGCGGCGGCGCGGCCGGCGCGGGTACGGCCACCGCCGGCCCGCCGGAACCCGGTGCCCGGCTGCGCCACGTGGTGCGCCGGCTCGACGAGGGCGGCCGGCTCGACGTGCTCCTCGACGACCTGCCCTGGGCGGAGAAGCGGATCGGCGCGACCCTCGGCCCCCGGCTGCTCGTCGTCCTGGCCGCCCGGGAGGAGCACCAGAACCTGACCCGGATCGAGGGGCTGCTGTCGTACGGGGTATTCGACTGGGCGATCCGCGACCACGAGGCCCGCTTCGCGTACCTGCTGGTGCGCAGCCTGCCGCTGGCCGCGCAGGACCGGTGGCGGCGGCTGGAGCAGGGCCGGTGGTTCGCCCGGCTGGAGGAGAACATCCCGGCCGAGGACATCCTCGGCGGCCGGTACACCGGGGTGGGCAGCCTCGCCGAACCGCTCGACCCGGCCCGCCGCAGCGCCGGGCAGGTCGACGCCGGTCGGGTCGTCGAGGAGATCCACCGGGAGGTGCAGGGCGGGTTGGACGGGCCGCGGGCGGTCGCGCTGGTCCGCCGCCTGATCGGCCTCGACCAGCCCACCGGGGCGGTGACCGGCGCGGCGGCCGCCCGGGGCCGGGAGACCCTGCGCACCGCAGTCCACCGGCTCGACGCGCTGCGCGACCTGGACCGGATCCTCGACGCGCTGCCCGACGCCCACCTCACCCACGAGATGTGGCGGACCGAGGTGCTGGACCTGCTGGCCCTGCGGGACCCCGCCCACCTGGAGCGGCAGGCCCGCCAACTGCTCGCCGTCGGCCTGACCGACTGGGCGGTCAACCCGCGCGAGGCGTGGCTCGCCTTCCAGCTGGTGCGGAACCTGCCGGTGGCCGACCAGGCCCGGCTGGAGGCCGAGGACCCGGACCGCTGGGCCCGGATGCGCTCGGCGATGACCCCGGAGATGCGCGCCTCCCTGGCGGTCACCGCGATCTCCGGCCCGCGCCGGATCGAGGCCCGCGACCAGCTCCGCGACCGGCTGCGCGACGACCGGCTCTGGCGGGCGGACCGCGCCACCGAGCTGCGTTCGCTGATCGTCCAGCTGTACGCCCTCGACGACCGCCGCTGGGTGTTCCTGCGCTCCCGCGACGTCCGGGCCGACCAGGTCCCCGGCCTGCGCGAGCTGGTCGACCAGCTGCGGCTCTACCACGCCCGGCTGCGGCCCTCGTTCGAACCCGAGACGCTGCGCACGGACGACGCGCCCACCGTGGTCGGTGACCTGGCCCGACTGGTCGCGGTGGGGCTGAAGCTGCTCTTCCTCAGCCGGACCGGGCTGAGCTTGTTCACCCAGGAGGTCACCCTCCGCGAGTTCGACCTGCACGACGCGCAGTGGATCAGCGGTGACCTCGGTGGGGCCCGACTGAGTGACACCGACCGCGCGCACACCAACCAGCTGTCCGCGTCGGTCGACGCCCGGCAGGGCATCCTCCGCGTCCGGCTGCCCCGGCTGGAGCTCGACGGGTTCAACCGGACGTTCACCGGCAGCTCCCTGCGTACCGGCCGGGTCGTCCTCACCGGCCTGGACATCGTGGCCTCCTTCTCCGACCGGGGCTACGAGCGGCCGGTCGGCGCGCAGGCCGGGATGACCGGGCTCAGCGTCTCCGATGTGGTCTACGCCAGCGACTCGCTGCCGGGCGGGATCCTCGGGCTGACCCGTTTCGGCCTGTCCAGCCTGGCCTTCCGGGCCGGGGCGACCGGTCGGGAGGACGTCACCGAGCCCAGCCGGCGGGGCTGGATCGGTATCCCGCTGATCGACCCGCTGATCCACCTGCTGCACAACGTGATCTCGTTCTACGGCGGCCTGCCGTTCCTGTCGAAGATCAGCGACGCGCTGCTCGCCCCGTACACGGCCGGGGCGCCCTTCCTGGCCCGCCAGTTCGCCTCGCTGAGCGCCGGGGAGATCTTCACGCCGCTGGCCAACGCCACCATCGGCCTGCTCACCGACGGGGTGATGCGCCCGCCGCGCACGGTGGGGGAGCGGGCCACCGACGCCGCCGCCATGCTGCACTCGCTGCGGGTCAGCTTCGCCAGCGCCACCGCCGAGGGGCTCTCCTTCGCCGGGATGCAGCAGGTCGGCCGGATCGAGGTGGGCCGGACCCTGATCGGGCTGGGCAACAGCCTGCCGGCCCGGCTGCGCGCCGAGCAGGACTCGCTGCGGGAACGGCTCGGCCGGGCGACGGTCGCCGAACGGGCCGCGTTGCAGGACCGGCTGAGCCGGGTGACCCGGCAGGTGACCGAGCTGGAGCCGCTGGAGCGGGAGCTGCACCGGCTGGAGGCCCGGCACCGCTGGAACGCCGAGTCGCTGACCGAGCCCGAACGGCGTCGCCTGGTCGCGCTCTCGGACCAGCTCCGCCAGACGGCGGGCGGCACCCTGGACATCGGCGGGATCCGGGTGACCGGGCTGACCGGTCGGGTCGAGGCCGCCGGGCTGGAGATCGACCCGATCCACGTTGAGGGCTCCGCGCCCTCCCGATCGGGCGAGTACCTGCCCGACGACGAGCTGATCGCCCGGTTCCGTCGGGACCGCACCGCCCCGGACGCCGCCACCCTCGCCCGGGGCAGCACCGCGTCGGTCACCGCCGCCGGCGTACGACTGCTGCCCGGCGCGGACGGCCAGCCCGCGCTCCGGGTCACCGCCGCCGAGCTGCCCACCGGGGAGCAGGTCGCCGCCCAGCTCGGCGCGCTGCCCGACGAGCCGCAGTGGGCGGCCCGGCGCGCCGAGCTCACCCGCTGGCTGACCGACCTCGACCGGCTGCGCGTCCTGGCGGCGCGTCCCGCCGAGCCGGTGGACGCGGCGGGCCGGTACGTCCCGGGTCACCGCAGCGCGGCCGAGGAACGGGAGTTCCAGGAGCTGCGGGAACGGGCCCGGCGGTACTTCGGTCTGTCGGTCGGCGGGTTGACCGTCAGTGGGCTGAGCGCGGGCCTGGACCCGGCCACCCTGGGTGCCGAGATCCGGGTGGCCGAGGTGACCGCGACCGACGTCCGCAGCGGCGCGACCATCGTGGACCGGATCGAGGCCCACCGGCTGCGGGCCCGCGCCGACCTGGACGTCGCCGGCGGCGGCCTGCTCCCCGCCGAGCTGAGCGGCCCGGCCACCGAGGCCGGCCTGCCCACCGGCCGGGCCGCCGTGGGCTTCGGCGTCGGCGACCTCACCGTCACCGGGCTGTCCGGGCCGGGTACGACGGCCGGGCGGATCGCCTTCACCGCGCCCGCCCGTGCCGACGGCAGCCCGGGCGAGGCGATCCACGGCCGGGTGCTGCCGCAGGGCGACGACCTGCGCCTGCCCGACCTGGTCGTGGAACGCACCGAGCTGACCGGGGTCACCATGCGCTCGGCCACCCGCAGCCTCTACTCCCGGGGCAGCACCCTGATCGGCCGGATGAGCCTCGACGTGCTGGTCCGCACCGCGCCCGCCGCCACCGGCCGGCAGGTCCGGGGCGCGCTGATCCGCACCATGGTGATCGACCGGATCGACGCCGACCGGATCGGCATGGACGTCACGGACCCGGCGCCGGGCTACTCGGTGGAGGTCGTCAGCGGCGCGCTGGTCGGCGTCCGGGTGCAGGACCTGGAGCTGGACCTGTCCGGCGAGGAGCTGACCTACTCGGGCCGGCTGAGCATGCGCCAGCTCGACCAGCTCCGGTTCAGTGTGCTGTCCCGGGCGCTGCAGGGCGGCCCGACCACCATCACCGGCACGGTCGGCGGCCAGCCCGTCGGCCCGGCCGCCGCCGCCGTCACGGTGGACCTGATCCGGGCCGGCGCGCACCGCGTCGACCCGGCCACCGGCCGGATCCTCAGCGACCCCACGGACAGCCAGCAGATCACCCTCAGCGGGGTCACCCTCGCCGACACCACCCTGCGCACCCCCGACGGCTCGGTCACCGTCCGCCGGGCCGGGCTGGGCGGCCGGATCGTCACCGAGCAGGCCGGCGGGCTGCGGTTCGAGGACATCGGCCCGTCCCGGATCGAACTGTCCGGCATCGACTGGCGGGCCGGCGACGGCCGGATCGTCTCCCACGGCCCCACCGTGCTGGACGGTCTCACCGTCACCGGGCGCTGGGACAGCGCCCCGGAACGGACCGGTCCCGACGGGCAGGTCCGGCCGCCCGGCGACGCCGAACTGCTCGTCGAGCGCCTGCACATCGACCGGATCACCAGCCGGGACCTGCGCTACCGCAGCGGCGTGCTGGACATCGGCCTGGGCCGCCCGGTACCCACCCCGGCCGGGCAGCCGAACCTGCCACCACTGGAGATCCTCGACGTGAACGTGCGCGGCCTGCGCTGGTCGCGGGCGGCGGGACTGGTCGCCGGCCGGATCACCGCCGGCGCCACCCGGCTGGAGATCGCCGGGCGGGTCGACGCGGCGCTGCGGGTCGACGCCGCCCTGTCGGCCGCCCAGATCACCCTGGCCTTCGGCCGCGGCGGCCACGTCGAGGCCCGGGTCACCGGCGCGGAAGGGCACCTGGGCACCGGCCCGACGCCCGGCGAGCACACCCAGCACGTCCAGTTCGAGGGCCTGGACACCGGACTGGTCAGCATTCGCCCGGACGGGATTGACATCGGCGCCAACGGCGGCCCCGGACTGCGGCTGGCGACCGTCTCGGTGGACGCGCTCAACTGGCAGGGTCAGTCCCTCGGCCTGCGCATCCGGCCGGGCGAGGGCGCCATCACCCTGCTCGACATCCGGGCGCGGGCCCGGATCGACCTGCACCCGCCGGGCACGCCCGGCGGCCGGTTCCGCCGGCTGCTGCTGCGCGAGCTGGTGGTCGGGCAGACCCGGGCCAGCGGGCTGCTGGTCGACCTCGGCGACGGCACCACCATCCGGCTGGCCACCGACCGGGAGACGGTCCTCGGCGAGCTGCGGCTGCGCCCCACCCCGCCGCTGGACGGCTTCCTGGTCGAACCGACCCACACCGCGCAGGGCATGCGGATCATGGGCGGGCTGGACCTGGGCGCGATCAGCGCACCCCGGGTCGGCTTCGACATCGGCACCTTCCTCTCCGGCGGCACCGCCGACTTCGGCGCGGCGGGGTTGGCCGTGGACTTCCTCGACCACGGCGGCCTGCGGCTCAACCTGCGCCAGCCCACCCTCACCGCGATCCGGGCCCAGGTCACCGCCGACGCCCGGCGGGAGCTGCGCCTGCTCGGCGCCCCCGCCGGCCGGCCGGAGTACGGGCTGCGGTTCACCGCCATCGGCTACGAGCAGGGCGGGGCCGGCCTCGGTCCGAGCGGGTCGCCACCCGCCACCGTCACCGCCACCGGCGGCGAGATCAGCGGCCTGACCTTCGTCGACCACGGCATCGGCCTGTACGTGTTCGTGCAGCGTGGACTGCTCGGCGACCTCACCCACGAGATCACCTCCGGCGCCGGCGAGCTGCCCTCGCTGGACATCCGCGACGCCACCTTCGCGCTCGACCTCGGCATGCTGCTGGGCGGCGGGCCGAGCCCGACCCCCGCCCCGACCACCAGCCAGCAGCGCCGCCGGGAGATGGCCGCGGCCTGGGACGGGCTGCTGCGCGTGCTGAACACCTACCACCTGGGCGAGGTTCTCGACAGCCTCAACGGCCGGCTGGACTTCGACGTGGTGCACTCCGGGTTCGTCTGGGGCGAGCGGACCTGGGAGGCCCGGCTGGCCTTCCACGACGGGGCGCTGGACTACCGGCGGATGACGGGCGCGCTGCCGTGGTGGACACCGGGCCGGTTCACCATGGAGGGCGAGGAACTCGTCTACCGGGTGACCCTGCCCGCCGTGGCAGACCCGTCCGGGCTCGGCCCGCAGGAGCCGAACACCGTCGACCTGCTGCGCTGGCGGCTGCCCACCGGCGAGGTCCGGCCGGCCCGGGACGAGCACCTGATCCGGTTGAACCGGTTGCTGCGGCCCACCCCGGAGTCCCGGGACGAACTGCTGCACACCATCGCCGACGTCCAGAGCGACCAACCGTCCCCGCCCGGACGGCTGGCGATCCGCAACATCGACGCCGACCTGTCGGTCAACAACCCCCGGGAGATCGCCCTTCCGCTCGGCGGCGCCAACGAGATCGTCCTGGCCCCCGACGCCCTGCTCGGCCTGCGGATCGGTGGCGGGGTCAGCCGGGCGGCCGACGGCAGCGACCAGCCGGGGGCGCTGCGGCCCATCTCCCTGAGCAGCGTGACCGTGGCACGGGTGAACCTGCTCTTCACCGGCCTGGGCCTGCAGACCGGCCAGATCCGGGTGACCGACCTGACCAACTGCTCGCTGACCTTCGACGGGCTCAACCCCCGGCAGTTGCAGGGGCGGATCAGCCGGGCCGTCGCGGAGCGGATCCGCTGGCGCCGACCCTCGACAGGAGGCACCCCGTGACCAGTCCGCTCAGCCCCCGCCTGCTCCGCGCCGGCCTGGTGGTCCTCGACCCGGACAGCGGCCGGACCCGGCGGGTGATCACCCTGCAGTACAACCCGGACGCGCTGACCCGGGGCTTCCAGCTCAAGACCGGCGGCGCCGAGGGCGGCGCGAAGGGTGAGGCGCTGCGGATCACCGGACCGCCGGTGCAGACGCTCACCCTGGAGGCCGAGCTGGACGCCGCCGACCAGCTCGCCGAACCGCGGTCCAACGCCGACGCGGTGGAGCTCGGCCTGACCGCGCAGCTGGCCGCCCTGGAGTCGCTGGCCTATCCGAGCCTGACCGCCGTGCAGGACGCCGCGGCGCTGCTGGCCGCCGGAACGCTGGAGGTGGTGCCGCCACCGGCGCCGCTGGTGCTGCTGGCCTTCGGGCGGCGCCGGCTCTGGCCGGTACGGATCACCGAGCTGACCATCACCGAGGAGGCGTTCGACCCGATGCTGAACCCCATCCGCGCGAAGATCCGGCTGGGCCTGCGGGTGCTGACGGTCAACGACGTCGGCACCGCCGGCCGGGCCGGTGGCCTCGCCATGGCCGCCCACCAGCAACTCGAACAGCTCGCCGGCCGGGCGCGTGGCGGCCGGCTGACCGACCTCGGAATCGACCGGCTGCCGTGACCGCGCCACAGCCGCCCGAGACCGACCCGGCCCTGGTCGCCGCCCGCAGCCGGGTCGCCGAGACGCTGCTCGCCGCGACCGGCGGGAGCACCGCCGGCGTACCGGGGGCGGGCACGATCGCGCCGGAGAGCCGGTACGCCACGACGGGCACCGCGGTGACCGTGGACCCGGACACCGGGCAGGAGGTCGTCCACCTGCGTCGCCGGTTCGTTCCGCCCGCCGAGCGGCTCGCCACCGCCGGCTGGGAGCAGGTGGCCGACGGCGACCGGGTCGACCTGCTGGCCGCCCGTACGGTCGGCGACCCGACCGCGTTCTGGCAGCTCTGCGACGCCAACGGCGCGTTCGACCCGGCCGAGCTGGAGCAGCCGGGCCGGGTGGTCCGGGTCGCGCTGCCCGAGGGGTTCCCCGGAGCCGGCCATGCCTAGGGGAGTGCGGCTGCAACTGCTGGTCGGACCGCTGACCTTCGGGCCCGCCCCGTACGAGCTCGTCGAGGCCCTGCAGGAGGCGCAGGTGACCCAGAACGCCGGCCAGCGCTCCGGCTTCCAGTTGCGGTTCGCCCTCGGCCGGGGCTCGCTGGTGGAGCGGATGCTCGCCGACGGCAGCCTCGACCCGCCGACCCGGGTGCTGCTGGTCCTGCACCTGGACGGCCGCCCGCAGGTGCTCTCCGACGGCGTGGTGACCCGCCACGACGTGGCCCGCAGCAACGAGGCCGGCGCGTCGACGCTGACCCTGACCGGGGTCGACGTCAGCCAGATGATGGACCTGATCGACCTGTCGGGCCTGCCCATGCCGATGCCCGCCGAGGCGCGGGTGCTCACCCTGCTGGCGCCGTTCGCCGCGTACGGCGTGGTGCCGATGCTGGTGCCCAGCGTGCTGGTGTTCGCCCCGAACCCGGTCCAGCGGGTCCCGGCCGTGCGCGGCACCACGTTCGCGTACGTGTCGCAGCTGGCCGACGAGGTCGGTTACACCTTCCACGTGGAGCCGGGTCCCACGCCCGGGATGAACATCGCGTACTGGGGGCCGGAGGTCCGGGCCGGGCGGGCGCAGCCGGCGCTGACCGTCAACTCCGACGCCTTCTCCAACGTGGAGTCGCTCTCCTTCTCGTTCGACGGGGTGCAGAAGACCGTCTACCTGCTCACCGCGTTCCCGGAGCAGGTCCGGGTGCCGATCCCGTTGCCGGTGCCGGACGTCAGCCCGCTGAATCCGCCGCTGGGCCGCAAGATCCCGATCCCGCTGTCGTACCGGCGGATGAACATCGGCCGGGCGGACCCGAGCCGTACCGACGACGCCACCGCACGGATGGACGTGGTGCAGACCCTCGCCCGGGGCCTGGCCCGCGCCGCCCAGTCGGCGAACGTGATCACTGGCTCGGGCTCGCTGGACGTGCTGCGCTACGGCCGCCTGCTGCAGTGCCGCCGGCTGGTCGGGGTGCGCGGCGCCGGCCGCGCCTACGACGGCGAGTACGTGGTGAAGAGCGTCACCACCACGGTCAAGGCCGGCGAGGTCAAGCAGCGGTTCAACCTCAGCCGCAACGCCCAGCTCTCCACCTCGGGAAGGGTCGACGTATGACCAGGTACTACGGCAAGTATCGCGGCACGGTGGTCAACCACATCGACCCCTTGCAGCAGGGCCGGATCCAGGTGACCGTCCCCGACGTCACGCTGCCGCCGTCCACCTGGGCGATGCCCTGCTTCCCGCTGGCCGGCATCCAGTCCGGCATGTACGCGGTGCCGCTGCCCGGCACCGGGGTCTGGGTGGAGTTCGAGCAGGGCGACTCCGACCATCCCATCTGGACCGGCTGCTGGTACGGCTCCAAGGCGGAGATCCCGGCCCTGGTGTCCGCCGCCCCGCCACCCACCCCGCCGATCGTGCTGCAGACGCCCGGGCAGGCCACGGTGATGGTCTCCGACGCCCCGGGGCCGGCGGGCGGCATCCTGCTCAAGACGCTCACCGGGGCGATGATCTCGATAAATGACACCGGGATCGTCATCTCCAACGGCAAGGGCGCCTCGATCACCCTGGTCGGGCCGACCGTGGCCGTCAACCAGACCGCGCTGACGGTGACCTGATGCCCGGCCCGCTGCTGCACGTCGGCGCCGTGCTCTCCTGCCCGCACGCCGGGCCGGTCACCCCGCAGACCGGCAACTCCCGGGTGCTGGTGGGCGGCCTGCCGGTGGTGACCGCCGCCGACGCGTACCCGGTGACCGGCTGCCCGTTCCAGGTGCCGGTCGGCGCGGGCACCAAACCTCAGCCCTGCGTCCGGATCCAGTGGACCACCCCGGCGGCGCGGGTGCTGGTCAACGGCCAGCCGGCGATGCTCGCCGTCAGCGTCGGGCTGGGCGTGAGCGCCGAGGGCATCCCGCAGGGGCCACCGACGGTGGCCGGCTTCCAGATCAGGGCGGTGGCGTCGTGACCTACCCGGCCTTTCCGTGGCGTCCCGACAACCGGGGCCGCTCCGGGCTGGCGAGCCCGCAGCGGCACGTCGCCGACCTGGTCGAGGCGGTGCTGTTCACCTCGCCCGGTGAGCGGGTGAACCGGCCGGACTTCGGCGCCGGCCTGGGCCAGCTCCTCTTCGCCCCGGTCGACGAGGCGGTGGTCGGCGCGGCCGAATTGCAGGCGCGCAGCGCGTTGCAGCGCTGGCTCGGCGAGCTGATCGAGGTCGACGACGTCCGGGTCGACCTGGCGGAGGCCACGGTCCGGGTGCACGTCGGCTACCGGCTGCGCGCCACCGGGCGGGCGGCCGAGGTCGCCATCGTGAGGGGGAGCAGATGACCGTGCGGTGCACCGACGACGAGCGCCGGGCCGAGGTGGCACGTCCGGGCAGCGGGTTCAACGGCATCGACTGGGTCGAGGTGGACGCGGCCGACCAGAAGCTGCTGCGGGTGGGGTTCCTGCATCCGCTGCCGGGCCAGCCCGACGGGGTGCCCACCGGCGCCGCGCTGGCCGCCGGCAACGTGGTCGTCGAGGGCGGGGTGCGGATCACCGGCGTACGGGTGGTCAGCGTCTCCGCCGCCGGCGCGGAGCTGACCGTCCGGGTGGACCGGGCCGGCGACTTCTCCCCGTACACGCTGCGGCTGGTGCGCTCGGCGGTGGACGACCGGGTGCCGGCCGGCTTCGACCCGGTGCTGGCCGAGGCGACGTTCTCCTTCAAGGCGAACTGCCCGAGCGACCTGGACCCGGCCCCGGCGGCCCCGGCCGGGCCGGCGCCCCGCCCGGCCGGCGCGCCGGCCGACTACCTCGCCAAGGACTATGCGGGGTTCCGGCGGCTGATGCTGGACCGGCTGGCGGCCCTGCCCGGCTGGGCGGAACGCAACCCGGCCGACCCACTGATCACCGTGGTGGAGGCGCTGGCGCACGTCGCCGACCGGCTCTCCTACCGGCAGGACGCCGCCGGCACCGAGGCGTACCTGGGCACCGCCCGCAGCCGGATCTCGGTCCGCCGGCACGCCCGGCTGCTCGACTACGCCGTGCACGACGGCTGCGCCGCCCGCGCCTGGCTCAGCGTGCGGGTCACCGCCGGTTCGGACGCCGAGACCCAGGGCATCCCGGCGGGCACCCCGGTCCTGGCCGCCGACCGGGCCACCCCGGCGGTGCCGGCCGCCGACGCGGTGGCGCTGCTGGCCGGCGGCGCCACCGGGTTCGAGACGCTGACCGCCCTCACCCCGCGGGCCAGCCGCAACGAGATCGCCCTGCACGTCTGGGGCGGCCGGGACTGCTGCCTGCCCGCCGGCGCGGTCGGGGCGACCCTGCTCGACCAGCCGGCCACCGGCCTGGCCCCCGGCGACCTGCTGCTGCTGGAGGAGGTGGTCTCGCCGGAGACCGGGCGTCGGGCGGACGCCGACCCGACGCGGCGGCAGGTGGTCCGGCTGACCTCGGTACGCCCCGGCACCGACCCGGTGGCGCGGGTGAACGTGCTGGAGGTCGGGTGGAGCGCCGCCGACCGGCTGGCCTTCCCGCTCACCGTGACCGCCCCGGTGGCCGGCTCCGGCACCGACCACCTGGTCACCTGCGCGGTCGCCCGGGCCAACGTGGTGGCCGCCCAGCACGCCATCGGGGTACGCGGCCAGCTCCCGCCCGCCGAGGAGACCCGCTGGCGGCCGCTGCTGACCGCCGAGCCGGTGGCCGCCGCCACCCCGTTCGCGGCCGACACGCCGGCCAGCCAGGCGCTGACCCAGGACCCGCGCGCCGCGCTGCCGCTGATCCGGCTGGAGACCACCGAGGGCAGTTGGCGGCCCCGGCGGGACCTGCTCAACGCCGACCGGTTCGACCAGGGGTTCGTGCCCGAACGCGAGGGCGACGGCCGGGTCGTCCTGCGCTTCGGCGACGACGTGTCCGGTCGCCGCCCACCGGCCGGCACGGTGTTCGAGGTGACCTGGTGGCGCGGCGGCGGCGCGGCCGGCAACCTCGGCCACGACGCCCTGACCACCCTGGTCACGGACCGCTCCGGCGTGCTGGCCGTGACCAACCCGCTGCCCGCCGTCGGCGGCACCGACCCGGAGGACATCGAGCACGCCCGCCAGCACGCCCCGGTCGCCTTCGGAACCCAGGAACGGGCGGTGACCACCACGGACTGGGTGGCCGCGGCGCTGCGCCTGCCGGAGGTGGACAACGCCACCGCACGGATCCGCTGGACCGGTTCCTGGTGGACGGTGTTCCTCACCCTCGACCTGCGCGGCGGGCAGCGGCTGGCCGGCGAGCCCGGGCTGGCCGGGCGGCTGGACCGGTTCCGCGTGGCCGGGTACGACCTGCAACTGCGCGACCCGGTCGACCTGCCGGTCGAGCTGCGGCTGTGGGTGTGCGTCACGCCCGGGGCGTTCCGCTCCGACGTGCGGCGGGCCCTGCTGGACCTCTTCTCGACCCGGGACCTGCCCGACGGGAGCCGGGGCTTCTTCCACCCGGACCGGTTCAGCTTCGGCACGCCGCTGTACCTCAGCCAGCTGCTCGCCGCCGCCGTCACCGTCCCGGGCGTCACCGACGTACGGGTCACCGAGCTGCACCCGGTCGGGGTGGCGCCCGGCGGCGAGCTGACCGCGCGGGTGCTGCGCGCGGGCGACACCGAGGTGATCCGCCTCGACAACGATCCCAGCGTGCCCGAGCACGGCATCCTGCACCTCGACCTGGTGGGTGGACTGTGACGACACGAGCGGGCCGTGGGCCCAACCCGCCCGGCCGGGCCGGCGTGAGCTACCGGCTGGGCCGGCAGGCGGACTTCGCCGCCGACATGCTCGCCCGGCTCGGGGCCCGCCCCGAGCTGGCCGGGCTGACCACCCGCGAGGTCGACGACCCGGCCGTGGCCCTGCTGCACGCCTGGGCGACCACCCTGGACGTGCTCGCCTTCTATCAGGAGCGGATCGCCAACGAGGGCTTCCTCGGCACCGCCACCGAGCGCGGCTCGGTGCTGATGCTGGCCCGGGCCATCGGGTACGAGCTGCGGCCCGGTGTCGCCGCCACGACCTGGTTGTCGTTCACCGTCACCGCCACCCCCGGCGCGCCGGACGGGGTGCCGATCCCGGCGGGCAGCCAGGCGCAGAGCGTCCCCGGCCCCGGCGAGCTGCCGCAGGTGTTCGAGACCGTCGAGCCGCTGGTCGCCCGGCCGGAGCTCAACGCGGTGGGACTGCGGGTCACCGAGCCCCGGCCGCCCCGCCCCGGCGACGAGACGCTGACACTGGCCGGCGCCGACACCGTCCTGCCGGCCGGCAGCGTGCTGCTGGTGCTCGGCCCGGACTGGTTCGACGTGCGGCGGGTCCGGGCCGCCACGGCGGTGCTGCCCGCGCCGCAGGCCGGCGGGGACGGCCGGCAGGTGGTGCCCGCGTACACGGTGGTGACGCTGGACGCGCCGCTGACCGCGCAGGTGCTCCCGGTCGAGCTGCGCCCCCGGGTCACCGGGGTGCAGGTGCACCTGCTCGCGCAGCGGGCCGCGCTGTTCGGCTTCAACGCCCAGCCGTGGTCGGCGCTGCCGGTGGCGCTGCGGGTCGGCGAGCTGAACCCGGGCACCAGCCAGGTGCTGCCCGGCGCGTACGCCGCCCGCAAGGACAGCTGGGCGGACGCCCCGCTCGCCGCCGCGGACCGCCACCTGCACCTGGACCAGTCGTACCCGGCGATCCTGGCCGGGTCCTGGGTGGTGCTCGAGACCGCCGGGGCGGCGCAGGTGCGCTGGGTCAGCGGAGTGGCCGAGGTGCCGGTGGCGGACTTCGGCATCACCGCCCGGACCAGCCGGATCACCGTCACGGGCGGCGACTCGGACACGTTCTCCCGACGGAGCACCACCGTGCTCGCCGACAGCCGGCAGCTCCCCGTGGCCCCGCGACCGGAGACCGCCCCGCTGGCGACGGTGGCCACCCTGGAGCTGGCCCGCCCGACGCCCGGCCTGGAACCCGGCCGCCGGCTGGTGCTCACCGGCGTCGACCCGACCGGCGCGGCGGTCTCCGAGGTGGTCACCGTGCTGCGGGTACGCGGCCCGTCCACGGTGGATCTGGACAGCACGATCGCCCACACCTACCGCCGCGACAGCGTGCGGCTGCTCGGCAACGTGGCGAAGGCGACGCACGGCGAGAGCCGGGCCGAGGTGCTCGGCGCCGGCGACGCCCGGCAGGCGTTCCAGCGCTTCACCCTCCGGCACGCGCCACTGACCCACGTACCTGCCGCCACCGCCAGCGGGGCGCGCACCACCCTGGCCGTCTGGGTGGACGGGGTCCGCTGGCAGGAGGTCCCCGCGCTGCTCGGCCAGGCGCCCACCGCCCGGGTCTACACCGTCCGCCGGGCCGACGACGGCACCGTCACCGTCACCTTCGGCGACGGCCGCACCGGCGCACGGTTGCCCACCGGGCAGGACAACGTGGTGGCCACCTACCGGTCCGGCATCGGCCGGCCGGCCGACCTGGCGGCGGGACGGCTGACCATTCCGCTGTCCCGCCCGCTGGGCCTGATGGAGGTCACCAACCCGGTCCCGGCGGCTGGCGCCGACGACCCGGAGAACGTGGGCCGGGCGCGGCGCAACGCGCCGCTGGCGGTGCGTACCCTCGGCCGGGTCGTCTCCCTCGACGATCACGCGGACTTCGCGCGGGCCTTCGCCGGCGTCGGGAAGGCCCGCGCCGACCTGGTCTGGGACGGCGAGCGGCAGATCGTCCTGCTCACCGTCGCCGGGCCGGACGGCGCGGCGATCCCGGACGGCGCGCCGCTGCGCACGGACCTGCTCCGCGCGCTGGACGCCGCCCGGCAACCCGCCGTGCCGGTCCGGATCCTCGGCCACCGCCGCCGCCGGGTCGCGGTGACCGCCCGGCTGCTGGTCGCCCCCGGGCACCGCTTCGTCGCGGTCGCCGCCGCCGCCCGCGCGGCCCTGGTCGCCGGCCTGTCCTTCGACGCCCGCGACTACGCCCAACCGGTACGCGCCAGCGAGGTGCAGGCCCTGCTGCACCGGGTGCCCGGGGTGGCCGGCGTGGTGCTGGAACTCCTGCACGACGCGGAGCTGCCCCCGGGCCGGGCGGACGTGATCGTGGCCGCGCCGGCCCGCCGCGCCGGCGACCTGCTGCTCCCCGCCGACCTGCTCACCGCGGACGCCGGCGACGTCACCCTGCTGGAGGCATCGTGAGGACCGAGGAGATCTGGGGGTTGCTGCCCGCCGCGCTGCGCAGCGAGGACGAGGCCGCCGGGGGCGTGCTGCGCGCCCTGGTCGAGGTGATGGCCGAGCAGGCCGACCTGCTCGGCGCCGACGTCGACCAGCTCTCCGACGACTGGTTCGTGGAGACCTGCGCCGAGTGGGTGGTGCCCTACCTGGGCGAGCTGGTGGGCGCGGGCCGGCTGCATCCGCTGCCCGACGCGGCCGCCTTCTCCGACCGGGCCCGGGTGGCCGACACCATCCGGTTCCGGCGCCGCAAGGGCACCGCCGCCGCGCTGGAGGAGCTGACCCGGGCGAACACCGGCTGGAGCACCGCCGCCGTCGAGTTCTTCGAGCGGCTGGTGATCACCCAGCACGTCAACCACCCGAAGACCGCGCCGGCCACCGCGGCGATCCGGGACGCCGGGCCGCTGGAACTGGTCGGCGGTCCGTTCGAACCGGTCTGCCGCACGGTCGACGTGCGGGCGATGGGCGCCGGCACGGGCAGGCCGAACATCCCCAACATCGGCATGTACGTGTGGCCGCTGCCGTCGTACCGGCTGGACCGGGCCACCGCCGCCCCGGCGGCCGACCCGCCGGACGGCCGGTGGTGGATCGAGCCGGTCGGAGTGGGCCGGCAGCTGACCGGCCCGACCGTGACCGAGCCGGACATCGACCACCGTGCCGACGAGGCGAACGTGCCCGGCCCGTTGCGCCGCCGCCCGCTGCGCGACGAGCTGGCCGCGCTGGGCTCCACCGCGCCGCCCGCGTCGGAGGAGCTGCGCTGGTTCCGCGAGGACGACCCCTCCTTCGTGGTGTGGATCCAGCCGACCGCGGCGGACGAGTTGCGCCCCGTACCCCTGGAACACCTGCGGATCTGCGACCTGACCGGGTGGGAGCTGCCCACCGGCAGCCTGGTCCGGGTCGACCCGGTGCTCGGCCGGGTCACCGTCGCCGCCGGGCGGCCGGTGCACCGCCTGGCCCTCTCCTGGTGGTACGCGTTCAGCGCCGACGTCGGCGCCGGCCCGTACCCCCGTCGGGGTGACCTCGGCGCGGCCGACGGCCCGGTGGACTGGCAGCTCGGGGTGAGCGCGACGGAGCCGCCCCGCGCGGGTGAGGTGGTCGCCTCGCTCGGCGAGGCCGTCACCGCCTGGCACGACTGGCAGGCGGCCCATCCCGGCACCGCCGGCCGGATCGTGCTGCTGGACAGCCACCGCTACGCCGAGACCGTCGCGGTGCGCGTCGGGCAGGGCAGCCGGCTCATCCTGCTGGCCGCCCAGTGGCCCCGGCCGCCGGACCGGCCCCGCCGGCAGACCGACCTGGACCCGGTCGGCGTGCGGCCCTGCCTGCTGGGCGGGCTGGCGGTCACCGGCGCCGGCGCGGGGGACCGCCCCGGCGAGCTGGTCGTCGACGGCCTGCTGGTGGCCGGCCCGGTGACGGTGGCCGCGCCGTCCGCCGGCGGCCCGGGGCTGGGACGGCTGGAGCTGCGGCACTGCACGGTCGGGCCCGGCGCGACCGGGCTGACCGTGGCGGCCGGCAACGAGCGGGTCGAGGTGGCGCTGCACCGGTGCGTCACCGGGTCGCTGGCCGTCGGCGACGGCCCGCTCACCGTCACCGACACCCTGGTGCACGGCGGGATCGGCGCCGCGGACGCCGAGGTCGAGCTGGCCGGCGTCACCGTGCTCGGCGCGACCGGCGCGCGGGTGCTGACCGCGACCGACTGCCTGCTCGACGGGGTGGTCACGGTGGCCCGCCGGCAGCAGGGGTACGTGCGGTTCAGCTACCTGCGGCCCGGCTCGGTGACCCCGCGCCGCTACCGCTGCCAGCCGGACCTGGCCGTGCAGGCCCACCCCGGCGACCCGGACGTGGCCACCCGGGTGGGTCCGGCCTTCGCCAGCACCCGGTACGGCGACGCGACGTACGGCCGGCTCGCCGAGACCGCCGCCGCCGAGCTGCGCACCGGCGCGGAGTCCGGTGCAGAGATGGGCGCGTTTCGGCGCGCGCTCACCCCGCAACGCCTCAACAACCTGGCCCTCGCCCTGCGGGAGCACCTGCCGCTGGGGCGGGTGGCATCTCCCTTGCCCGTGCTGCCGACCGGAGGAACCACACCATGAAGGGCGACATCAGCCGCTCGACGTTCGACCAGCGGCGGCACGCGACGAGCGTGCGCAAACAGCAGGGCCGGGTGGACCTGGACGCGGACTGGAACGAGCAGCAGGACATCCAGGCGCACCTGCGGGCGACCGCGCTGACCGATCTGGTCGGCCCGGCCGGCGCGCCGCTGGCCAACGGGGCCTTCGCGCTGACCGGGGGCGGCGGCGACCTGAAGCTGTCGGCCGGCCGCTACTACCTCGACGGGGTGCTCTGCGAGAACGACGCGCAGGTCTCCGTCTTCGCCCAGCCCGACCTGCCGGCCGGCCCGTTCGTGCGCAAGCTCGACGGCACCTGGCTGGCCGCCGGCGCGGCCGTCCCCGCCGGGGTCTACGTGGCCTGGCTCCAGGCCTGGTCGCAGCACATCACCGCCATCGAGGACGCGAGCCTGCGCGAGGTGGCCCTGGGCGGCCCGGACACCGCCACCCGACTGCGCACCGTCTGGCAGGTCCGGCTGGTGCAGGCCGGCCCGCCGAGCACCCCGGTGGGGTGCGCCGACACCCCGCCCGGCTGGGCGGAGCTGACCGCCGCCTCGACCGGCACCCTCGCGGTCCGCGCCGATCCCACCGGCGCTCCGGGCGGCGACTGCGTCATCCCGACCGGTTCCCCGTACACCGGCCTGGACAACCAGTGCTACCGGGTGGAGATCCTCGCCGGCGGCGCTCCCGGCGGGGCGACCTACGTGTGGTCCCGCGACAACGGCTCCACGGTCGCGACCTGGGAGAGCATCGACGTCGACGTGCTCACGGTGAAGGTGCCCGGCCGCGACGGCAGCGCGGGCTTCGCCAACGGGTCCTGGGTGGAGCTGACCGACGACACCCGGGAGCAGAACGCGACGCCGGGCACGCTGGTGCAGGTCGACCGGGTGGAGGGCGACCGGATCGTGATCCGCCCGGCCACCGCCACCGGCAGCCTGAACCGGGCCGACTTCCCCCGGCGGCCACGGGTGCGCCGCTGGGACGGCCGGGGCACCGTCCCCACCGGCGGCGCCGAGCTGGACCTGGAGCTCGGCATCAAGATCCGCTTCGGCGCGGCGGGCAGTTACCGGACGGGGGACTGGTGGTCCTTCCCCGCCCGCTCGGCGGTGCACGACGTCCAGTGGCCGAGGACCGGCACGACGCCGGTGCCGCAGACCCCGCACGGCCCCCGCCGGGCCCACGGCCGGCTGGGCGTCCTCGGGTACGACGGCAGCCAGTGGAGCGTGCTGCGCGACTGCCGCCCGGTCTTCGCCCCGCTGACCGGGCAGGTGACCCTGAGCCTGCTCGGCGGGGACGGCCAGGAGGCGGTGCCGGTGCCGAACAGCCCGGCGACGCTGGTGCCGCTCGGCCACGACCTGGTGGCGGGTGTCTCCACGGGCGGCCAACCGGTCGCCAAGGCGCGCGTGCGGTTCACCGTCAGCACCGGCCAGGGGAAGCTGACCGCCGGCGCGACCACCGCGAGCACGGTCACCGTGGAGACCGGTACGGACGGTCGGGCCCGCTGCGCCTGGCAGCTCGACTCGGGCACCGCCACCCAGGCGGTCACCGCCCAGCTCCTCGACGAGGCGATGCAGCCGGCCCACCTGCCGCTCACCTTCACCGCAAGCCTCTCCCGCGCCGACCGGGTGTCGTACGACCCGACCGGGCGGCCGTCGCTGGCCGGGGCGACCACCGTCCAGGCCGCCATCAACCAGCTCGCCGCGGCCAGCACCGGCGGCTGGGCGACGCTGACGCTGCGGCCGGGCATCGACTGGGTGCAGGCGTTGAACACCCTGCCCGCCGGGGACGCGCTGATCTGCTTCGCGCCCGGGCTCTACACCAGCAACACGCCGGTGACCTTCAGCAACCGGGCGAACATCCGGCTGCTCGGCAGCGGGCCGGCGAGCCGGATCCAGGTGCAGGGCCACGAGTACGCCCTGCTCTTCGCCAACTGCGGCTCGGTGTCGGTGTCGCACCTGTTCGTGGAGACCCCGGGGCCGGCCGACAGTTCGGGGCGGCTCGGTCCGGTCAGCGCGATCAACTGCACGGAGGTGACCGTCGAGCACGTCCGGCTGGCCGGGGTCGCCGGCGCCGCGCCGCGCAGCACCTGCCTCACCGTGCGCAACGACCAGGGCACCCCGCCCGGGCGGGTCCGGGTGCTCGACTCGGACTTCCTGATCGGTCACGGCCAGCAGGGCGTGCTCCTGGTCAACCCGGACCACGCCGTCGTCACCCGCTGCCGGTTCAGCACCCCGCCCCGACCGCTCTCGCTGACCCTTCAGGAGCTGGTCAAGGACGAGAAGTTCCGCGGCGAGCTGGCCACCCAGCTGGTCGGCCGGCTGGCGTTGGACCGGGCGGACCGGCTGGAACGCGGCGACTTCAACACCGTGGTCCGGGTCGGGCAGTGGGGCGTGCGGATGAACTCGACGGTGCCGGAGAGCGAGTGGAAGACCCTGGCCGCCCTGCACCCGCCGACGCCGGAGGACCTGCACTCGGACCAGAGCGCCGGGGCGTACCTGCACCGGCTGGCGGACCTGGCCGCCGCGGACCCGGGCCGGCTGCCCAGCTACAAGCGGCAGCTCACCTCGCTCAAGGGCCGCCTCGGCGACGCCGCCGGGCGGATCTTCGACACCGACGAGGGTCGCAAGGCGCTGCGGGACTACCTGGTCGGCGAGGGCGTCAACGTGCGCAGGGCCGACGACATCGCCCGGGACCGACGGGACGTCGCCCTGCCGGCGCCCGGAGCCAGCCTGCGCTTCGACTCCACCCTGGCCCAGGGCGCCTGGGAGGCGGCGCTGGCCGCGTCACCGCCGTCGCGCCCGGTGCAGACGCCGTCGGCGGCGGCCAAGCACCTGCGCTCGGTCGCCGACCGGATCCTGCTGGAGCCGGCGTTCGGCGACCGGTACGCCGCCGGTTACCGCAAGGAACTGGCGGCCGCGGCCGAGGCGTCGATCGGGGCCTGTGGGGTGGTGATCGGCGGCGGCACGGCCGTCGGTGACGTCGAGGTCTCCGACTGCCGCTTCGACCAGGTGGCCGAGGGTGTCCACATCGGGGTGTCGTACCACCCCGGTCCGCCCATCCAGGGCCGGACGATCCGGGTGACCGGCAACGACATCCACCTGGTCAAGGCCTGGTGGCGGGGGGAGGGCACGATCCGCGGCATCAAGATCGGCAGCATGCGCCACGTCTTCGTCTCGGACAACCGGATCTCCGTCTCGGGCGGCACCGGCCTGGGGATCTGGGCGTTCGCGGCCGGGGGGCCGATCCTGGCGGTGCGGGACAACCTGGTGCAGAACTGCAACCCCGGCATCATGGTCAACCCGCTCTGGTCGGGCGCCCCGGCGAAGCGCCTCTGGTCGGTGACCGACAACGTGTCGATGGACGGCCTGATCCGGGTCGAGGGCGGTGCGCGGAACGCGGGCAACGTGAGCTGAGCTGTCACATGGGTGACTGCGTGGGCTTCCGCGCCGCCCTACGCTTTCGGTGACTGCCACTTAGCACGGTTGCGGATTGCGGATGTGGTCTAGGGGTTCAAGTCCTCTGGTAGTCGCTCAACAAAGGCAAGGCGGGTCCTCACGGGCCCGCCTTGTCTGCGTGTGCGCCCCGTCCCGTCGTGTAAAGAATTCTTGACACGCCTGGCCGCCGGGGCATACCGTTCGGGTGTCAAGAATTCTTTACACACCCGGGAGGGCCAGTGGCGTTCGAAGAGAAACGCGCCTGGATGATGGCCGTGGTCGCGGTCGTCGGCTACGCCACGTACGCCGCCGTCGTCCTCGGCCGCGCCGACGGCCGCCCGCTGGCCGACGCGCCGTACGCCGGCGCCCTGCTGTGGACGATCGCCGGCGCGATCGCGGCGTCGATCGTCGCGCACATCGTCATCTCGATCGTCTCGCCCGAGGGCGCCAACCAGTCCGACCAGCGCGACCGGGAGATCCACCGCACCGGCGAGCACATCGGCCAGTCCTTCGTGGTCGTCGGCGGGGTCGCCGCGCTCGGCATGGCGCTGGCCCGCTGGGACCACTTCTGGATCGCCAACGTCATCTACCTGTGCTTCGTGCTCTCCGCCGTGGTCGGCTCCACCGCCAAGATCGTCGCCTACCGGCGGGGCTTCCAGTCGTGGTGAAACCGACCCGGATCACCAACTCCATCCGCGCCCTGCGCGCCGCGCACGGCGACCTGACCCAGGCCGAACTGGCCCGCCGCATCGGCGTGACGCGGCAGACCGTCATCGCCATCGAACAGGGCCGGTACTCGCCGTCGTTGGAGATGGCCTTCCAGATCGCCGCCGTGTTCGACGTCCCCGTCACCGACGTGTTCCAGTACCCCCGGGAGGGCTCGTGAAAGCCATCGTCCAGGACCGCTACGGCTCCGCCGACGTGCTCCAGTTGCGCGACATCGACCCGCCCCGGGTCGGCGACGACGACGTGCTCGTCCGGGTCCGCGCCGCCGGCGTCGACCCCGGCGTCTGGCACCTGATGACCGGCCTGCCGTACCCGGTCCGCCTCGGCTACGGGCTGCGCCGCCCCCGCCACCGCGTCCCCGGTATGGACCTCGCCGGCGTCGTCGAGGCCGTCGGCCGCCAGGTCACCCGCTTCGCCCCCGGCGACGAGGTCTACGGCACCGGCGCCGGCAGCTACGCCGAGTACGCCCTCGCGCCGCAGCACAAGCTCGCCCGCAAGCCCGCCGCGCTCACCTTCGCCGAGGCCGCCGCCATCCCGGTCTCCGGCCAGACGGCGCTCACCGCCGTGCGGGACGCCGCGACGGTCCGCCCCGGCCAGCGGGTGCTCGTCATCGGCGCCGGTGGCGGCGTCGGCTCGTACGCCGTACAGCTCGCCACGGCAGCCGGCGCCGAGGTCACCGGCGTCTGCGGACCCAGCAAACCCGACCTCGTGACGTCCCTCGGCGCGACCGACGTCATCGACCACACCCGCGAGGACATCACCGACCGGGGCGTGCGATACGACGTCATCGTCGACACCGCCGGCAACCGCACCCTGACCCACCTGCGCCGCGCCCTCACCCCGACCGGCACGCTGGTCCTCGTCGGCGGCGAGGCCGCCACCGGCAGGCTGCTGCAGGGCTTCGACCGGCAGCTGCGCGCGCTGCTGCTCTCCCCGCTGGTCGGCCAGCGGCTGATCCCCCTGGTGGCCAAGGAGAGCAGCGAGAACCTCGACGCTCTCACCGCGCTGGTCGACGCCGGCCGGCTCCGGCCCGTCCTCGACCGGAGCTGGCCGCTGGCCGAGGCGGCCGACGCGATCCGGCACCTGCGCGGCGGCCACGCCCGGGGCAAGAACGTCGTCCTGCCCTGACCGGGGCGACCGCTGGCGCGCCACCGCTCAGCTGCTCGAGACCACCTCGGGCCGGTGCGCCGCCGGCGGCACGTACTGCTCGGGCGCCGGCCGCACCGCCACCGGCGGTTCGGCCGGCTGCTCGGTCTCCGGCTCCGCCGGCGTTCCGTTCGCGGACCGGTCTGTGCCGGGACGGACGGCCAGCATCGGGTACTCGGCGGTCTCCCCGCCACCGGCCGCGGCCGCCATCACCGCGGCGGCCGCCAGGTCCGCCACCCGCTTGGCCTCCCGCTGCACGCGCGCCCGGACGTCCTTGGCGTGCCGCTCGACCGACTCGGCCGCCTGCCGCGCCTCCTCCAACCGCCGGGTCTCGGCGACCAGGCTCCGACGGGTCTCCTCCAGCCGGCGCTGCGTCTGCACGAGGTCCCGCTCGGTGGTGTCGCCCTCCTGCTGAATCTCGGCGAGCTGCTGCCGGGCGGTCTCCAACTCCTCGCTCACCTGCGTCAGCGCCTGCTGCCGCTCCGCGATCTCCTCCTGCACCGCGGTGAGCTGCTCCTGCTGCGCGGCCATCTGCTCGTCGGCGCGCTGGCGCACCTCGGTGGCGTACTGCTGCGCCTCGGCGATCAGCGCCTGCATCTGCTGCTCCGCGGCGCTGTGCTGGTTGGTCAGCTCCTGCTCGGCCGCCGCCCGGTGCTCGGCCAGCTCCTGCTCGGCGGCGGCCCGCCGCTCGGCGATCTCCTTCTCGGCGGTGGCCTGCCACTGGGCCAGCTCCTGCTGGCTCTGCGCCCGCGCCGCCTGGATCTCCTGCTGGATCTGGGTACGGGCCGCCTTGGTCAGCGCCTCCGCCGCCGTACGGGTCTGAGTGATCTGCTTGGCGGTCTGCTCGCTGATCCGCTTCGCCTCCTGCTGGGCGCGCTCGTGCGCGGCCTCACCCTCCGCCCGCAGCTTCTCGGCCCGCTCGTGGATCTCGGCCAGCTCCCGCTCGGCCGCCGACCGGCGCTCCTCGTACACCTTGTCCTGCTCGGCCCGGCGCGCGGACAGTTCCTCGTCGAGGTCGCGCAGCGCCTGGACAGTCCGGTCCCGCGCCTCGGTCAGCACCTTCTCGGCCTCGGCCTGCAGGCTGGTCGCCCGCTGCGTCGCCGTCTCGGTGATCGCCCCGCCCTGCTTCTCGGCCAGCGCCAGGATCTGGTCCACCATCGGGCCCAGGTCCCGGAAGGACGCCCGGTCCACCTGGGCGGGGCGCTGCCGCAGCTCGGTCAGCTCCGCCTGGAGTCGCTGGATGTGCGTGGTAAGGCCGTGCACCTGGGCCGCCGCCTGGTCCCGCTCGGTCGACAGCGTCGCGAGCTGACCGTCGGTCTGCTCGATGTACCGGTCCACCTGCCGCTTGTCGTACCCGCGCAGGGCGGTCTCGAAATGCGGCCGTCCGGCCGCGTCGTCACGCAGCGCGAACGGCTCCTCGCCGTTGGACATGCCGCACCCTCCGTACTGTGTGAACGCCACGCGGATGGACGCCCACGGGCCATGATGTGGCGCAACGCTACCGTCGTCCGGCCCCGCACAATAGGCCCGCCCCGGTTCTCGGAACGCGGTGAGGGGCACCTGTCGCGTCGGTGGCGTCCGCGGGGTCACGGCCTGTCGATGCGGTGGCTTCCGCGTCGACAGTGCGGTGCCCCGGTCGGACCGCTACCCGGTCGGCCGACGGTGCTCGTCCCTCGGGTGGATCGGGGTCCGGCGGCCGGGTCAGCCGGATGTTCACCGAGGGGCCGCGACGATGGCCGAGCGGAGGCGGACGAGGGCGTCGGTGCGCGCGCCGGTCAGGGACGGTTCCCGGGTCAGTCGGGCCGCGCGGAGGTCGACGTGCCGGGGCAGGCGGCCGAAGGCGGCGGTGACGGCGTCGAGGACCGTCGGGCCCCACGGTCCGCCGAGGACGACCAGCTGCGGGTCGGTGAGCGCGACGATGGCGGCGAGGACGCCGCTCACCGCCGCTCCGATCGCCTCGCAGGTGGCCGCCGACGCGTCGGCCAGCCCGCGGAGCCGGTCGACGTCGATCGCCGTGCTGCCGGGCCGGCGCAGCCCCAGGTCACCGAAGACCTCGATGAACCGCGTCGCCCGACCGTCCGGGCCGATGGTGATCAGGTGCGCGATCTCGCCGGCTAGGCCGGCGTGCCCCCGGCGTACCTGGCCGTCGCTGACCACCGCGCAGCCCAGTCCCTCGCCGAGGAAGAGGTACGCGAAGTCGGTCAGGCTGGTCGGATCGCTGTCGCGTTCGGCCTGTGCCGCCCAGTTGACGTCGTTGTCGACGACGACCGGCCCCTGGACCTGCGGCGCGAGCACGTCGACCGGGTCCAGTTCGCCGAGCAGGAACGGCGCGTCGGGGAGCCGGATCAGGCGGCCGGTGGCGCGCTGCACCGGGTCGGCGGCGCTGACGACCGCCAGCCGGGTGGCCCGTCCCGTACTCCGCTGGGCCTGCGTGGCGGCGGTGCGCAGCGCGGCCGTGACCTGCTCGGGCCGGGCCGGGCGGCTGATCTCGTGGTGCGTCCGGGCCAGGGTGTCGCCGTAGGCGTCGACGCACTCGGCCACCACCCCGTCGGGCGCGATGCCGATCACCAGGGCGGTGCCGACGGTGTCGGCGAGCGCGTAGTACGAGCCGACGCGCCCCCGGCCGCGTCCGCCGGGGGTCCGTTCTCCGGTGTCCACGACCAGCCCCGCCTCGGTCAGCCGGCGCACGCTCTCGCTCACCGTCGGCTTGGACAGGCCGCTGCGGGCCGCCAGGTCGGCCCGGGTCAGGCGCCTGGACTGCATCAGCTCGCGAAGCACGTGCTCGTCGGTCAGCGAGCGGAGCAGCTCGAGCGAGGGCTTGGCGGCGGTCACGCCACGATTCTAGTCAGGGGTCTTGCCTAGAAAGCGTCCCGCGACCTACAGTCTTTACAAAGAAGGAGCCTTAACTAGAAGGAGTCCTGCCGTGACCACCCAAGCCGCCCGCCCGACCGCCACGCTCCCGCCGCTGCCGCACTGGGAGTCGACCCCGACCGACCTGCCCGGCGCGATCCGGGAGATCAAGGCGGCGCTGCGCGCCCGCATCGAGGCCTCCGGCCGGAGGGTCGAGGAGGTGTTCGCCGTCGTCGAGCAGCGGATCCAGGCGGAGGTCGACGAGATCGTCGCGGCGCGCGACCGCGGCGAGCCGGTCTGGCCGGTCATCGAGTACGCCGACATCGAGGCCGGCACGGTGCCGGCCGAGACCCTGCGGGCGGTGCGCCGGCGTGGCTGCCTCGTCGTGCGCGGACACTTCGACCGGGAGCAGGCCCTCGCCTGGGACCGCGACATCGTCGACTACGTGGCGGGCAACGGCTTCTTCGACGCCTACCGCGGCCCCGGCGACGACTTCTTCGGCAGCGTGGGTTCCACGCCCGAGATCTACCCGATCTACTGGTCGCCGGCGCAGATGCAGGCCCGCCAGAGCGACCGGATGGCCCGGGTGCAGGCGTTCCTCAACAGCCAGTGGAAGCACGAGTCCGAGGGCGTGCGGTGGTTCGACCCGGAGCGCGATTCGCTCTACCCCGACCGGATCCGCCGCCGGCCGCCGGGCGCCGACTCCCAGGGCCTCGGCACCCACCTCGACCCCGGCACCCTCGACCTGTGGATGACCGAGGCGTACCAGCAGACCTTCCGCCACCTCTTCGACGGCACCGTCGAGCAGTACGACCCCTGGGACGCCGCCTACCGCACCGCCGGGCCGCAGTACCCGGGCACCACCATGTGCTCGGCCTTCCGCACCTTCCAGGGCTGGACCGCCCTGTCCGACATGGACCACGACCAGGGGGTGCTGCACACCGTGCCGATCCCCGGGGCCATGGCGTACCTGATGCTCCGGCCGCTGCTGGCCGACGTGCCCGAGGACGACATGTGCGGCGTGACGGTCAACCAGGTGTTCCCCGCCAACCAGACCTGGCACCCGCTGCTGATGCGCGCCCTCGTCGGCATTCCCGACGTCCGGGCCGGCGACTCCGTCTGGTGGCACTGCGACATGATCCACAGCGTGGCGCCGGTGCGGAACCAGCTGGGCTGGGGCAACGTCATGTACATCCCCGCCGCACCCTGGTGCCCGCGCAACGAGCGGTACGCGGCCAGCGTCCGGGAGGCCTTCCACTCCGGGGCCAGTCCCGCCGACTTTCCCGAGGAGCACTACGAGCGCAGCTGGCCCGACCGCTTCTCGGCCGAGCGCCTGAACTCCACCGGCCGACGCGGCCTCGGCCTCGACTGAGCCGTAGCCAGGGCCTGGCTCCAGGGATGACTGGCGCCCGACGGGAGCAGCGGAACGGCGCGCCCCCGATGTGACGGGGGACGCAGGCCGCAGATTTGACGATCAACTCGCGGCCCGCGTAACTTTCTCTCTGCCAGCGCGGAACGGACGAAACAGGCGAAAGGTCTGGTAGGCCGGAGTGCGGGAATGGTTCAAGGGTCGGCCGGGTTGTCTTCCGGTACGAGCCTGGACCGGCTCCCCGGGGCTTGCGAAAGCCGGTGGGGGTGTGGGAATGATGCCGGGGTCGGATGGGTTGATTCCCATGTGAGCTTGGACCGGGCGGTGCCCCGAAGACGCTGCGAGGCGGATTTGGTGGGGCGGAGTCGACCGGGTATGGTTCATCGCCGGTAGGGAACCGGGCGAGCTGGCGGGTGACCGCAGCGGCCGGCCTGTCGGAAGCCATTGAGGAGAGCGGCGTGAGCCGGTCGAATTGTGGTGCCCGTAATTGTGGTGGAAGTGGTGCGGATCGCGACAGAGCGGTTTGACACGGCGGATATCAGCGGGTAGCGTAGTAAAAGTGCCCGGCGCGGGAGCGGCGGTCGCGACAGTGTGAAATTGCCCCGGGTCGGGGCTCCACAGTGTGGAGCTTCCGGGCGGTGTGTGGTTGTTCTTTGAGAA
>NZ_JBAKHT010000011.1:0-175810 GCF_036906755.1 Micromonospora sp. CPCC 206171 | reverse complement strand
CGCCGCGTCGCCGCCGGCCGCCGCGTCGCCGCCGCCCGCCGCGCTTGCGCCGGGAGCCGCGCCTGCGCCGGGAGCCGCGCCTGCGCCGGGAGCCGCCTTCCCGGCCTGGGCCTGCCGCGCCCCCTGCACGATGTCGCGGACGCCGCCGAAGATGCCGTCGAGCCGCTGCACCCGGGCCTGGGTCGCCTGCGGGTCGGCGAGCTGGCCGGTCCGCTTCCCGGTCAGTTGCTCGGTGATCGCCCACGCCTGGTCCAGGCGGGTGGCCATGGCCACCTCCCACGGGACCATCGGACACGCGGCCCCGGCGACATCCACGTCGCCGTCACAGCCGGCGGCGGCGCGGCGCTGCTGGATCAGGTCGACCACGGCCTGCCGGTTGGCGATCCGGGCCGGCGAGTTGGCGTCCGGATTCTGCCGCTGTCCGGCGATGAAGGTCAGGTTGTTGCGCAGCGCCGTGTCCAGGCCCTGGCAGTTCTCTGCCGCCTGACCGGTCCCGGTCGCGACCGCGAACGCCGCGCCGGCCGTCACCGCGAGCGCGACCCCGCCGGCGATCTTCCGCTGACGGGACGAACCCGTCACTCTTCGTCTGCTCGTCGTGCCCCTGCTCCACGCCATCGAAGCTCCTCCGCCTCGTCGTCACGGTGTCCGGCATCCGATGCGGGATACGGGGGCGACTGCGGAGACGGTTCACGTCGCGGCACGGCGACGGCGCAAAGTTCGACGGAGGGTGAGTGTTGGGGGATCGTCGGCTACTGCGAGTAGTGCGTGGCTGGTCGATGTTCCGGTGAGCGATATACCTCTGAGTCATCAATATGCCTCAGAGGTATATCGCTCACCACGACATGTCTCCCCGGCGACGAGCTGACCGGCCGGCCGCGAGCTGAACAATCGGCCCCCGAGCCGACGGACCGGCCTGCGACCCGACCAACCGGACCGCGACCCGACCCGGGAACAGTGCGGTCAGTCGCGGCGGAGCCAGAGCACGCCCAGCGGCGGGACCCGCAGCGCGACCGACGCGGGCATCCCGTGCCACGGCACGTCCTGCGCGTGCACCGCGCCGAGGTTGCCGACCCCGGAGCCGCCGTAGTGGTGGGCGTCGGTGTTGATCACCTCGGTCCAGGTGCCGCCGGCCGGCAGCCCGATCCGGTAGTCCTCCAGCGGCAGCGCGGAGAAGTTCGCCACGCAGACCAGCGTCGCGCCGTCGGGGGCGATCCGGACGAACGAGACGGTGTTGTGGGCGACGTCGTCGCCGGCGATCCACCGGAAGCCGGCCGGGTCGGTGTCCTGCGCCCACAGCGCCGGCGTCGCCCGGTAGACCGTGTTGAGGTCCCCGACGAGGCGTTGCACGCCGGCCCGGGCGGGGTCGTGGGTCAGGTACCAGTCGAGGCCGCGCTCCTCGCTCCACTCCCGGTCGTCGGCCAGTTCGCAGCCCATGAAGAGCAGCTGCTTGCCCGGGTGCGCCCACATGTACGCCAGCAGCGCCCGCACGTTGGCCAGCCGCTGCCAGGTGTCGCCCGGCATCTTGGCCGCGAGCGAACCCTTGCCGTGCACCACCTCGTCGTGGCTGATCGGCAGCACGTAGTTCTCGCTCCAGGCGTACGCCAGCGAGAAGGTGAGCTGATGGTGGTGGTGCTGGCGGTAGATCGGGTCCTTGGCGGTGTAGAGCAGGGTGTCGTGCATCCAGCCCATGTTCCACTTGAACCCGAAGCCGAGCCCGCCCTCGGCGGTCGGCCGGGTCACCCCCGGCCACGCGGTGGACTCCTCGGCGACCATCACCACCCCGGCGTGGTGCTTGTAGACCGTCGCGTTGACCTCCTGCAGGAACGCGATCGCCTCCAGGTTCTCCCGGCCGCCGTGCACGTTCGGGGCCCACTGCCCCTCCTGGCGGGAGTAGTCCAGGTAGAGCATCGAGGCGACGGCGTCCACCCGAAGTCCGTCGACGTGGAACTCCTCGCACCAGTAGAGCGCGTTGGCGACGAGGAAGTTGCGCACCTCGCGGCGGCCGAAGTCGAAGACGTACGTGCCCCAGTCCGGGTGCTCGCCGCGCCGCGGGTCGGCGTGCTCGTACAGCGGGGTGCCGTCGAAGCGGGCCAGCGCCCACTCGTCCTTGGGGAAGTGTGCCGGCACCCAGTCCAGGATCACGCCGATGCCGGCGCCGTGCAGCCGGTCGACCAGGTGGCGGAAGTCGTCCGGGTCGCCGAAGCGGGAGGTCGGCGCGAAGTAGCCGGTGACCTGGTAACCCCAGGACCCGCCGAACGGGTGCTCCATCACCGGCAGGAACTCCACGTGGGTGAAGCCCATCTCGGTGACGTACGCGGTCAACTGCTCGGCCAGTTCCCGGTAACCCAGGCCGGGCCGCCAGGAGCCGAGGTGCACCTCGTACACGCTCATCGGCTCCTGGTGCGGCTGCCGCAGGGCCCGCCGCTCCAACCAGGCGGCGTCCGACCACTCGTACGTCGAGTGGTGGACCACCGAGGCCGTGGCCGGCGGCACCTCCGCGTACGCGGCCAGCGGGTCGGCCTTGTCCCGCCACCGCCCGTCGGCACCGAGGATCCGGTACTTGTACCGGGCCCCGATCCGCGCCTGCGGCACGAAGATCTCCCACACGCCGCTGGAACCGAGCGAGCGCATCGGCCAGCCGTCGTCCGCGCCCCAGCCGGTGAAGTCGCCGACCACCCGCACGCCCCGGGCGTTGGGCGCCCACACCGAGAACGCCACGCCCTCGTCGAAGACCCGCGCGCCGAGCGCCTCCCAGAGCCGCTCGTGGCGCCCCTCGCCGATCAGGTGCAGGTCCAGCTCGCCGATGGTCGGCGGGTAGCGGTACGGGTCGTCGGTGACCTGCCCGTCGGCCTCGATCCGGTAGTCGAGCACGGTGCCCTCGACCCGGGTCTCGAAGACCCCGACGTCGTGCACCCGCTTCATCGGGTGCCGCTCGTGGCCGACCAGCAGCATCACGTCGCCGGCGCCCCGGCGCATCGCGCGGATCGTGGTCCACCCGTCGGTGGGATGCGCGCCGAGCAGGGCGTGCGGGTCGTGGGTCTCGCCGGCGATCAGCTGGTCCATCGCGCGTCCTCCGGGGCGGGAGCGGTCGGGGCGGTGCCGCCCGAGAGGTCGGTCGGCACGTCGGCGACGGTGAGGTCGGCCGGGGCGTGCCCGGTGGGCTCCGCCGCGGCCGCGGCGGCCGGACGGCGAACGGTCAGCACGTGCGCGGGCTGAAGATACGGGTCGAGGCGGACGGCGTTGCGCTGCCCCCACTCGTAGCTGGCGCCGGTCAGTTCGTCGTGGACGGTGAACCGCTCGTGCCAGTCGAGGCCGAGAGCGGGCATGTCGAGGGTGGTGTTGCCCCACTGCACACTGCGGGAGTCGAACGAGCAGACCACGATGACGGTGTTGCCGCTGTTTGGGTCGTGTTTGGACCAGCAGAGCAGCGCCGGGTTGTCGATGTCGTGGAAGCGCAGGTTGCGCAGCTGGTGCAGGGCGGGGTTGTCCCGGCGTACCCGGTTGAGGGTGGCGATGAACGGCGCCAGCGAGCGGCCCTGCGCCTGCGCGCCGGCCCAGTCCCGGGGGCGCAGCTCGTACTTCTCGTTGTCCAGGTACTCCTCGGCGCCGGGGCGGGCGACGTGCTCGAAGAGCTCGAAGCCGGCGTACACGCCCCAGGAGGGGGAGAGCAGCGCGGCCAGCACCGCCCGGATCTTGAACATCGGCGGGCCGCCGTGCTGCAACGAGGAGTGCAGGATGTCCGGGGTGTTGGGCCAGAAGTTCGGTCGCATGTAGTCGGCCGCCGCGACCAGTTCCTCGCAGTACGCCCGCATCTCGGCCGCCGACGTGCGCCAGGTGAAGTACGTGTACGACTGGGTGAACCCGATCTTGCCCAGCCCGTGCATGATGGCCGGTCGGGTGAACGCCTCGGCGAGGAAGAGCACGTCCGGGTCGACCTTTTTGACCTCGGCGATCAACCAGTGCCAGAAGTCGAACGGCTTGGTGTGCGGGTTGTCCACCCGGAAGATCCGGATCCCCTCGCCGACCCAGTGCAGCACCACCCGCAGCACCTCGGCCCGGATCCCCTCCGGGTCGTTGTCGAAGTTCAGCGGGTAGATGTCCTGGTACTTCTTCGGCGGGTTCTCCGCGTACGCGATGCTGCCGTCGGCCCGGGTGGTGAACCACTCCGGGTGCTCGGTCACCCAGGGGTGGTCCGGCGCGCACTGCAACGCCAGGTCCATCGCCACCTCCAGGCCCTGCTCGGCGGCGGCGGCGACGAAGTCGCGGAAGTCCTCCGGCGTACCCAGGTCGGGGTGGATGGCGTCGTGGCCGCCCTCGGCGGCGCCGATCGCCCACGGCGAGCCCACGTCGTCGGGCCCGGCGGTGAGCGAGTTGTTGGGGCCCTTGCGGTTGACCCGGCCGATCGGGTGGATCGGCGGCAGGTAGAGCACGTCGAAGCCCATCGCCGCGACGCCCGGCAGCCGTTCCATCGCGGTGCCGAAGGTGCCCGAGCGGGCCGGGGCGTCGACGGTGGCCGGGATCGCGCCCTCGGAGCGGGGGAAGAACTCGTACCAGGCGGAGAAGAGCGCGCGGGGGCGGTCCACCCAGAGCCGGTGCTCCGCGCCGGTGGTGACCAGCTCGCGCACCGGGTGCTCCCAGAGCAGGTCGGCCAGCTCCAGGGCCGGGGCGACCCGGCGGGGCAGGTCCAGCTCGGTGTCGCGCAGCGCGGCCACGGCGGCCTTCACCCGCACGACGTCGGCGGCCGGCACCAGCTCGGTCGCCGCCGTCAGCACGCGCGCGCCCTCGGCGAGATCGTTGGCCAGCTCCGCCGGTCCCTGCCCGGCGGCGATCTTCTTGGTCACCGCGTTCTGCCAGGTGAGGTAGGGATCTCCGAACGCCTCGACGGTGAAGACCCAGTCGCCGACCGCGTCGGGTCGGATGGTGGCGTGCCAGGTGTCCTGGCCCGGCTCGCCGGGCCGCATCCGGGTGAAGGGTCGCGCCGCGCCGTCCGGGCCGAGCCAGACCACGTTGCAGCCGAGCGCGTCGTGCCCCTCCCGGTAGGCGCGGGCCGACACGGGCACCACCTCGCCGACCACCGCCTTGGCCGGATAGCGACCGCAGGCGACGACGGGGGAGACGTCTTCGATCGGGAACCGTCCGCTCACCCCGCCAACCTACTGCGCGAGATCGCTTCGCGCTCGGGTCAGCCTGCGGCTCCCACCGACCGGTACACCTCCATCGTGCGGGCCGCGACGGCGTCCCAGGAGAAGTGCTCCACCGCCCGCCACCGCCCGGCCCGGCCGAGTTCCGCGGCGCGCGCCGGGTCGGCCAGCACCTCGTTGATCCGGGCGGCCAGGTCGGCCACGAACCGCTCCGGCTCCAGCGGCCGGCCGGAGCCGTCGCCGGCCTGCTCGATCGGCACCAGCACTCCGGTCTCGCCGTCGGCGACCACCTCGGGGATGCCGCCGGTGGCGGTCGCCACCACGGCCGTCTCGCAGGCCATCGCCTCCAGGTTGACGATGCCCATCGGCTCGTAGACGGACGGGCAGACGAAGATCGTCGCGTGGGTGAGCACCTGGATCACCTCGTGCTTGGGCAGCATCTCGGCCACCCAGACCACCCCGGAGCGGTTGGCCCGCAGCTCGCCGACCAGGCCCTCCACCTCGGCGGCGATCTCCGGGGTGTCCGGGGCACCGGCGAGCAGCACCAGCTGGGTGTCGGCGGGCAGCTCCCGGGCGGCGCGCAGCAGGTAGGGCAGTCCCTTCTGCCGGGTGATCCGGCCGACGTAGACCACGCTGGGGCGGGACGGGTCGATGCCGAGCCGGTCGACGACGTCGGTGCCGGGGTCCGGGGCGTACTGGGCGGTGTCGATGCCGTTGTAGACCACCCGGACCCGGTCCGGGTTCACCTCCGGGTACGCGGTGAGCACGTCACGGCGCATCCCCGCGCTGACCGCGATGATCGCGTCGGCCGCCTCCACCGCCGTGCGCTCGCACCAGGACGACAGCGCGTACCCGCCGCCGAGCTGTTCGGCCTTCCACGGGCGCAGCGGCTCCAGGCTGTGCGCGGTCACCACGTGCGGCACGCCGTGCAGCAGCTTCGCGGTGTGCCCGGCCAGGTTGGCGTACCAGGTGTGGCTGTGCACCACGTCGGTGCCGGCGCAGCCCGCGGCCATCTCCAGGTCGACGCCCATGGTGCGCAGCGCGGCGTTCGCGCCGGCCAGGCCGGCCGGTTCGGCGTACGCGGTAACGCCCGCCTCGGTGCGCGGCGCGCCGAAGCAGTGCACCCGTACGTCGGCGAGTCGGCGCAGCTCGCGGGCCAGGTACTCGACGTGCACGCCGGCGCCGCCGTACACCTCGGGCGGGTACTCCCGGGTCAGCAGATCCACGCGCAGCCGTGCCGATTCCGTCATGCCCCCGCACCCTAGTGCAGAACTGTGCCCGTACGAGTGGTGAAGTCGCAGCCGGATGGATAGCGTCGGTGCATGGCTGCCAAGGTGCTCGCGATCGTCCTGGCCGGCGGAGAAGGCAAGCGCCTCATGCCGCTCACCGCGGACCGGGCCAAGCCGGCCGTCCCGTTCGGCGGGATGTACCGCATGGTCGACTTCGTCCTGTCCAACCTGGCGAACGCCGGCTTTCTCAAGATCGTCGTGCTGACCCAGTACAAGTCCCACTCGCTGGACCGGCACATCACCCAGACCTGGCGGATGTCGACGATGCTCGGCAACTACGTCACCCCGGTGCCGGCGCAGCAGCGCCGTGGCCCGTGGTGGTTCGCCGGGTCCGCCGACGCGATCTACCAGAGCTTCAACCTGATCAACGACGAGCAGCCCGACTACGTGATCGTCTTCGGGGCCGACCACATCTACCGGATGGACCCCCGGCAGATGGTGGACGACCACATCGCCTCCGGCGCCGGCGTGACCGTGGCCGGCATCCGGCAGCCGCTGTCGATGGCCGACCAGTTCGGGGTGATCGAGGTCGGCGAGGACGGCCGGCGGATCCGGGCGTTCCGCGAGAAGCCCACCGACGCGGTCGGCCTCCCCGACGCCCCGGACCAGATCTACGCCTCGATGGGCAACTACGTGTTCAGCACCGGCGCCCTGTGCGAGGCGGTCGAGCGGGACGCGGAGGACAAGACCAGCAAGCACGACATGGGCGGCAGCATCATCCCGATGCTGGTGGAGCGGGGCGAGGCCAACGTCTACGACTTCAAGGACAACGAGGTGCCGGGCAGCACCGACCGGGACCGCGGCTACTGGCGGGACGTCGGGACGCTGGACTCCTTCTACGACGCCCACATGGACCTGATCAATGTGCACCCGGTGTTCAACCTCTACAACTTCGACTGGCCGATCTACAGCAACCAGCCGCCGTACCCGCCGGCGAAGTTCGTCCACCAGTGGGGCGAGCGGGTCGGCCGGGCGGTCGGCTCGATGGTCTCGCCCGGCGCGGTGATCTCCGGCTCGCTGGTGGAGAACTCGATCGTGTCGCCGAAGGTCAAGGTCCACTCCTGGGCGCACGTCGACGGCGCGGTGCTGATGGAGGGCGTCGAGATCGGCCGGCACGCCGTGGTCCGCCGGGCCATCCTGGACAAGAACGTCTTCGTCCCCGAGGGCGCGGAGATCGGCGTCGACCTGGAGAAGGACCGGCAGCGCTACACCGTCTCCGACAACGGCATCGTGGTGATCGGCAAGGGCCAACGCGTCGAGCCGTGAACCAGGTGTGATCCCGGCCGTGGCCGGGAAGCAATGAGCGTCGGAGCACCAGCCCTTGGAGGTTGCAGCAGTGGCCCATCCCCGCGCCGGACAGCCCGCCGAGCCCGCCGACCTGGTGGACGTGCCGCGGCTGGTGACCGCCTACTACGCCGAGCACCCGGACCCCGACGACCCGGCGCAGCAGGTCTCCTTCGGCACGTCCGGGCACCGCGGGTCGTCGCTGCGCAACGCCTTCAACTCCGACCACATCCTCGCGGTCACCCAGGCGCTCTGCGACTACCGCCGGGAGCAGGGCCTGGACGGGCCGCTCTTCCTCGCCCGGGACACCCACGCGCTCTCCGCCCCCGCCGAGGCCGACGCCCTGGAGGTGCTCGCCGCCAACGGCGTCACCGTGCTGCGGGACAGCCGCGACGGCTACACGCCCACCCCGGCGCTCTCGCACGCCGTGCTCACCCACAACCGGGGGCGTACCAGCGGCCTCGCCGACGGCATCGTCATCACCCCGTCGCACAATCCGCCCGACGACGGCGGGTTCAAGTACAACCCCACCCACGGCGGGCCCGCCGACAGCGACGTCACGAAGTGGATCCAGGACCGGGCCAACGCCATCCTGGCCGCCGGCCTCAAGGAGGTCCGGCGGATCCCGTACGCCCGGGCCCGCGCCGCCGACACCACCGGCGGGTACGACTTCCTCGCCGGCTACGTCGACGACCTGCCCGCCGCGATCGACATCGACGCCATCCGCGACGCCGGGGTGCGCATCGGCGCCGACCCGCTCGGCGGGGCCAGCGTCGCGTACTGGGGGGAGATCGCCGAGCGGCACCGGCTGGACCTGACCGTGATCAACCCGACGGTCGACCCGACCTGGCGGTTCATGACCCTGGACGGCGACGGCAAGATCCGGATGGACTGCTCCTCGCCGAACGCGATGGCCTCGCTGATCGCCGCCCGCGCCGACTACCAGGTCTCCACCGGCAACGACGCCGACGCCGACCGGCACGGCATCGTCACCCCCGACGGCGGCCTGATGAACCCCAACCACTACCTGGCGGTGGCGATCGGGCACCTGTTCCGTACCCGGGAGCAGTGGGGTCCGGCGGCGGCGGTCGGCAAGACGCTGGTCTCCTCCTCGATGATCGACCGGATCGCGGCGGACCTGGGTCGTCCGCTGCTGGAGGTGCCGGTGGGCTTCAAGTGGTTCGTACCCGGGCTGCTCGACGGCGCGGTCGGCTTCGGCGGCGAGGAGAGCGCCGGCGCGTCCTTCCTGCGCCGTGACGGGAGCACCTGGACCACCGACAAGGACGGCATCCTGCTCTGCCTGCTCGCCTCGGAGATCATCGCCACCACCGGGCGGACCCCCAGCCAGCACTACGCCGAGCTGACCGAGCGCTTCGGCGCCCCCGCGTACGCCCGGATCGACGCCCCGGCCACCCGGGAACAGAAGGCCGTGCTCGGCAAGCTCTCCCCGGAGCAGGTGGGCGCCACCGAGCTGGCCGGCGAACCGATCACCGCGACGCTCACCACCGCGCCCGGCAACGGTGCGGCGATCGGCGGGCTGAAGGTGACCACCGAGTCGGGCTGGTTCGCCGCCCGCCCGTCGGGCACCGAGGACGTCTACAAGATCTACGCCGAGTCGTTCCAGGGGCCGGAGCACCTGGCCCGCATCCAGGAGGAGGCGAAGGCGCTCGTCGACGGGGTGCTGGCCAAGGCCTGAGCGCGGGGCGCGCGGTCAGCGCGGCGGGGGCAGCTCGCGGCGGTTCAGCTGCTTTCGCATCCCGTCCGGCAGCAGCTCGCGTAGCTGCTCGGGCAGCAGGGGCAGGTCCAGCAGGCTGAGCTTGAGCTGGTTGCGTTCCGCGTAGCGGCGGGGGTCGAGGCGGACCACCAGGCCGGCGTTCTGCTGGTACCGCACGTGCACCGCACCCTCGGTCGAGGCGTCCCGGATGATCACGCCGTCCATCTCCACGGCCACCGGCGCCGAGTCGGGCAGCAGGTCTAATCGGATGAGCTCGTCGGAGGAGAGCACCACCGACCGGGAGATGCCGGCCATCGGCGCCGACGGCGTCACCACCACGGCCTGGGCCGCCGGCGAGATCAGCGGCCCGCCGGCCGCGTAGCTGTACGCCGTGGAACCGGTCGGCGTGCTGACCACCAGCGCGTCGCAGCGGTAGTAGCCGTACCGCTGCCCGTCGACGGCGAGGGTGGCGGTGACGAAGCCGGACCCCGGATGGCGGACGAGGGCGATGTCGTTGAACGCCACCACGTCGTCCCCGCACACGTCGCAGGCCAGGCAGGCGCGCGACTCGACGGTGAAGTCGTGGGCGACCAGCCGGTCCAGCGCCCGGGGCAGGTCCGGCGGCTCGACCTCGACGAGGAAGCCGAGCTTGCCCAGGTGCACCCCGAGCACCGGCTTCGGGTCCCGCACGGCCGAGCGCAGCGCACCGAGCATGGTGCCGTCCCCACCGATGCTGATCAACGCGTCCGACCGGTGGGCCAGCTCCGCCGCCGGCACCGGCTCCACCGACGGTGGCACCCGGTGCCGGTCCTCCGCGCGGACGGCGAGGCTCTTGCCGTGCCGGGTCGCCCACCGTTCGACGATCTCCACGACCTCGGAGGCGTCCCGGGTGGGATGCAGCACCAGACCGAACACGTACCCCGCCACCGGTACAGCTCATCACACGGGCGGACGGTCCGGCAGCCGTACGGACAGGTGCGGCGGCGGTGGGAGTCCGCCGCCGCACCCGCGTCCGTCAGCGGCGCGGTCGGCCGCTCAGGTGGGCCAGCGACCGGGCGACCAGGTCGTCGCGGACCGCCGGGGCCAGCCCTTCCAGGCCGAAGCCGAGGTACACGGTGTCGTCGGTGACCACCGCCGCGCCCTCGGTGAACGCCTGCTGGCTACGGGCCCAGTCGTTGCCGCCCGGCGCGGAGCCCGGCGGCGGCCCGGCCACCGTCCATCCGCCCAGGTCCGGCGTCTCGAAGGAGGTCTCCGAGACCACCGTGCCGTCGGTGATCACCCGCGCGTCGTCCAGGAACACACCCAGGCCCTGGGTGCCCCAGTCGGAGACGTACGAGATGGAGATCTCGACCTGCTTGCCGGCGTACGCCGACAGGTCGACGGCGAACTCCCGCCAGCCGCCGGAGCTGCCGGTGGCCGCGTTCCAGCTGCCGGTGCTGCCCGTGGGTGAGCAGTCGGCGCCCTGGTAGTGGGCGAGGAACGGATGCAGGGTCTCCGTCCAGCCCGACTCGCAGCTGTCGCCGGTCTCGGTGCCGGTGCGGCCGTTGGCGTCCGGCAGCGTCGTCCAGTCGTCGCTGCCCACCTCGTGCGCCTCGACGATCAGGAAGTCCCAGTTCTGCTCGATGTCGTACGAGGCGAAGAAGCGCAGCTGCCCGCTGCTCGCCGAGGTGAGGTCGACGGTCCGGGTGAGCCGCTTGTACGACTCGTCGGACCGCCCGCTGTACAGGTACCAGTCGCCGGTGCGGGGGTCGAACGGGGCGCTGCCCGGCCGGGCCCAGTCCACCGCCGCCGAGCTGGCGAACTGCGGGAACTCATCCGGGGCCAGGAAGCTCGACGTGGTCAGGAACGAGGCCGTGTGGTCCTGGTTCCCCGCCGAGCCGGGCGCGTTGAGCTGCCCCTCGAAGCCGGCGAAGGCCCCGTCCGCGCCGCGCAGCGGATACGGCGTGCCGTCCGGGTCGCTGCCGCCGTCGCTGACGTAGTTGTACGCCCCCAGGTAGTACTGCTGGAAGTCGTTCAACAGCGGCAGGCAGGTGGCGTCGTCGGGGTCGGCGCACTCCGGCGCGGCCGGATCGGGCTGGTAGACGTAGCTGCCGTTGGCGGCCTGGGCGAAGAGCGCGTACTTGCCGCTGACCAGGAGCTTGCCGCCCTCGTTGAGGTAGTCGCGGACGGCCAGCTCGGTGTCGAGCGCCGCCCGGGCGGCGGTGCCGCCGACCTGGCCGGGCGAGCGCAGGATGATGTCGTCGCCGGTCTCCCACACCACCGCCCGGTAGTGCGAGAGCACACCCAGCGGGTGCGGGGCCGTGCGGCCCATCGCGTCGAAGTCGTACACGTCGCTGCTGCGGCCCGCCTTGGCCAGCGACGCGGCCACCTCGTCGGCGTACTTGGCGCCTGCGCCGCCGGTCTGCGCCGGGCTGAGCCCGGTCACGTCCTCCACGGCGAGCACCAGCACGTCCCCGCCGATGTCGGTGTGCACCCGGTAGGTGAAGTGCTCGCTGGCCACCGGGCCCTGGCGCGGCTTGACCCCGGTGAACCACACCTCGACCCGGTCACCCGGCTTCGTGCCGGTGACCGTGCCGCGCAGCTCGGCGTAGTAGTCGTCGTTCGTGTCGCCGTACCGCTCGCCGCCGCGCCACTCGCGGACCTTGACCGTCTTCGGACGGCCGCCGTTGACCACGTAGTGCATCCGGACGTCCTTGAGCGCCCGCCGGGTGATCGACGCGACCTGCTGGGTACGCCCGTACGAGGTGTCGAAGGAGTCGACCACGAAGTCGGGGGTGCTGCGGCCGACCACCGACACCGGGTCGTCCGGGTCGGCCGCCGACTTGGCCACCGACAGCGCGAACGGCAGGTTCTTCGCCACCTCGGCGGAAATCAGCTTCTCGTCGTCGGGGAAGATGAACCCGCTGATGCAGTCCTCCGGCCGCCACTGGTCGTCCGGGTCGGAGGCGGCTGCCGACTGGCAGGTGGACATCTCCGGGGTGAAGCCGAGGGTGCCGTAGCGGACCTGGGCGTGCGAGTCGGTGTCGCCGTTGGTGGTGTACAGCTCCGCGGAGATGTCCGGGTCGTAGCCGGGCACCGCCGGATGCGCGTCGTCGCCGGCCATCGCCTGGTAGATGACGTCGTCCGGGGTCGGCGTGCTGACCTGCCAGCCGACACCGTAGAGCAGCAGCTGGGCCGCCGAGTGGTAGTTGACGAAGAACTCGAAGCGCACCCGCTTGAAGAGCGCGTCGAGTGCCTTCGTCTCCGGCTCCGAGTTGGGGGCCGGGCCGCGGTAGGTGTCGCTGTTCGGCTCCGGCGAGGAGCCCTCGTCGTCGTACCCCCACTTGTAGCTGAAGTTGCGGTTGAGATCGACGCCGTCGGCGGTGGTGATCTGGCCGTTGCCGTCGTTGTCGCGCAGGTTCTTGCGCCACAACCGGTTGCCCGGGGTGAAGGTGTGGTCGTAGCCGTCCGGGTTGGCCACCGGCAGGAACCACAGCTCGGTGCGGTCCACCAACCGGGTGATCTCCGGGTCGGTGCCGTAGTTGTCCAGCACGTGGTGCAGCAGGCGGCGGGTCATCTCCGGGGTGATCCACTCGCGGGCGTGCTGGGCGCTGCCGTAGATCACCGCCGGGCGTCGCCCGTCCGGCACGGTGCGCGCGTTCTTCGTGACCTTCACCGCCAGGATCGGCTTGCCCTGGACGGTCCGGCCGATGGTCTCCAGCTTCGCCAGCTTCGGGAAGCGGGCCGCGGTCGCGGTGAGCTCGTCGCGGATGCCGCCCGGCTCGCTGTACGACCGGAACGCGTCCCAGCCCGCCGCCGCCTGCTTGCGCAGCGCCTGCGACGCCTCCTTGCCCCTTACCTTCTTCACGTCCAGCTTCACGCCCTGGTCGGCGAGGCGGGCCGCCTCCCGCTTGCTGAGCACCGTCTCGACCCGGGTGGTTCCATTCGCGTCGGTGCCGCGGTGGTCGTGGCCGAGGTCGACACCGGACGCGCGCAGCTTCTCCAGCTGTTGCGGGTCGAGCGTGCCGACGTACACCTCCAAGCTGTCGCGGCCGGCCGGGTCAGACGGTGGCCGCGCACTCGCCGGAGCGGTCAGCGTCAACGCGCCGACCAGGGTGAACACGCCGGCGATCGCCAGCCGTGTTGGTCTCATCGCATCCCCTTTGGTGGAAGGACCGGTAACGGAGAGCCTTCCCAACATGACTCACGCGTGTCAATGGGGCGCTCGGCTCCGCCGGTGTACCGGGATGCCGTCGCTGTCGTCGGTGGTGGCCCACCTGGCCGGCCTGCCTTCGTAACCCGCCTTCTGTCGCCTCGTTGAGGGAGGTGCTGATGAATGGGCGGTGCGGCGAAGATCAGGACGCCCCGGCGGTCGGCAGCCAACCCAGGGAGCGATTGACGGTGGATGCGTTGACGCGGGCGAAGGTGATGTTCGCGGAGCGTCGTCGGCAACTCGCCCGGAAGGCTGCCCTGCATGACGAGCGCCGGCGCACCCCCGACCGCTACCGGCGCGCACGCCCGGTCAGGTGGGCCGATCGTCCGGCTGTGAAGAACGCCTGGGCCGAGTTCACGCCGTTCCTCGCCATCGGCGTCGAATTCCACAAAGTCATCTGTTCCACGAACGCGATCGAGAGCGTCAACGCCCCCAATGCGCAAGGCCGTACGCGCCCGCGGGTGCCTCCCCAACGAGCAAGCAGCACTCAAGTGCGTGTACGGCCCCTGATGAGCCTGGACCTCACCGGCACCGGCCGCCGCCGATCCACACTTCCAGCCGGATGATTTCCGGATACACCCGCGGATTGATTAAAGGCCCTAATATTGCATTTCGGGCTCGTCTAATTGCGTTGGAGGAGTGAGTGATTTTCGCCATGTACCGTGGCCCGGGCCAGCTCGATTGGCGCCGGCAGGTTGAGGAGCATGCCCGCTGGCTCGGCCTGGTATCGGCGTATGTCACGTATGGAGCCGTTACGTGCGCACAGCTTTCCAAGCTCGGGGAATCCCCTGCGATCAGTCAGATCGGTGATGTGATCCGGCTTCGTACGACGCGATCAACGGCGGCCAACGCCATGGCGATCGCGGCCAGCGAGCCAGCTGGGAACGACATCTGGATCGATCATCGGCTGGGCACTGACACCGTGCAGGTCCACGTACCGCCAGCTACGCCGGAACAGCTGGTCTTCCGGGCTGCGGACGGCGGCTTCTGCCTCAGCAACGACCTACGCCTCCTCGGCCGTATCGGGTGCAGTCGCCTCGATCGCCGCGCGGTGCACGCGCTCCTGCAGTACGGCGCCATCCCGGCTCCGCTCACCCTGCTGTCCGGCGTCGAGCGTGCGGCACCCGGGCATGTCACCAGCATTGATCTCAGCAGCGGCGTGGCAACTGCCGCCGTCAATCACCTTCAGTCCCCGAAGGCTGTCGACGGCATACGCTTCGATCGATGCCTCGACGTCATCCTCGACACCGCGCCCAAGGGTTCGGTACTTACCTTCAGCGGTGGAGTGGATTCGGGGCTTCTCGCGGCCCGACTGTCCGCCCTGGGCCGCACCGATGTCTGTTTGCTCAACTTCTCCTTCGGCGACGCCGACCCGGAGGCGAAGCATGCGGCCGCGATGGCCAGGCATTTCCACCTGAACTTCGAGCAGACGACGTACGAGTCTACGGAGATGAGCGCCTTTCTGGCCGACGTCGGCCGCGACTACACGTACCCGTTCGGGGACTTCGCCACCATATCTGCCAACTTGATGGTGCGGGCCGGCATCAAGATGGCCCCCGATGCCCCGCAGTTCATCGACGGAACCGGCGCGGACGGCGCTTTCGGCGTCGGCCAACTGGCAACGTGGCAAAGGCTCTACCGGCTGCCTCGGCCGCTACTGAGTGGCGCAGCAGGGCTCTACTCCTGGGCCGGACTTTGGCGGCGGCCAAGCCGGTTCGAACATCGCACGAGGGCTCTCCGGCGAGCCGCCCAAATGCCGCTCTTGGAAGCCGCGGTGGTGGCAACCAATGCACTCGACGGCGTCCTCTACCGCTTGCCCCCGCCGGACCGCGCGTACCTGTCGCGGGCGATACGCACGTACATCATCGACTGCGCGCCCTCGACCGACGTCCGTGACCAGTATCAATGGCTGGACCTTCTCCATGTCTGCGCCGGCGAGTATGCGGCCAAGAGCTTCGATCCATTGCGCATGCGGGGAGTACGTGCATCCTTCCCTTTCCTGGAGCCAGATCTGCTCGCCGAAGCGTTCGCCATGCCGCGGGAGATCAAGTACACCTTCCGAGATGCCAAACTAGCGCTGAAAAACAGCCTTGCCGCGTCCGTACCGGCTGAGCTGGTCTACCGCCCCAAGTCCGGTTTCGTTCCGCCGCTAGACCGGTGGCTGACCGAGGAGCCGCTGCGTGGTGTTGTGCAGCGGATCTCGGCAGAACCTGGGGCATTGGCCGATTACCTCGAGATCACCCGTCTACGGAGGATCGTCGAACGCGCTGCAGAGGGCCAGCCGTTGACCCAGGGTGTGAGGAACTTCGTCTGGATGGTGACTTTCTTGAAGCTCTGGTTGGATCAGCAGCCGTGGTTTGCCGATTAGCCTCGCGCCTTCAGGCTGGCGGTGGTGGGTCGGGAACATGAAGGTGCCCTCTGGGTTGGGCGGACGTGACGTGGCGGCCGCGCCACCGGGGCGCCGGAGCGCTGCTCGTCACCTGCCGACGGCAGTGGAGGAACGGGGCCGGTCACGATCCTGTTCGGCGGCAGCGGTGTGCGACCCGTTCGCCCTCGTGCGTCCGTACCAGCGCAACGCGGCCAGCGCGACCAAGACGCCGGCGACGGCCGCTTCCGCGATGCAGGTTGCGGCGGCGACGCCCGTCGGACGGAGCGTCAGGGCCTGGACGAGCAGTCCACCGGTGACCACCACGGCGATGGACACGGCCACCCGGGTGGCAGCCCGGTAGTTGCCGTCGCCAATGCGATTCAGCATGAAGGCCCGGTTGACCGTGGCGAACGGGAGGGCGAGCGCCAGCAGTTGTAACCAGATCGCCGATTCGGGGATCGGCAGGCCGAGCAGGCTGGTGGCCATCCAGGGAGCCCAGGCGACGACGCCTGCGGCGATCACCGCCCCGGTGGTCACGGAGATGACCTCGGCCTCCCGGCTGACCGCACCGGTCGGCCCCAGATTGTGCCGGCGCCGCGTGCGCATCGCCATCGGCACCCGCAGCCCGCTGAAGACGACGGCGACCAGCGCCTGATAGACGCTGACCAGGGCACCGAAGCAGCCCACGACGTGCGGGCTGGCGACCAGGGAGAGGGCGATCGTGCCGGCTCGCCCGGTGAGCGACTCCGCGAAGCTGTGGGTGAACAGTTGACGGTTCAACCGGAACGCCCGCCTCGCCCACGAGGGCGACAACCCGGTCCACATCGGGGGGCCGCCGGACGGGCTGCGGCAGACAAGCGCCTCGGTCGTGGCCAGGTAGGCGGCCGCGCCGGCCGCCAGCGCGATCGTCAGCGGCACGCCGGCGATCAGCAGCAGCAGCGCGAAGAGCCGGGTGGCGGTCATCGCTGCCGAGGCCGCGATGAATCTCATCTGGCGGACGAGATCGCTGAAGCGTAGCTCGGCGAGACTGTTCAGGATCATTACGCCGCCGGCGCTCAGCAGGGCCACCGTCCCGTACCCGCGACCGCCATACAGCCAGGCGAGCAGCACGGTGGCGGCGGCCATGGCCGGCGCCGCGATCAGTAGACGCTGACAGCGGACCGACCGGCGTTCGTCCTCGCTCCCCGTCGCATAGAGGAGCGACGATCCGCCCATGATCAGGATCGCGATCCAGGTGAGCGCGGCGGTCATGACGCTGTAGGCGGCGATTTCACCGGTCTGCCCCTGCCGTGCGCTGTAAGCGAGTATCCCGGCGTTGAGTACGCCACTCACCAGACTCGACGCAGACGCCACGATGGTGTTCGACCGGACTCCTGTCCCGCGGGTCCGGCCCGCCCTGGGAGGCGCGGCGGGCGAGGGGGCCATCGTCTCCCGCGTCAACCGGTCGTTCAAGCGCATTCCTTTCGCGGCAACGAGCGGGTCGACGAGCCAATGGTTGATTGCTCGCCGGTGAGGCTGGCCCCACAGGCTCCCGACGATCCGGCGTCAGTGCCCCCGACTGTCAGCCTGATCCGGTCGAGAATGTCCAGACGGCTCCGACGAGCCCAGCTCCCGGTCCCTGGTCACCATCGTGACCTCGACCGCTGGCGACACGACGCCGAGCAACTGGGCGATGGACCGGGCTGGCCCCCCGGCGCGGAATCCCGGCTCGAAGAAGTCACCCGTCAGCGGCACGCGAATCGGCCGGAAGGGTGCCGGTGGATGGGTGCTTTCCCCGGGACGTGCCGTGGGTCGCCCCGGATGGACCGTCACGGCGGATCCCCTGGGCCGAGAATATGGTTCGAGGCTGAGCGCGTGTTGCCGCCAAGGGAGACGTCGGACAATTCAGCCACGCTGGACTAACGCTGAAGAGTTCGAGTCGGTGACGCCGGAACTGCTCGGTCGGAGTGTCGGCGCTCAGCCGGAGCGCCCGTGTCGACGGCCTCGGACACGTCCCGGGTCGGATGCCTGCCTCACCGGACGTTGCATTCCAGGATCTTTTCGGGGAACGGACAGCATGAACAAGATCACGATTCGCGAGCTGGTGCGGCACGGCCTGCACGCCACGTCGCTCGACCAGCTCCTGCTCCGACGCCGCGCGTCCCGCGGTCTGGACGTGAGCTACCTGCGGGCGGGGGCCCGTAAGGAGGCGTTCGAGCGGATCTACCGACAGGGGATCTGGCTGGTCGGTCCGAACCGCGACTGCCTCTCCGGCGCCGGTTCGCGGCTGGAGGCGACGGCGGTGCTCCAGGCCGAGCTGCCGAAGATGATCGCGCAGCTCGGCGCCGACTCCCTGCTGGACGTCGGATGTGGCGACTTCACCTGGATGCAGCACGTGCAACTTGGGGTTCCCTACCTAGGGGTGGACATCGTCGAGTCGGTCATCGAGGAGAACCGGAGGCGGCACGGCTCCCCGCTGCGGGAGTTCCGGTGCGTCGACGCGGTCACCGAGCCGCTGCCCGCCGCCGATGTCGTGCTCTGCCGGGAGGTCCTCTTCCACCTCTCGCTCGCCGACGCGACGAGCCTGTTGTCGAACGTCCGGGCGTCCGGTGCCCGGTACCTCATCGCGACGACCGACGAGGCGACCGCGTTCAACGCCGACATCCGCAGCGGCGACTTTCGGGTGCTCAACCTGCGCAAGCGTCCGTTCCACCTGCCGGCGCCGATGTACGAGATCAGGGACGACGCGGTCCAGCACGGGCGGGTCATGGGCGTCTGGCGGGTCGCCGACCGCTGAACGGCGCGGACGGGGTCGACCGCAGGGCCGGGCGCGTGTCGCCGCGATCCGCGGTCACCGCCGAGCCCGGCCCACCGGCGGCGGGTTGATGATCCAGGCCGACAGCCGGCCACGCCGGCGCAGCACGGCCAGGCCGAGCACCTCGGCCGCGAGGGTGGCGGCCGCCGCCCCCACCGCCAGCATGGTCGGCAGGGTCAGGAAGACCCGCTGGCTGCGCACCGCGCGGCGTTGCCCCGCGTCTCCGCTGAGGTACAGCAGAGGCGAGCCGACGGCGACGGCGACGGCGACGAGGGTCAGGGCGGCGGTGACGACGGCGTAGGTGGCGATCTCTCCGGTCTGGCCGGTCCGGGCGCTCAGGGCGAGCACCGCCGCGTTCAGCAGACCGCTCGCCAGGCCCGAGGCGGAGGCGATCAACGAGTTGCGGGTGGACGAGGGGAGCTGCCGCGGTACCCACGGGCGTCGCTGACGCGGTGTCGGCGTGGCGGTGCCGAGTGCTGACCAAAGGCTACTTCGGGGTTTCTGAATGGCGCTCTGTTTCCTGCCGTCGGAAGCGCCGGTCACGATTACCGCGGTTTGTCGCGGTGATCCGTGACCTCGGCGCGCGGAAACGGGTTTGTATGACGGGCGGACCCGGTGTCCAACCGGGCCGACCCCCAGCAGGCTCTTCGGGTCGGTGTTCGAGGTGATCGCATGCGTATGAAGGCGAGGTCGGTGTGAGCGGAGACCGCGGGTTGCTGTCGATCGACATCGACCAGATGTCGGACGGGACGCCGGTGACCTATCGCGTGCTGGCCACCAGCCGGGCCTTCCAGCCGGGCTACCGCGGCGGAGGTCCGGTCCGGTCCCTGGAGAAGATCCTGGACAGCTGTCCGGCGCACGTCGAGGTCATGCTCGTCACGCGCGACCGGGACCTGGGCACGTCCGACCCGTACCCCGGCCTCTCGGGGCGGTGGGTACGCCGCCGGGGGGCGCTGGTCCACTATCTGCGGGTCGGTGACGTCCGCAACTGGGTGCGCCTGGCCCGGCAGCTGCGGGCCCGCCGGATCGACCTGCTCTACGTCAACAGCCTGTGGTCGCTCTTCTCGCAGGTGCCGGTGCTCGCGGCCGCCGTGGGGCTGCTGCCGGTGCGCAGCATCCTCCTCGCGCCCCGTGGTGAACTCTCGCCGGGCGCGCTGCGCCTCAAGGCCGGCAAGAAGCGGTTCTTCCTGCTGTTCTGGGCGCCTCTGCTCAAGCGGCTGCGGGTCCGTTGGCAGGCCTGCAGCGATCTGGAGGCACGGCACATCGCCGCGCGGTTCCCCTGGGCCCGGATCATCGTGCACGGCCAGCAGACGTCCCTGCCCGACGACGCGAGGCCGCCGCAGGACCGTCCCGACGGGCCGCTGCGCCTGGTCTTCATCAGCCGGATCTCGCCGATGAAGAACCTCGACCTGGCACTCGCCGGCCTGCACAAGGTGACCCGGCCGGTGAACTTCGACATCTTCGGCCCACTCGAGGATCAGGCCTACTGGGCGCGCTGCCAGCGGCTGATGGCCGGCATGCCGGCGAACGTCACGGTCCGCTACCGCGGATCGCTGCCGCCCGAGCAGGTGATCCGTACCTTCGGCGAGTACGACGCCTTCCTGCTGCCGACCCGGGGCGAGAACTTCGGTCACGTCATCCTGGAGAGCCTGGCGGCGTCCTGCCCGTTGATCTGCTCCGACGAGACCCCGTGGAACGATCTGATCGAGGCCGGCGGCGGCGCCGTCGTGCGGCCCCTCACCGCCGACGCGGTCGCCGCCGGCGTGGAACGCTTCGCCGCCCTCTCGCCGACCGACCGCCGGCGAGCCAGGGACCACGCCGCGGAGGCCTTCGGGGCCTGGCGCGGCCAGCAGCGCTCCACCAACCTCTTCGAAGAGGTACGCCTGCTGGGCTGACCGCGCCACCGGGTCACGTCGGATCCGCCGCCACATCCACCATTTCGATCGGTGACGTTTCTCGTCGACTCCACGATTCGTTGTAGCTACGGGCGCCCGGTGCGTCGGACACCGGTCGTCGGTCGGAAGGGACGTGAGATGACGCGGGTTGTGACGGTGGTAGGGACGCGACCGGAGATCATCCGGCTATCCCGGGTCGTCGACCGGCTCGACCGCACGGTTGACCACGTCCTCGTCCACACGGGGCAGAACTGGGATCCGGCGCTGTCCGAGGTGTTCTTCCGCGAGCTACGGATGCGCGAACCCGACCGGTTCCTCAACGTCGACACCACGTCGCTGGGCCGGATGCTGGGCGGGGTGCTCGCCGGTGTCGAGGACGTCATCCGGGAGGTCCGGCCGGACGCGATGCTGATCCTCGGCGACACGAACAGCTCCATCGCCGCCCTGATCGGACGGCGGATGCGGGTGCCGGTGTACCACATGGAGGCCGGCAACCGGTGCTTCGACCTGAACGTGCCGGAGGAGACCAACCGCCGCCTCGTCGACCACGTCTCGGACTTCAACCTGGTCTACACCGAGCACGCCCGGCGCAACCTGCTGGCCGAAGGGCTGCACCCCCGCCGCATCCTGCACACCGGGTCACCGATGCGTGAAGTGCTGGATCACTACCGCGCCGACATCGACGCCTCGACGGTGCTGCGGCAGCTGGAACTCGCCCCGGGAGGCTACTTCCTGGTGAGCGCCCACCGCGAGGAGAACGTGGATCAGCCGGAGCGGCTGCGCCAGCTGCTCGGCTGCCTGCGGGCGGTACGCGACGAGTGGGACCTGCCGGTGCTGGTGTCCACCCACCCGCGCACCCGCAAGCGGCTCGAGGCGCTCGCCCCCGACCCCAGCGACCTCGACGGCCTGGCCTTTCACGAGCCATTCGGCCTCTTCGACTACGTCCAGCTCCAGCGCAACGCCCGCTGCACGCTCTCGGACAGCGGCACCATCAGCGAGGAGGCGGCTATCCTGGGCTTCCCCGCGGTGACGCTGCGGGAGTCCATCGAGCGTCCCGAGGCACTGGACGCCGGCAGCGTCATCATGACCGGACTGGACCCGGCCGGCGTGTCGGAGGCCGTCCGGGTCACGGTCGACCAGAGCCGGGACGGCGTCCCGTGCCCCGCCGACTACCAGGTGCGCGACACCTCCCGCCGGGTCGTCGACTTCATACTGTCCACCGTTCGCCGGCACCACGGGTGGGCCGGCATCCGGCGGTGAGGTCGGCCCGGGACGGCGGACCCAGTCGTCCGGCCGGGTGACCACCCGGCCGGACGAGTCTCCGAGGTCGGTCAGATGGCCGGAGTGAGACCCGCCGGGCGTCCCGACGGCAGGTTCCACCGCGACATCGCCTCGTGCAATTGGCTGATCATCTCCGGCCAGGCGGGCGGGCGGTACCCCGTGGCGGCGAAGAGCGCGTCGGCCGACAGGGATCGGTCGCAGCGGAAGCCGTCCTCGGGCAGGATCCGTCCCGTCCAGCCGTAGGTGCGGGCGACGAGCCGGAGCAGGTCGTACTTGGACACGGGCGCGGCCGCGAGGTGGTAGAGCCCCTGAAGATCCTCGCGAGGCAGCACGACCGTCCTGAGGAATCGGGCGAACTCGGTGGTGGTGACCCCGGTGTAGATCGCCTTGGTGTAGCCCCGGACGTCGGTCGTCTGGGACAGGAACCAGTCCACGAGTGACCGGTTGCTGGTCAGCTCGTGGCCGATGATGGACGTCCGAAGCGTGAGGGTTGGGGGAGCGGTCTCCCCGAGCAGCTTGGACCGACCGTAGAGGTCCGGGGGATCGGGAATGTCCGTCTCCAGGTAGTTGCCACGGTCGCCGGAGAAGACACAATCGGTGCTCACGCTGACCAGGCGGACACCGCGCGTCCCGCACTCGTGCGCCAGGATCTGGGGAAGGAGCGCGTTGATCGTGACCGTGCGGACGGCGTCGTGCACATCGGACCGTTGCTTGATCACACCGACGCCGTTGACCACCAGGTCGGGTCGGACGTCGTCCAGCAGGCGACGGACGCGGTCGGTGTCGAGAGCGTCGACGCCGGGCGTGATGCGACGTGCGAGGTGCGGCGGGAAGAAGCGTGACAGGTCGTCGGCGGAGCGGGCCGAGCCGAACACGTCCAGCTCACCGCCGCGGTCCAGTTCTCGCAGCAACGTGTGCCCCAGCATTCCGGTGGCGCCGAGGACGAGCACCCGCTGACTCATGCCATCTCCTGTCCCCGCCCGCGTGGCACCCTGCCGGTGTTCCGGGCCGCGCAGGCGACGGCCACGTCCGCGAGCAGCTGCGAGCTGACGGATTCGCTCATGTGTTCGAGGTAGTAGGCGCGCCCGGCCTGCCCCATGGCTCGCCGGCGGTCTGCGGAGGCGGCGTGCGCCTGTCGGAGCGCCGCGGCCAGTCCGGCCGGATCGCCCGGCGGGCAGGTGAAGCCCGCACCGGCGTCGTCGACCACCCTCGACGCGTCACCCGGTACGCAGGCCACCACCGGCTGCCCACAGGCGAAGATCGACTGGATCTTGCTCGGCATGGTGATCCTGAACAGCGGTTCGTCCGCCAGGGACACCAGCTGGATGTCGGCCGAGGCCATCAGGCCGGCCATCCGCTCCGGTGGCTGCGCCGGCAGGAAGTGCACGGTACGCAGGCGGAGCCGGTCAGCCAGCGACTGCAGCGCGCGCTTCTCGATGCCGTCACCGACCAACACGAGGTGGACGTCCGATAGATCGTCGAGGCGTGCCAGGGCTTCGATCGCGACGTCGAGTCGCTGGGCCATGCCGTGATTGCCGCCGTACATGACGACGAACTCGTCGGTGAGGCCCAGCTGCCGGCGCAGCTCCCCGTCGGGCTCCGTCGGGTGCATGACCTTCTCGTCGACCCAGTTGTAGACGACGGAGACCCGGTCCGGGGCCACTCCCCGGGCGACGATCGCGTCGCGTTGTCCCGGAGACGTGACGGTGACATGGTCCGCGCGCCGGTACGTCTGGTTGGTGAACCAGCTGAGGGCGTTCTCCGCGACCCGCCGGCTCACGCCCCCGGTCAGGAACCCGGACGCGAAGACCGAGTCGGGCCAGAGGTCCATCACCATGGCCACGTAGGGCGTCCGCCACCGGAGCCGGGCGGTCATGGCCGCCGTCGCGGCGGTGGCCGGGCCGGAATAGACCAGCGCCACGTCGGCGCCCCGGAGCGCCTTCGCGCCGAGGGCCGAGGACGAGGCGGCGTAGCTGAGGTAGTTCGCGGCCCGGCCCACCGCCGAGTGGTTGTGGCTGGGGTAGAGCGGGGTCCGGACAACGCGCAGGCCGTGCTCCGTTCCGGTCGTCCGACGCCAGGCCCGATATCCCGGCTTGAGCTTGCCGTCGGGATAGTTCGGCATGCCGGTCAGGACGTCCACCTCGAATCCCCGCCGGTGCAGGGAGTGGGCGATGCTCAGCGGGACGGGGGTGGGCTCGGGTGGGAACCACTGGGTGATGAGTGTCACCCGGCAGGGCGTCTCCGACTGGACGTGGTGGCCGCGCACGCTGCCGTCAGGCCCTTCCCGCGCCAGCGAGGTCCATGACCTCGGTCAGCCGGGCACGCACCTCCGGGAGCGTGTCCAGCAACCTCATGACGTCAGTGACGTCGAGGCGCTCGGCGTTGTGCGAGGTGTAGTCCCACGGGTGGTGCCGGCGGGGGTCTCCCTCCTCGAAGTACAGCGAGTAGTTGAGGTCCCGACTGTCCACCGGCACGCGGAGGAACTGCCCGAGGTCTTCCGCCCTGGCCAACTCCTCCTGACTGGCCAGCGTCTCGTGCAGTTTCTCGCCGTGCCGGATACCCAGCACCTCGATCTTGGCGGGGACCTCGAACAGGTTGCACATGGCGGTGGCGAGGTCGCCGATCGTGCAGGCGCGGGCCTTCTTGATGAAGATGTCGCCGCTGCGCCCGTGCTGGAACGCGTGCTCGACGAGTTCCACGGACTCCGGCAGTGACATCAGGAAGCGCGTCATTTCCGGATCGGTGACCGTCAACGGCACGCCGTTGCCGATCTGGTCGAGAAAGAGCGGAATGACGGAGCCCCGCGAACACATGACGTTGCCGTACCGGACGATGCAGATGCGGGTGCGGGCACCGGGGTTGTTCCGTGTGTGCGCCTGGGCGACCTTCTCCATCAGGCCCTTGCTCATGCCCATGGCGTTCACGGGGTAGACCGCCTTGTCGGTGCTCAGGAACACCACGGCCTCGACGCCGTTCTGCACCGCCGCGTCCGCGACGTTCGCGCTGCCCAGGATGTTCGTCCGGACGGCTTCGAGCGGGAAGAACTCGCAGGAGGGGACCTGCTTCAGCGCCGCGGCGTGAAACACGAACTGGACCCCGCGGCTCGCCTTCGACACGGTATCGAGGTCGCGCACGTCACCCACGTAGTACCGGACGCGGTCGTCCCGGAGCCGGAGCCGCATGGCGTCCTGCTTGGACTCGTCCCGGCTGAGGACGCGGACCTCTGCCGCCCCGGTGGACAGCAGCCGGTCGACCATCGTCTGACCGAATGAGCCGGTCCCGCCGGTGATCAAGAATCGTCCGTTCGCTAGCGAAGGCGTCACCCTTTGTCCTTTCGTCTTCGACCTCCGGCCGGAGCCGGGTCGGGGCGGTCTCGCCAAAGGCTGAGGTTAGCCCAGAATCGGACTCTATGCCCTTAAAGCGGCAAAATGGCTTTTCCGGCGTAAGACGGGACCTGCGCCCCGAATCATCGGCGGCGTCCGGCGGGTCCCGCCCCCGGCGGCCGGCCCGAGTGCGACCCGCCCGACGACCGGGCCTCGGAAACGACGCGCAGGCGCGGCAGGAGGCGGCGCGGAGCGGCTGAACGTCGGAGGCGACGCACGGGGCCACCGGCCCGGAGTTCGGTCACCCGGATCGGGGTCCCGTCGTCGGCCGCGACCTCTGGTCGACCTGACCGCTGGCGCTGGCCCGACCGCCGGTCGCGCCAGGAGATCGCCGCCGTCGTGACCTCAGGTCGGACGCGCAGTCGGCGGACCGCCGCGTCGTTCCGCCGGCCTGCCTGGTCAACGACGAGCGGTGCGCCCGGTGACGACGGCCCGCGTACCGTCACCGGCGGGGCGCCTCCCGGGGTGGTGACGGCCGTAACCAACCCGCGACGCTCCCGTTGAGCCCGGTGTTCCGGCCCGGTCGGAGGTGACTCCTCGCCGACGTCGCACCCGAGCTGGTCGCGACCGCGCCGGTTCTCCGGTCGCGACCGGAAGGCCGTTGCTCGCTCGTCGGTGCGCTCACCTGTGCATCCGCTCCGGCCGGCAGTTGCGCAGCGCTCAGGAGGTAGTCGTCATGGGGGATCGCCGGCCGGATGAACCGCGCCCACTCGAGCCGCGAGGGCGGCCCCTCGTCGGAGCACCCAGGGGCGGCCCGGTCGGGTCGGTCGAGCCCGAGGCGCGAACTCGGTTCGCCGAGCGGCGGTACGCGCAGGTGCTGGCCGGTCTGAGCTGGCTCTGCCTGGGGTGCGTTCCGCTCGTCCTCGACTCCCTGACCGCGATCGAGGATCGGCGTTACCACGGCACCATGGTCTTCGCCGTCCTCGCCCTGTTCTTCGGGATCTGGGTCTTCTGGCGGGATGGCGGGCCGAGGATCACTGTCGTCGGCACCTACAACCTCGGCTTCGCGCTGTTCGTCGGCTTCGCCGCCGCCTACCACGCCGTCCGGGACACGTCACCGGAGCTTCCGCTCTTCCGCGCGGTGACCCTCTGCTACTTCGTCCACGTCCTGACCTGGCTGCTGTTCTGGAGCGCGCCGTCCGCCAGGCCGGCCACGAGCCCGGCCCTGCGGGTGGACCCGGCCGTCTCCCGGTGGGCCGTCCGGTGGGGTCTGGCCCTGCTGACCCTGGCGGTCCTCCTTCAGCTGTCGCTGCCGGAGCAGGACAAGCACATCATCATCAATGCGGCGGGATTCGTCGGTGTCGTGCTGTTGAGCGTCGGATTGCTGCGTACCCCGCTGCGCAAGCCGCCGCTGGTGTACGGCCTTGTGCCGGTCGCCGGCTTCGCCGTCTACTGCACCTTTCTCTTCGACGGTTTCGGTCGGATCGTCGTGGGTTCGCTCGGTCTTGCCCTGGCAGCCGTCCTGATCGACCGGAGCGGTCGCGGACGGCACGTCAAGGTCGCGATCCTCGCCCTGACGCCGATCGCGGTCCTGGTGCTGGCGCGGATCCGCGCCGCGGCCCCGGTCGAGTCGGTGGTGGACAACGCCAATCGAGACATCGACGGCCTCTACTCGGTGGTGTGGCCGTTGCGCGACTTCGCTCAGCTCCTCAGCATGAACGACCTCGGAGTGCTGCCGCGGGCGTGGGGCGGGACGTTCTACGCCGCGGCCGTCTTCCTGGTGCCGAGGGCCGTCTGGCCGGACAAGCCGCTGGGACTCGGCGCCGAGTTGGTGCCGTTTCTGTCTCCCGAGATGGTCGGAACCAACCAGTCCGACGCGGCGCTCTTCTTCGGCGAGTGGCTGTTCAACTTTGGCGTTGTCGGTCTGGCGCTGATGATCCCGGCGGCCGGTCTGGCTATCCAGTACCTCGACCGGCTCGCCCGACGGATCACGTCGGTGCCGCTGATGACGCCCCGGACGGTGCTGGCGTACGTGACCGGGATCGTCCTCACCGTGGGGCTCTTCGACGTCATCTGGGTCGGCGCCGCCACCTTCGCCGGACGTACCGGGTGCCGCCTGCTGGTGCTCGCCGCGCTGCTCCTGATCATCCCCAAGGGCGCTGCGGCGCAGCGGACGACCGCGGTGCCGCACCGCCCCGGCGGCGCCGGGGTCCACGCCGAGCGGCTGCTCCCGGCCGCTGCGGGCTTGTCGTCCTCCGCGCCTGGCCGCCAGGACCCGGCGGTGGCCCGACCCCCGCACGGAGGCGGATGACCGCGCGCCCGGCCGGCCACCGGGACGGTCGGAGAGCGCGGGGAGCGCCGGGACATGAAGGGCCGTCTTGTTCTACTTTGTGGCCTTTCGTGGCTTTTCATACTGATAGGACTATTGTATGGCTAAAGGCATTCTCGAAGAACCGGTGGGGCGAGCCCTGGCTCACCCCCCTGCCGCCGCCGACCAGGCCCGTTCCGGCGCCTTGGCGGGGCGGCCGTACGACCGCTGGAAGCGGTTGATCGACATCGTCGGTGCGATCGTCATCCTGATCCTCGCCGCGCCGGTGATGGCCGCCGTGGCCGGCGCGATCCTGCTCGTCCTGGGCCGTCCGGTGCTGTTCCGGCACACCCGGCCCGGTCGCGACGGCAGGCTGTTCGAGCTGGTCAAGTTCCGCACCATGCACCCCGTCGACCCGGCGCGCGGACTGGTGTCGGACGCCGACCGGCTCAACCCGCTGGGTCGGTGGTTGCGTGCCACCAGCCTGGACGAGCTTCCCGAGTTCTGGAACGTGCTCCGCGGTGAGATGAGCATCGTCGGGCCGCGGCCCCATCTCGTCCGCTACCTCACCCTGTACAGCCCGCGACAGGCGCGGCGGCACGAGGTGCGACCCGGCATCACCGGGCTCGCCCAGGTGCGCGGCCGCAACGCCCTCGACTGGCAGCACAAGTTCGAGTACGACGTCGAGTACGTCGACCGGCGATCGTTCTGGTTGGACGTGCGGATCCTCGCCGCGACGGTGCGGGTGGTGCTGAGGCGGGACGGCATCTCGGCGCCGGGCGCCGCCACCTGGCACGAGTTCACCGGCAACGCGGAGCCCGACCCCGGCTTGCTGCGGCCCGCCGGAGAGTCCGTCGGTCCCGGCGCTCGATGAGCCGGGTACTGCTCTTCGGCGCCGGCGGCTTCCTGGGCCGGCACATCCACGGTGCGCTCGCGTCGCATTCCATGGTCCTGGCGCCGGATCGATGGGAGTGCGACCTGGTCGGCATCGAACTGTCGGCGCTGGTCGCCCTGCTCCGCCGGGAGAAACCGGATGCGGTGGTGACCGCAGCGGGTCGGATCAGCGGCTCCGGGTACGACTTCGTGCAGGCGCACGTGACCACCACCGCCAAACTGATCGAGGCGGTGGCTGCCGGCGCGCCCCAGGCCCGGCTGGTCCGGATCGGTTCCGCGGCGGAGTACGGCGCCGTACCGCACGGGAGCGCCGTGACGGAGGACCATCCCGCCAGCCCGGTGGGCGAGTACGGACTGAGCCATCTCACCGCCACCCGGCTGGCGCAGCTCGCCGGGGAGTCGGCCCGGGTGGACACGGTGGTCCTGCGGGTGTTCAACCCGGTCGGTCCGGGCATGCCGGCCGGCAACGTGCTCGGCCGGGCGGCGACGCTGATCAGGACGGCGCTGGCCCGGGGGGAGGAGCGGGTGTCACTCGGCCTGCTCAGCACCTACCGGGACTTCGTCGACGTACGGGACGTGGCGGACGCGGTGCTGGCCGCGATCCGCAGCGGGCCGCTCGCCGAGCGGATCTTCAATGTCGGCAGCGGGCGGGCGGTGGCCACCCGGGAGGCGATCGGCCGGCTGGCCGAGGTCGCGGGCTTCACGGGAGAGGTAGGCGACGGCTCGTTGGCGCCCGACGCCGGTCGGTCGGCCGCCGTTCCCTGGATGTGCGCCGACATCGGGCGCAGCGCCCGTGCGTTGGGCTGGGCCCCGCGACACACCTTGACCGGCTCGCTGATGGCGCTGTGGCAGGAGACGGCCGCTGGCCGGCCGACGCCGGAACTCGTGCCGTAGATCCGTGGAGCCGCAGTGGACGTGCAGCGCTGCTGACTGGAGTCGGTACAGTGCTGCGGCCAGTGACAGGCACACGTCCGACCGCAGGGAGCCCGACAGCGGTGCACTTGAGGATCATCGCGCCGGGTGACCGCGCCACCGCCGTGACGGCATGCTCGGCGACGACCTCGGCTGGCTCCACCCGGTGGTCGTACCCGGTGCTGCCCGGCAGCTCCGCCGGCGACCTCATCCGCTGCGAGGCTGTACGCCGTCGCCGTGATTCGGTCCGGGCGCAGACCCCGTCTGGTCGCCTCGGTGGCGAACCGGGCCACCAGTTCCGCGGCCGCCGTCTGCTCGGTCGCCTGCCGGCGCTCGTCGGCCGCCGCGTGCGCGGCCACCGCGCGCCGCTGCCGCTCCCGCCAGTCCACGCCGTCCTGCTCACCCACGACCGCGACGGTACGCCCCGACGCCACCCGCCGCCGGCCACCGCGCTCGCAGAGGTGGGGAGGGGCACGGCCATCACCGAGGCAGCATCGTCCCGACCGTGTGGAGCTGGCCCGGGTGGTCGTAACGGCAGATCTGAAGGACGGCGCGATGTGGTCGCCCCCGGGCCACGTGGTGGCGTGGGCCGGGGGTGTGAGACTTCAGCTTCCGCCCGTCCGTACGGTGGCCAGGGCGCTGTCGAGCCGGGGCGCGAGCGTCCGGGCGTAGGTGGCGGTGAGGTGGTTGGTGTCCCGATAGACGAGTACGCCGCCGATGACCGGCGCGCAGCGGTCGGTGGGACAGATCGCGTCGTTGAGGTCGACCAGGTGGACCCCCGGCTGTCCCTTGGCGGCCCGCTCCTGGGCGATGCCACCTCCGGCAGCCAGCACCTCGTCACGCGGCGGTGCGCACCGGGTGAGCCGGTCCGGGTTGGCGGAGACACACTCGACCGGGTCCCGACGGTGGTACGGCGGGTCCCGGAGCACCACCACCGGCACTCCGATCCCGGTCATCTCCCGCCACGTGTTTCGTAGCCCGGTAACCAGGATGTCGTGCGCATCCCGGGTCACCAACTCGCCATCGCGCACCGTCAGGTAATGGGAGTTGCCCACCAGCAGCAGGTCGGGCGGGTCGGCGCGCAACTGGCCGCGGACCCGCTGGTTCCACTCGGTGCAACTGGTGTACGGCCGGCCGTCCAGCGCCACCTCCATCGCGAGGAACGGGCACGAGGACTTGGTGTGCGTCACCACCCGCCACTTCCGCTGCACCGCGACCGCCTCCAGTGCCGGCAGCCACTGCGCGGCGTGGGAGTCGCCGGCGAGCACGACGGTGTAGGAGGCGTCCTTGACCCCGTACACACAGGTCAGTGGCTCGCTGCTGTTCTGCTGGACGTGACAGTTGGTGCGGGTCGTCGCCGGGACGTCCTTCGCGGCGATCAGCGGGTCGGGGGTGATCGAGTCGACCCGGTCGACCGGTCTCCCGGCCTGGTCACCCCGGGGTGACTTGCGCAGGACGGCGGCTCCCGGTGGCCCGGCCGGGGCGGGGGCGCCCGCCGACGCGCTGCCGCCCAGTGGCGGCACCGCGGACGTGGACACCGGCGGTCGGGCCGGCGACCAGACGGTCAGCTGGAAGAGCAGGCCGGCGATCACCGCCGTGCCCGTGCAGGCGGCACCGATGCCCAGCGCCTGCGCCGGCTGCCAGTGCAGCGTCTGCGATCGGCGGATGGGGTTCTCGACGAAGTGGTAGGTGAGGACCGCCGGCACCGCGGAGAGCGCGACCACCGCCAGGCGCGCGGACGCGCTCAGCTCGCCGAACCGGTAGTCGGCGACGATCAGCAGCGGCCAGTGCCACAGGTAGAGCGAATACGACAGCGCTCCGACGCCGCGCATCGGCGGCAGGCTGAGGAGCCCGGCCGGCCCGGCCCGGCCAGCGGCCACCGCGAAGGCGATCACCACCGCTGTGCCGGCGGTCGGCAGCAGGGCGACGTACCCGGGGAAGGCCGACGCCGAGTCCAGCAGGAAGGCCGAGGCGACCACGGTGACCAACCCGCACCAGGCGAACACGACGGCCAGCGCACGCGGGGTGCGGTGCAGCCGGGCACCGACGATGGCCACGGCGCCGCCCAGGGCGAGCTCCCAGAGTCGGGTGGTGGTCACGAAGTACGCCGGTGCCCGATCGGCCGACGTCAGGTATACCGACCAGGCGAAGGACGGCAGGGCCACCACGGCGAACCCGACCATCAGCACCCCGCGGCGTAGCCGTCGCCGGCCACCGAGAACGGCCAACCCGAGCAGCAGCAGCGGCCAGATCAGGTAGAACTGCTCCTCGACGCTGAGCGACCAGTAGTGCTGCAGGACGCTGGGCGCCTGGTCGACGAACATGTAGTCCACCGACTGCTCGGCGAGCCGCCAGTTCATCACGTACAGCGCGCTGCTCACCACGTCCCACGCGATGGTGGAGAAGCGGACCTTCGGCAGGAACAGGTACGTGAGCAGCAGGGTGACCACGAGCACCAGGCCGGCGGCGGGCAGCAGCCGCTTCGCCCGTCGGGCGTAGAAGCCCACCAGCGAGATCCGTCCGGTGCGGTCGAGTTCCTCGACGAGCAGGCCGGTGATCAGGAAGCCTGAGATGACGAAGAAGACGTCCACGCCGACGAAGCCGCCGGGGATGAACTGGCTACCGGCGTGGCCGACCAGTACCAGCAGGACCGCCAGGGCGCGCAGTCCCTCGATGTCACCCCGGAAGGAGGCCCGCGGTGGGGCCTCCGGCCTGCTTCGTGTCTGCGTCATCGTCCCGTCCTGCGTCAGAAATCCGCTTACAGCATCGCTAGGGTTTATATCCCACTGACGCACCTTCATCCGTTTTTCGCCTTTCTGCGCCGTGTCGCCATTCCTCGTCGGAGTTCGGTCGACCGCGGCTCCCCTACTGGGCGAGCGGCGCCCGGACCGGCCTCGGTGGACAATGAGGGCTGACATCTCGAAGGTGCGCCGTGGCGACGTAGGTCCGCGGCGCTGGCGGTAGGGTTCTCCGGGCCGCGCCCGGCGGTTGGTGCCTCGAGGGGAGCGATTCTTGCTGCACCTGAGGGTGATCGTCCCGTCGGACCGGTCGTCCGCCGTGGTTGACCTGCTCGCCGACAACCCGGGGGTGGCGCACCTGGCCGTGATCCCCGGCGCGGCCCGGCAGCCCCCCGGCGACCTGGTCCTCTGCGACGTGGTCCGGGAGAGCGCCGACCGGGTGCTGCACCAGTTGCAGGAGCTGGGGGTCGAGGCGCACGGCGGGATCTCCGCCGACGACGTCGAGCTGACCCTGTCGAACGCGGCGAAGCAGGCCGCCCGGGACGCCCCCGGTCACGGCGAGGACGCGGTCGTCTGGGACGAGATCGCCGCCAAGACCGGCGAGCAGACCGAGCTGACCGGGACGTACCTGGCGCTGATCATCGTCGCCACGATGATCGCCGGCGTGGGCGTGCTGCTGGACCAGCCGATCCTGATCGTCGGCGCGATGGTGGTCGGCCCCGAGTTCGGCCCGCTCGCCGCGCTCTGCGTCGCGCTGCTGCGTCGCAAGCCCCGCACCATCGTCCGCTCGGTGCAGGCGCTGACGGTGGGCTTCCTGGCCGCCATGGTGGGCACCGTGCTGAGCACCTGGGTGCTCACCGCCGCCGACCTGGTCAACCGGGAGATGCTGCTCGCCGAGCGGCCGCTGACCGACTTCATCTGGCGGCCCGACGCGCTCTCCTGGGTCGTCGGCATCCTCGCCGGGATCGCCGGGATGCTCTCGCTCACCTCGAAGAAGTCCGGCTCGCTGGTCGGCGTGCTGATCTCGGTCACCACCGTGCCGGCCGCCGCGAACGTCGCCGTCGCCGCTGCGTACGGGGTGTGGCACGAGGCGGCCGGGTCGGCGCTCCAGCTGGTGATCAACCTCTGTGCGATCGTGCTCGCCGGGCTGGCCACCCTCGCCGTGCAGCAGCTGTGGTGGTGGCGGGTGGGCCGGCGCGCCGGCCGGGTCACCGCCAGTCGTCCCCAGCCTCCAGTCGGCGGGTGAGCAGCGTCCGCAGCGGGATCGACTCGCCGTCCCGGCCGCCCCGGCCGAGCACCAGCGGCGCCGGGTCGGGCTCGGGGTCGACGCCGAAGAGCCGGCCGCGCAGGCTGGGCGGCACGCTGAGCAGGTGGAACCGGCCCGCCGTGTCCACCGCCCGGGTTCCGGCGCGGTCGACGTACCAGCCGGTCAGCCGGGTCCGGTAGCGACCGCGACCGTCGTGTCCGCGGGCGACCAGCGGCGTGGTGCGCAGGCCGCGCCGGGTCGCCTCGGCGGCGAACCAGGCGACCAGCTCCGCGGCCTCCGCGTGCTCCGCCGCCCGCTGCCGGTCGGCGGCCTCCGCGTGCGCCCGCACCGCCCGCCGCTGCCGCTCCCGCCACTGCAGGCCGTCGTCCGCACCCATGCGCCGACGGTACGGGAGATCGGTCGTTGGCGGATCGGCTGATTCGCTACGGGAAGTAACGGCAGTCGAGGCGCGGACCGTGGTGAGCGATATACCCCAGAGTCATCAATATGCCTCTGGGGTATATCGCTTGAAGGGTCTTCGCCCTCCGGCCCACGACACGCCGGGCGGACACCCGCCATAAAGGCATCGGCCGTGCCGGAACGAACAGGAGTAGCCGAGGCCCCCGTGCAGGCGGGTGCGGCCCCACCGCCGGGGACCACACCCTGCCGCCGGGTCAGGCCAGGCCGGCTCGGCGCAGCGCCTCGGCCATCGCGTCGTTCACCGGGGCCGGAGCGGACCCACGGCCCTGACGCGGCTGCTGCCCGCCCCGCGAACCGCCGCGCCCGGGGGCGCTGCCACGTCCTTCGGCGCCTCCGCGCCGCTCGGCGCTGCCGCGTCCTTCGGCGCCTCCGCGCCCGCCCGAGGCGCGGCGCGCGTCGGCGCTGCCCTGTTGACCGCGGCCGTCCGAGCCGGCCCGCTGCCCGCCCTGCTCGCCGCCGCCGCGCTCGCGGCGTCCGCCGTCGGCGGGCGGGCGACCCGTCCCGGCCGGAGCCTCGTCCTCCAGTCGGAGGGTGAGCGAGATCCGCTTGCGGGGCACGTCCACGTCGAGCACCTTGACCCGGACCACGTCGCCGGACTTGACCACGTCCCGGGGGTCCTTGACGAAGGTGTGGGACATCGCCGAGACGTGCACCAGGCCGTCCTGGTGCACGCCGACGTCGACGAACGCGCCGAACGCCGCGACGTTGGTGACGACGCCCTCCAGCAGCATTCCCGGGGTCAGGTCGCCGATCTTCTCCACCCCCTCGGCGAAGGTGGCGGTGCGGAACTCCGGCCGCGGGTCGCGGCCCGGCTTCTCCAGCTCGGCGAGGATGTCGGTGACGGTGGGCAGGCCGAACGTCTCGTCGACGAAGTCGGTGGCCCGCAGCCCGCGCAGGATGTTGCTCTTCCCGATCAGCGAGCGCAGGTCCTGCCCGGTGCTGGCCAGGATCCGCCGCACCACCGGGTACGCCTCGGGGTGCACGCTGGAGGAGTCCAGCGGGTCGTCGCCGCCGGGGATGCGCAGGAAGCCGGCGCACTGCTCGAACGCCTTCGGGCCGAGCCGGGGCACCTTCTTCAGCTGGGCGCGGGACCGGAACGGTCCGTTGGCGTCGCGGTGCAGCACGATGTTCTCCGCCAGGCCGGCGCCGATGCCGGAGACCCGGGTCAGCAGCGGCGCCGAGGCGGTGTTGACGTCCACCCCGACGGCGTTGACGCAGTCCTCGACCACCGCGTCCAGCGAGCGGGAGAGCTTCACCTCGGACAGGTCGTGCTGGTACTGCCCGACGCCGATCGAGCGCGGGTCGATCTTGACCAGCTCGGCGAGCGGGTCCTGGAGGCGGCGGGCGATGGAGACCGCGCCGCGCAGCGACACGTCCAGCCCGGGCAGCTCCTGGGAGGCGTACGCGGAGGCGGAGTAGACCGACGCGCCGGCCTCGGAGACCACCACCTTGGTCAGGTTGAGCTGCGGGTACCGCTTGATCAGGTCACCGGCGAGCTTGTCGGTCTCCCGGCTGGCGGTGCCGTTGCCGATGGCGACCAGCTCGACGCCGTGCGCCCCGGCGAGCTTCGCCAGGGTCTCGATCGAGGCGTCCCACTGCCGGCGCGGCTCGTGCGGGTAGATGGTGTCGGTGGCGACCACCTTGCCGGTGGCGTCGACCACCGCGACCTTGACGCCGGTGCGCAGGCCCGGGTCCAGGCCCATCGTCGCGCGGGTGCCGGCGGGCGCGGCGAGCAGCAGGTCACGCAGGTTGGTGGCGAAGACCCGGACGGCCTCCTCCTCGGCCGCCTGCCACAGCCGCGTCCGCAGGTCCGCGCCGAGGTGGATGAGGATCCGGGTACGCCAGGCCCAGCGCACCGTGTCGGCGAGCCACTTGTCGGCGGGCCGCCCCTGGTCGCTGATCCCGAACCGGCCGGCGATGGCCGCCTCGTACCGGGTCGGGCCGGTGACCACGGCGTCGGTGTCGCCCTCGGCCTCCGGGTCCATGGTCAGGTCGAGCACGCCCTCCTTCTCGCCCCGGAACATCGCCAGGATCCGGTGCGAGGGCAGCCTGGTGTACGGCTCGGCGAAGTCGAAGTAGTCGGCGAACTTGGCGCCGGCGGCCTCCTGGCCGTCGCGTACCCGGGAGACCAGCCGGCCCCGCGACCACATCTGCTCGCGCAGGGTGCCGATCAGGTCGGCGTCCTCGCCGAAGCGCTCGATCAGGATGGCCCGGGCGCCCTCCAGCGCGGCGGCGGCGTCGGCGACGCCCCGGTCGGCGTCGACGAAGCCGGCCGCGGTCTCGCGCGGGTCCCGCGTCGGGTCGGCGAGCAGGGTGTCGGCGAGCGGTTCCAGCCCGGCCTCGCGGGCGACCTGCGCCCTGGTCCGCCGCTTGGGCTTGTACGGCAGGTAGATGTCCTCCAGCCGGGACTTGGAGTCGGCCGCCATGATCTGCGCTTCCAGGGCCTCGTCGAGCTTGCCCTGGCCGCGGATCGACTCCAGCACGGCGGCCCGCCGCTCGTCCAGCTCACGCAGGTACCGCAGCCGCTCCTCGAGGGTGCGCAGCTGCGCGTCGTCGAGCAGGCCGGTGGCCTCCTTGCGGTAGCGGGCGATGAACGGCACGGTGGCGCCGCCGTCGAGCAGCTCCACGGCCGCCCGCACCTGGCGCTCCGCGACGCCGAGCTCGTCGGCGATCCGCTGATGAACTGACTGGGTCACGATCTTGATCCGCCTTCGCTGTGGGTTCCGTGCTGCATTCTGCCGCCCGCCCCCGACGCCGCTCGCCATACCCGCCGGACGCGCCTGCGCTAGCGTTGCGATCATGGAACAACCAGCGGATCCGCGGGCCCGCCGGCTCTTCGGCGGCAGCGCCCGAGCCCTCGGCGACCTGGCCGCCAGCCCGTTCCGGGCCGACCGGGACCGGATCGTCGGCTCGCCGTTCTTCGCCCGGCTCAACGGCGTCACCCAGGTGATCAGCCCAGGTGGGTCCGGCCTGCTGGTGCACAACCGGCTCACCCACAGCCTCAAGGTCGCCCAGGTGGCCCGGGCGATCGCCGAGCGGCTCACCGCCGACCCGGCGCACCGGCCGCTCCTCGCCGAGCTCGGCGGCTGCGACCCGGACGTGGTCGAGGCCGCGGCGCTCGCCCACGACCTCGGCCACCCGCCGTTCGGGCACCTGGGGGAGCGGGTGCTGGACCGGCTGGCCCGGCAGCGGCTCGGCCTGGCCGACGGCTTCGAGGGCAACGCGCAGTCGTACCGGATCGTCACCAGCACCGAGATCCGGGGCGCGGCCACCACCGGGCTCGACCTCACCGCCGCGGTCCGCGCGGCCCTGCTGAAGTACCCGTGGACCCGGCTGGACCATCCGGACCCGCACCCCCGGCACCGCACCCCGGCGCCCCGGGGCGCGGCCGCCCCGGCCGACGACCCGGAGAGCGGGTCGGCGAAGTTCGGCGCGTACCGGACCGAGCTGGCCGACCTGCGGCAGGCCCGGGAGCCGTTCGCCGGCCGGATCGCCGACTGGCAGCAGACCGTCGAGGCCTCGGTGATGGACACCGCCGACGACATCGCGTACGCGATCCACGACGTGGAGGACTTCTACCGGGTGGGGGTGCTCCAGCAGGGGGCGGTGGCCGCCGAGCTGATGGCTTGGCAGCGCGACGGCGGTCACCTGCGCGCGGTCACCGACGCGGCGCTGACCGGCGCGGCCCGCCGGCCCGGCTCGGCGATCGAGCGGCTGCGCCGCCAGCTGCACCGCAAGGACGGCTGGATCGCCGACGACGACGCGTTCGCCGCCGCCGTCGAGCACGTCCGCCAGGAACTGGTCGAGGGCCTGCTGGCGATGCCCTTCGACGGCTCGATCGAGGCCGAGCAGTACGTCGCCCGCTTCTCCGCCCGCTGGACCACCCGGTTCGTGGACGCGATCGACGTGGTCCGCGAGCCGTCGGTGCGTTCGGGGCACGTGCTGCTCGCCCCGGCCCAGTGGCACGAGGTGCAGGTGCTCAAGTTCGTCCACCACCGGTTCGTGCTGGCCCGCCCCGACCTGGCCCTGCACCAGCGGGGCCAGGCCCGGCTGCTGGGCGCCCTGGTCGAGGCGCTCTGGGAGTGGCTGCTCGACCCGGAGGAGGAGTCCCGGCTGCCGCGCCGGCTGCACGACCTGGTCGAGCTGGCCGAGGCGGAGCTGCACCCGCGTACGGCGGACCGGATCGGCCGGGCCCGGGGCCGGGCCATCGTCGACTTCGTCGCCCAGCTCACCGACGGCCAGGCGGTCGCCATGCTGGACGCCCTCTCCGGCCGCTCCGGCGCCCTCTGGACCGACGCCTTCGTCCTCTGACCGCCCGCCCAGGGTGCCGGCCGGTGCGCCGGCACCGGCGGCGGGTACGTCAGGCGACCGCCTGCCACCAGCCGTCCACCGGCGGCGGGTCGTCGACCACCACCCGCTCGCCGGGGCGGGGCACCGCCAGCCGCACGTCGCGCGCCTTGGCCTCGGCCCAGAGCCGGTCCACCGGCTCGGACCAGTCGTGCAGGGCGAGGTTGAACGTCGCCCAGTGCACCGGCAGGAAGAGCCCGCCGCGCAGGTCGAGGTGGGCCGAGACGGCCTCCTCGGGGAACATGTGGATGGCGGGCCACGCCCGGTCGTACGCGCCGATCTGCATCAGGGTGACGTCGAACGGCCCGTGCTCCGCGCCGATCTCGGCGTACCCGTCGAAGTAGCCGGAGTCGCCGGTGTAGAAGACCCTGCGGTGCGCGCCGGCGACCACCCAGGAACTCCACAGGGTGCCGTCGCGGCGCAGCCCCCGGCCGGAGAAGTGCTGGGCGGCGGTGGCGATGATCTCGAGCCCACCCACCCGGTGCCGCTCCGACCAGTCCAGCTCGATGATCCGCTCCGCCGGCACGCCCCACCGGTCGAGGTGGGCGCCGACGCCCAGCGGCACCAGGAACGGCGCGGACTGCCGCCGGGTCAGCTCCTGCACGGTGGCCATGTCGAGGTGGTCGTAGTGGTCGTGGGAGATCAGGATGGCGTCGACCGGGGGCAGGTCGGCCAGGCGTACCGGGGGCTGGTGCAGCCGCTTCGGCCCGACCGTGGCGGACGGGGAGCAGCGGTCGCTCCACACGGGGTCGACCAGCACCTTCCGCCCCTCGATCTCGATCAGCGCGGAGGCGTGGCCGTACCAGACGATGTTCAGTTCGCGCTCGACGTCGGTGGCGGGCGGGGGCGTCGGGGGCAGCAGCGGGACCGGGGCGCTGGGGCGTCGGCGTTGCTTGCCGAAGATCAGCTCCCAGACCAGGTTCCGACCCGGGTCACCGGTGGTCATCGTCCGGGTGGCGGCCCGGTTGTGGAAGGTGCCGTCGCGGAACTGGGGGGAGCGCGCGGCTCGTTCCGCCCGGGCGCCGGTCAGCCGCCCGCCCAGCGCCGCCGGCACGTCCCGCGCCGCCCAGGCCAGGCCGGCCACCGCGGCCAGCCCCGTCATCCGCCACAGCCGTCCGCCGAGTGCCCGGTCGAGTTCCCGGTCCGCTGGTGCCCGCATCGCCACGTCCCCTCCGCCGTCTCCCGAATACACGGTAGCCACCACACCCCCCCGCGCCGGACCCGCACCGCACCCTGACCCGGCCCATCCCGAGAAAGCCTCGCCAGCCCGCCCCCGACCACCCCCCTCACCCACGCACTTTCAGAGAAAGCGTGGCTATTCCGCGCGCCATGGCCACGCTTTCTCTGAAAGAGCGGCCAGAAAACGGGGCGGGGCTGGGGAGGTGGGGGTCAGCGGAGGCGGCGGAGGGCGGCGGCGCCGGCGATGACCGCGGAGGTGGCGGTGTTGCTGATCGTCCGGGCCAGGTGGGGGAGGTCGGGCAGCCAGCCGCCGCGGACGGCCTCGCCGGCCGGGTCGGGGGCGAACACCGCGCCCTCGTGCTGCGGTACCTGCCGGTCGGTCAGCCCGCCCCAGCGCATCAGCGGCCCCACCAGCGCGTCGTAGACGCCGGGCAGCACGGTGAAGCCGGCCCGCATGAGCAGGTTGAGCCGGCCCACCGAGATCTCGCGGCGGGGCCGGTCGGCGCAGTCGACGAGGTGACCTGGGTGGTCTCGCACTGGGCGTAGAGCTGCCGCCGGCACATCCAGCAGTCCCCGCAGGAGATGTTGAACGGGACGACGACCCGGTCGCCCGGCGTGAGTCGGGTCACGCCCGGGCCGACCTCCTCGACGATGCCCATCGGCTCGTGCCCGAGGATGTCGCCGGGCTTCAGGTACGGCCCGAGCACCTCGTACAGGTGCAGGTCGGAGCCGCAGATCGCGGTGGAGGTGATCCGGACGATCGCGTCGGTGGGCTCCTCGATCCGCGGGTCGGGTACCTCCTCGACCCGGACGTCACGCTTGCCGTGCCAGGTCAGTGCCTTCATGCCTGACCGCCCCCTCTCGGTGCCGTCCATGGGACTGCTACCCCGAGTGGGCGGCTTGAACCGGGCGGGCCGCCCGGGCCGGCGCCGGCGCTGCTTTCCCGCCGTACCCCTGGGAAAACGCCGACCGCCGCACCCCCGGTGGGATGCGGCGGTCGGTGCGCGACGGGCGGTCAGGAGCCGGGGGTGCCCGCGCCCTTGGTGGTGGCCTTCAGGTAGTCGCGGTTGAGCCGGCCGATGGTGTTCAGCGGGATGCCCTTCGGGCAGACCACGGTGCACTCACCGGCGTTGGTGCAGCCACCGAAGCCGGCCTCATCGTGCGCGTCGACCATGCCGATCACCCGGGTGTAGCGCTCCGGCTGGCCCTGCGGCAGCAGCGAGAGCTGGGTGAGCTTGGCGGCGGTGAAGAGCATGCCGGAGCCGTTGGGGCAGGCCGCCACGCAGGCGCCGCAGCCGATGCAGGCGGCCGACTCGAAGGCGGCGTCCGCGTTGGCCTTGGCCACCGGCGTGGAGTGCGCCTCGGGGGCGCTGCCGGTCGGTGCGGTGATGTACCCGCCGGCGGCGATGATCTTGTCGAAGGCGCTCCGGTTGACCACCAGGTCCTTGATGACCGGGAAGGCGCGGGCCCGCCACGGCTCGATGTCGATCGTCTCGCCGTCGGAGAACTGCCGCATGTGCAGCTGGCAGGCGGTGGTGCCGCGCTGCGGCCCGTGCGCGTCGCCGTTGATCATCAGACCGCACATGCCGCAGATGCCCTCGCGGCAGTCGTGGTCGAACGCGACCGGCTCCTCGCCGGCGAGGATGAGCCGCTCGTTGAGGACGTCGAGCATCTCCAGGAACGACATGTCCGGGGAGACGTCGTCGACCTTGTACGTCACCATCCGACCCTTGTCCTCAGGGCCGGACTGGCGCCAGATGCGCAGGGTCAGGTTCACTTGTAGCTCCGCTGCGTGGGGTGGACGTATTCGAACTTCAGGTCTTCCTTGTGCAGCACGACCGGCTCACCGGTGCCGGTGTACTCCCAGGCCGCCACGTAGGCGAACCGGTCGTCGTCGCGCTGCGCCTCGCCGTCCGGGGTCTGGTGCTCGGCCCGGAAGTGGCCGCCGCAGGACTCCTCGCGGTGCAGGGCGTCGATGCACATCAGCTCGGCCAGCTCGAAGAAGTCGGCCACCCGGCCGGCCTTCTCCAGCGACTGGTTGAGCCCCTCGCCGTCGCCCGGCACCCGCACCCGCTGCCAGAACTCGTCCCGCAGCGTGCGGATCTCGTCGATGGCCTTGCGCAGCCCGGCCTCGCTGCGCTCCATGCCGCAGTGCTCCCACATGATCTGGCCCAGCTCCCGGTGGAACGAGTCCACGGTCCGGTCGCCGTTGACCGCCAGCAGCCGGGTGATCCGGTCCTCGACGTCGCGGCGGGCCGCGATCGCCTCGGGGTGGCTGGCGTCGACCTTGTCGAGCGGGCCGGTGGCCAGGTAGTGGGCGATCGTGCTGGGCAGCACGAAGTAGCCGTCGGCCAGGCCCTGCATCAGCGCCGAGGCGCCGAGCCGGTTCGCGCCGTGGTCGGAGAAGTTCGCCTCACCGATCACGAACAGACCCGGGATGGTCGACTGGAGGTCGTAGTCGACCCAGAGGCCGCCCATCGTGTAGTGCACGGCGGGGTAGATCCGCATCGGGACCTCGTACGGGTCCTCGCCGGTGATCCGCTCGTACATCTCGAAGAGGTTGCCGTACTTGGCCTCGATCGCCTTGCGGCCCAGCCGGCTGATGGCGTCGGCGAAGTCGAGGTAGACGCCGAGCTTGGTCGGGCCGACGCCGCGGCCCTCGTCGCAGACGTTCTTCGCGGCGCGGGAGGCGATGTCCCGGGGGACCAGGTTGCCGAAGGAGGGGTAGATCCGCTCCAGGTAATAGTCCCGCTCGTCCTCGGGGATGTCCCGCGGCGCGCGGTCGTCGCCCTTGGCCTTCGGCACCCAGACCCGGCCGTCGTTGCGCAGCGACTCGCTCATCAGGGTCAGCTTCGACTGGTGGTCGCCGGAGACGGGGATGCAGGTCGGGTGGATCTGCGTGTAGCAGGGGTTGGCGAAGTACGCGCCCTTGCGGTGCGCCCGCCAGGTGGCGGTGACGTTGCAGCCCTTGGCGTTGGTGGAGAGGTAGAAGACGTTGCCGTAGCCGCCGGAGGCGAGCACGACCGCGTCGGCCATCTCGGTGCTGATCTCGCCGGTGACCAGGTCCCGGACGACGATGCCCCGGGCCTTGCCGTCGACGACGACCAGTTCCAGCATCTCGTGCCGGGCGTTCATCTCCACGTTGCCCAGGCCGATCTGCCGCTCCAGCGCCTGGTACGCCCCGAGCAGCAGCTGCTGGCCCGTCTGGCCCCGGGCGTAGAAGGTCCGCTGCACCTGGGCGCCACCGAAGGAGCGGGTGTCGAGCAGGCCGCCGTACTCGCGGGCGAACGGCACGCCCTGCGCCACGCACTGGTCGATGATGTTGACCGAGACCTCGGCCAGCCGGTGCACGTTGGACTCCCGCGAGCGGAAGTCGCCGCCCTTGACGGTGTCGTAGAAGAGCCGGTGCACCGAGTCGCCGTCGTTGCGGTAGTTCTTGGCGGCGTTGATGCCGCCCTGCGCGGCGATCGAGTGGGCCCGGCGCGGGCTGTCCTGGTAGCAGTAGGACTTGACCCGGTAGCCCTGCTCGGCCAGCGTCGCCGCGGCGGAGCCGCCGGCCAGGCCGGTGCCCACCACGATCACGGTCATCTTCCGGCGGTTGGCCGGGTTGACCAGCTTCGCCTCGAAGCGGCGGCGGTCCCAGCGGGTCTCGATCGGGCCCTCGGGAGCCTTGGTGTCGGCGATCGGGTCGCCCTCGGTGAAGAGATCCATGGTCAGGACACCAATCCGGTGAGTACGGCGAACGGGACCACCAGGTAGCCGACGCAGAGGCCGACGGCGACGACCAGCGCGATCGCCCGGTTGCGGCGCTCACCCTGCGGCGTCTGCTGGCCCAGGCTGCGCAGCGCGCTGAAGATGCCGTGCCGCAGGTGGAAACCGACGGTGACGATCGCCAGGGTGTAGAAGAGCGTGACGTACCAGCGCTCCGGCGCGAAGTCCGCGACCACGTTGCCGTACGGGTTGCTGGCGTCGCCCTGAGGGTTCAGGTCACCGGTGGTCAGGTCCAGGATGTGGTAGATCACGAAGAGCAGGATGATCACCCCACCCCAGCGCATCGTGCGGGCGGCGTAGCTGCCCTGGATCTTCTTGCGGTGGGCGTACTTCACCGGGCGGGCGGCGCGGGCGCGCCGGGCCAGCACGGTGGCGGCCACGATGTGCGCGACCACGGCGGCCGTGAGCACGGTCCGCTGGATCCACAGGTACCAGGTGTGGGGCAGCAGCGGTGTGCCGATGTCCCGCAGCCAGTGCGCGTAGTGGTCGAACGACGTCTCGCCGGTGAAGATCTTCAGGTTCCCCAGCATGTGCACGACGAGGAAGAGCACCAGGAGGATGCCCGTCACCGCCATGACGGCCTTCAGGCCGACGTTCGAGCGGATGGGCGACCGAGTTTTCGTGATTACCACCTGACCGACGCTAGGAGGACTTTGATCAGTCGTCCAATGCATCGACCTCGCAGTCTTGATAGCCATAAGCTATGTAGATGCAGCTCCATCAGCTCAAGTACTTCGTGGCGGTGGCAGAAGTACGACATTTCACCCAAGCCGCCGACCTCGTCGGCATAACCCAGCCCTCACTGAGTAAGCAAATTCACGCCCTGGAGACCGACCTGGGGGCCCCGCTCTTCGAACGGGTAAGGGGCAACATCGCTCTCACCGCTGCCGGCGAGGTGCTGCTGCCGTTGGCCAAGCGGATCCTCGCCGACGTCGACACCGCCACCCGCGAGGTGCAGGAACTGGTCGGCCTGCGCCGGGGCCGGGTCCGCCTCGGCGCCACCCCCAGCCTGGCCACCTCGCTCGCCCCACCGGTGCTGCGCCGGTTCCGCGACGCCCACCCCACCGTGGACCTGCGGGTGGAGGAGGGCGGCTCCCAGGACCTGGTCCGTGACCTGCTGCGCGGCGACCTCGACCTGGCGTTGATCATCATGCCGGCCCAGGGCACCGACCCGGGGCTGCGCGCCGACCCGATCCTGCGGGAGAGCCTCGTCGTCGCGTCGGTGGACCCGCTGCCCGCCGCCCGGGACAACGGTCAGCTGCGCATCACCGACCTGCGTGACCAGCCCCTGGTGATGTTCCGCGAGGGCTACGACCTGCGCGACGCCACCATCCAGGCCTGCCGGGAGGCCGGCTTCGAGCCGACCATCTCGGTCGACGGCGGCGAGATGGACGCCGTGCTCAGCTTCGTCGAGGCCGGGCTGGGCATCGCCCTGGTACCCGGCATCGTGGTCGCCCGCCGGGCCGGCGTCCGGGTCACCCGGCTCGCCCCGCCGGGAGTCCGCCGGACCATCGCGGTGGCCCGCCGCCGGGACGTGGTGCCCACCCACGCCGGCCGGGAGCTGCGCCGGATACTGCTGGAGTACGTCCACGACGCCACCGCCACCGACGAGCTGCCGCCGGGGGTGGAACCGCTGCCGTAGCCGGGCCGCTCAGCGCCCCTCGGCGTCGTCCATCGCCCGGTAGATCCGCTGCTCCGACACCGGGTACGGGGTGCCGAGCGCCTGGGCGAAGACGCTCACCCGCAACTCCTCGATCATCCACCGGATCTGCCGTACCGCCGCCGAGTTGCGTCGGCTCGGCGGCAGCGCGGCGAGCATGTCGGCGTACTCCTTCTGCACCACAGCGATCCGGTCCTGCTGCTGCTTGTCCCGCTGCGGGTTGCCCGGCAGCCGGTCCAGGCGCCGCTCGATCGCGGTCAGGTAGCGCAGCAGGTCGGGCAGGCGCGCGTACCCGGCCTCGGTGACGAACCCCTTGTGCACCAGCCCGGAGAGCTGGTGGCGGATGTCGGCCAGGGCGGCCACCACGGCCAGGTTCCGGGTCGCGCCGAGGCGCTGCTCCACCGCGTACGCGGCGGCGAGGACCCGGCGGACCCGGTCCATCACGTCGACCACCGTGTCGATCAGGTCGGCGCGGACCCGCTCGCGCAGCGCGGCGAAGCCCTCGGCGTCCCAGGCGGGCCCGCCCGCGTCGGCGATCAGCTTGTCGATCGCGGCCCCGGCGGCGTCGGAGATCAGCTCCTGCACCCCGCCGTGCGGGTTGCGGCTGAGGGCCAGCTTCGCCTCGTTGGAGAGCCGGCCCTGGAGGAACTTCGCCGGCGACGGCACGGTCAGCCGCAGCAGCCGCCGGGTGCCCGCCCAGTGCGCCGCGGCCTGCTCGGCCTCGGAGTCGAACACCTTCACCCCGACCGTCGCGCCCTCGTCGACCAGCGCCGGGTACGCGGTCACCGCGTAACCGGCCCGGACCTGCTCGATGGTGCGAGGAAGATCGTCGATGCTCCATTCACGGAGGCCCGTCCGGGCGACGTCCGGCGCGGCGGCGGCCACCACCTGGCGTACCTCCTGGCGGAGCTGGCGTTGCAGGGTCGGCAGGTCCTTGCCCTCGGCGACCGGCTTGTTCTCCTCGTCGAGCACCCGGAAGCTGACCCGCAGGTGGGCCGGCAGCCGGTCGACGTCCCAGGCGTCGCGCGGCACGGTCACGCCGGTCATCCGGCGCAGCTGCCGGGTCAGCGCGTCCAGCAGCGGCTCCTCGCCCGCCGGCATCGCCGCCAGCGCGGCCCGGGCGTAGTCCGGCACCGGGACGAAGTTGCGCCGGATCGCCTTGGGCAGCGACCGGATCAGCGCGACGACCAGTTCCTCGCGCAGCCCGGGCACCTGCCAGTCGAAGGTCTCCGCCGGCACCTGGTTGAGCAGCGGCAGCGGGATGTCCACGGTCACGCCGTCGGTCGGGGTGCCCGGGTCGAAGGTGTAGGTCAGCGGCAGGGTGACCCCGTCGGCCTGCCACTCGTCCGGGTAGTCGGCCTCGTCCACCCCGCCGCGACCGGCGTTGATCAGCAGCTCGCGGGTGAAGGTGAGCAGCTCCGGCTGCTCCCGGCGGGTCTTCTTCCACCAGGAGTCGAAGTGCCGGCCGGAGACCACGTCGGCGGGGATGCGCTGGTCGTAGAAGTGGAAGATCGTCTCGTCGTCGACCAGGATGTCCCGCCGCCGGGCCCGGTTCTCCAACTCCTCGATCTCGGTGAGCAGCCGCTGGTTGTCCCGCCAGAACTGGTGGTGGGTCTGCCAGTCGCCCTCCACCAGGGCGTGCCGGATGAACAGCTCCCGCGACAGCGCCGGGTCGATCCGGCCGAAGTTGACCTTGCGGGAGGTGACCAGCGGGATCCCGTACAGGGTGACCTTCTCGTAGGCCATCACCGCGGCCTGCTTCTTCTCCCAGTGCGGCTCGCTGTAGCTGCGCTTGACCAGGTGCTGCGCCAGCGGCTCGACCCACTCCGGCTCGACCCGCCCGGCGACGCGGCCCCAGAGCCGGGACGTCTCCACCAGCTCGGCGGCCATCACCCAGCGCGGTGGCTTCTTGAACAGCGCCGAGCCGGGGAAGATCGCGAACTTCGCACCGCGCGCCCCCAGGTACTCGTGCTTCTGCGCGTCCTTGAGCCCGACGTGGGACAGCAGACCGGGCAGCAGCGACTGGTGCACCTTCGGGGTGTCGATCTCCTCCGGCAGGTCCGCGGTCGGGCCGCGCCGTCCGCCGTCCGCCGGGGCCTCCGTCGCGCCGCGCCGGCCGCGCCCGCCGCCGCCCTGGTCCGGGGTACGCAGCACCTGGCGCAACTGGCTGACGATGTCCTGCCACTCGCGGACCCGCAGGTAGTTCAGGTATTCCGCCTTGCACATCCGGCGGAACGCGCTCGACGACAGCGCCCGCTGCTGCTCCCGCAGATAGCGCCACAGGTTGAGGAACGCGACGAAGTCGGACTCCTTGTCGGCGAACCGGGCGTGCGCCTGGTCGGCCTGCGCCTGCTTCTCCGCCGGCCGCTCGCGCGGGTCCTGGATGGAGAGCGCGGCGGCGATCACCATCACCTCGGTGGCGCAGCCGTTGCGTTCGCCCTCCAGCACCATCCGGGCCAGCCGGGGGTCGACCGGTAGCTGGGCCAGCCGCCGGCCCAGCGGGGTGAGCCGCTTCGCCGGGTCGGACTCGGTCGGGTCGAGCGCGCCCAGCTCGTGCAGCAGGTTGACGCCGTCGGTGACGTTGCGCCGGTCCGGCGGGTCGATGAACGGGAACGCGGCGATGTCGCCGAGCTCGATCGAGGTCATCTGGAGGATGACCGAGGCGAGGTTGGTGCGCAGGATCTCCGGGTCGGTGAACTCGGGCCGGGATTCGAAGTCCTGCTCGTCGTAGAGCCGGATGCAGATGCCGTCCGAGGTACGCCCGCAGCGACCCTTGCGCTGGTTGGCCGAGGCCTGCGAGACCGGCTCGATGGGCAGTCGCTGCACCTTGAGCCGGCTGGAGTAGCGGGAGATGCGGGCCGTACCCGGGTCCACCACGTACTTGATGCCGGGGACCGTCAGCGACGTCTCGGCGACGTTGGTGGCCAGCACCACCCGCCGCCCGGGGTGCGGGGCGAAGACCCGGTGCTGCTCGGCGGTCGACAGCCGGGCGTACAGGGGGAGGATCTCGGTGCCGAGCAGCGACCGTTTCTTCTCCACCAGCTTGCCCAGCGCGTCGGCGGTGTCCCGGATCTCCCGCTCGCCGGAGAGGAAGACCAGGATGTCGCCGGGTCCCTCGGCGGCCAGCTCCTCGACCGCGTCGCCGATCGCCTGGATCTGGTCGCGGACGTTCTCCTCGTCGTCGCCCTCGTCCTCCTCGGCCTCGCTCACCTCGACCAGCGGCCGGTACCGCACCTCGACCGGGTACGTCCGCCCGGAGACCTCGACGATCGGGGCCGGCTCGCCATCGGCGTCGGCGAAGTGCCGGGCGAACCGGTCCGTCTCGATGGTCGCCGAGGTGATGACCACCTTGAGGTCGGGGCGGCGGGGCAGGAGCTGCCGGAGGTACCCGAGGATGAAGTCGATGTTGAGGCTGCGCTCGTGCGCCTCGTCGATGATCAACGTGTCGTACTGGCGCAGCATCCGGTCGGTCTGCAACTCGGCCAGCAGGATGCCGTCGGTCATCAGCTTGACCAGGCTGCGGTCGCTCACCTGGTCGCTGAAGCGCACCTTGTAGCCGACCACGTCGCCCAGCTCGGTGCCGAGTTCCTCGGCGATCCGGTCGGCGACGGTCCGGGCGGCCAGCCGCCGGGGCTGGGTGTGCCCGATCAGGCCGTGCACCCCGCGCCCCAGCTCCAGACAGATCTTGGGCAGCTGGGTGGTCTTGCCGGAGCCGGTCTCGCCGGCCACGATCACCACCTGGTGGTCGCGGATCGCGGCGGCGATGTCGTCCCGGCGCTCGCTGACCGGCAACTGCGCCGGATAGGTGATCACCGGCACGGCGGCCCGCCGGTCCGCCAGCCGCGCCTCGGCGCGGGCCACGTCCACGGCGATCTCGGCGAGCGCGCCGTCGCGCCGCTCGGGCTCCCGGAGCTTGCGTGCGCCGTCCAGCCGCCGCTGCAGGCGGCGCTGGTCGCGGAACATCAGCGAGGAGAGGCGGCGGTGCAGGTCGCGGACGGTGACGGCCTCGGCGGGTACGGCTGGATTCTGCATGTCGTCGCCAAGGATAGGCAGCCCGCCGCCGGAGCGCCCCCGGGTTACCTCCGGCCGCCCGGCGTACCCCGTCGGCGTCGCTGCCCGGGCCGGCGGGCCGGCCAGGCTACAGTTTCCGGCGAGCGACACGATCCGGGGGCGGCGACATGACGATGCTGGACACCGACCGCGCGCTGGTGCAGGCGGCGACCGCGGTCGCCAAGCTGCGCTGCCGCAGCGACAACCACACCGTCGCCGCCGCGGCCCGGACCGCCGACGGCCGGGTCTTCACCGGCGTCAACGTCTACCACTTCACCGGTGGCCCGTGCGCCGAGGTGGTCGCGATCGGCGCGGCCGCCACCCAGGGGGCGGGCGAGCTGGAGGCCATCGTCGCGGTGGGTGACCGGGGGCGGGGCGTCATCCCGCCCTGCGGGCGGTGCCGGCAGGTCCTGCTGGACTACTTCCCGTCGATCAAGGTGATCGTCGGGCCGATGGACGCGCTGCGCCCGGTGCCCGTCGCCGACCTGCTGCCCGAGACCTACGTCTGGGGCGACCACCAGCTCGACGCGCCGATGTCGTCGCGCACCGGGCAGTGGCCGATGCCCACCGTGCCGAGCAGCCGGCCGGCCTCCGAGGACTGACCCTCCACCGGGTGGGCCAGTCGCCGGCGGCGCCTCGGCCCGCTGCGACGGCGGGTCAGTCGCCGGCGGCGGCCTCCAGCATCGAGCGGGGCACGCCGACGCTCTCGTAGCGCACGTTGCCCTCCGGCACCAGCCAGCTCGCCACCCGCACCACGAGTTGGCCGGCGCGCACCGCCGGGTCGTTGGCGTACAACTCGCGGGCCTCGTCCGGGCTGATCGGCAGCACGGCGAGACCGCGCAGGGTCGCATCGTCCGGGTCCACGAACGGCCCGGCGGCGAGCACGAGTCCCTGCTCCACCAGCCCCGACTGGTGGGCCAGGTGGGTGTCGTGCAGCAGATCCGCCGCGTCCCGGGGCAGCTCCGGCGCGTCCGCCGGGCGGCTGAAGAGGACGAGGGTGTGCTGGTCGAATCGCATGGACCCAGGGTAGGGGGGATTTTCCCCGGTTGGTTCCGGTGTGCCCGGGTCGACGGCTTATCGACGATGCTCGGTTAGGCCACCCTTCACGTCTCGGCTAAGGTAAGGCGTACCTTAGTCCCAGCTCGGGAGCATCGTGACCACCCTCGCCGCACGTCCGGTCGGCGCCGCCCGCCGCACCGGCGGCCAGCGGGGCCGCCGCACCGCCGTCGCCGTCGCGGCCGGAGTCGCACTGCTGCTCGCCGTGCTCGCCAGCCTCGCGCTCGGCAGCCGGCCGCTGGGCGTGGGCCAGGTCTGGGACGCGCTGGTCGCCCCGGACGGGGGCACGGCGAGCACCATCGTGCGCGAGCTGCGGATGCCGCGTACCGCCCTGGGCCTGGTCGTCGGCCTCGCCCTCGCGGTCGCCGGGGTGCTCTTCCAGGCGCTCACCCGCAACCCGCTCGCCGAGCCGCGGATCCTCGGCATCAGCGCCGGCGCCTCCTTCGGCGTCGTGCTGGCCATCGCCGTCCTCGGCGTCGGCAGCCTCGCCGGGTACGTCTGGTTCGGCATCGCGGGCGCGCTCGGCGCCGGCCTGCTGGTCTTCGCTGTCGCCAACCGGACCCGGGAGGGCGCCAGCCCGGTCACCCTCGCGCTGATCGGCGCGGCCCTCGACGCCAGCCTCGCCTCCGTGGTCTACGCGCTGCTCAGCATCGACGCGCGCACCTTCGAGGAGTACCGGTTCTGGGTCGTCGGCGGGCTGACCGGGCGGGACCTTGGCGTCGCCGCCCAGGTGCTGCCGTTCGTGCTCGCCGGGCTGGCCCTGGCCGCGGTGGTCGCCCGGGGCCTCGACGCGCTCGCCCTCGGCGACGACGTCGCCCGCGGCCTGGGCCACCGGATCGGCCTGGTACGCCTCGGCGGCGGCGCCGCCGCCGTGCTGCTCACCGGCGCCGCGGTCGCCTCGGCCGGGCCGATCGCCTTCGTCGGGCTCGCCGTGCCGCACCTGGCCCGCGCCCTGGTCGGCACCGATCACCGCTGGACCCTGGGCGTCTCCGCCCTGCTCGGCCCCACCCTGCTGCTCGGCGCCGACATCGTCGGCCGGCTGATCGCCCCACCCGGTGAGGTGCCGGCCGGGATCATCACCGCGCTGATCGGCGCGCCGCTGCTGGCGTACCTGGTCCGCCGCGCCAAGGTGGTGACCGCGTGAGCGCGAGGAGTGGGCCGGGTCTGCGAGCCCCGCAGTCGCCACCTGAGGCTGGCACCGTGAGCGCCCCCGACCTGACCGTTGCCCCGGCCGCCGCCCCGACCGGCCTGGCCGGGCTGCCCGGGCGGTCGCTGGTGCGGGTCGGGCCGGTCAGCCTCCAGGTGCGCCGCCGTGCGGTGCTCGTCGCGCTCGCCTCGACCGTGCTGCTCGCCCTGGCCGCGCTGCTCAGCCTCTGCCTCGGCACCCCGTACGTCGCGCCGGCCGACGTGCTCCGCGCCCTCTCCGGCGCCGGCACCCCGTACGACCTGGTCGTGCTCGACCTGCGGCTGCCCCGGCTCGTGCTGGCCGCGACGGCCGGCGCGGCCTTCGGGATCGCCGGCACGCTGATCCAGAGCGTGGCCCGCAATCCCCTGGCCAGCCCCGACGTCATCGGCATCACCCAGGGCGCCGGCCTGGCCGCCACCGTCGCGATCACCACCGGCGCGGCGGCCGTGCTGGTCGCCCCGGCGGCCCTGGTCGGCGGGCTGGCCGCGGCGGTCCTGCTGCTCGCGCTCGGCGCCCGGCACGGGCTGGCCGCGCAGCGGTTCGTGCTGGCCGGCGTCGCCGTCGCGTTCGCCCTGCGGGCGCTGACCGAGGTGGTCATGCTCTCCGCCGACCCGATCGACGGGCTGCGGGCGCAGATCTGGCTGATCGGCACCCTCGCCGGCAAGGGCTGGACCGAGACGGTCTGGATCGCGCTCACCCTGGCCGTGCTGTTGCCGGTGCTGGCCTGGGCTGGCTGGGCGCTCAACGGCTCCGCCCTGGACGACGACACCGCCCGGGGGATCGGGCTGCGCCCGGTGGCCCGCCGGATCGGCCTGGCCGCCACCGGCGTCGTCGTCGCGGCCACCGTCACCGCCCAGGTCGGCGCGGTCGACTTCGTCGCCCTGGTCGCCCCGCAGGTGGCCCGCCGGCTGGTCCGGGCCGAGCGGCCGCCGATGGTGTGCGCCGCGCTGCTCGGGGCCCTGCTGCTGGTGCTGGCCGACCTCGCCGGCCGGCGGCTGTTCGCCCCCACCCAACTGCCGGCGGGCGTGCTCACCGCCGCGATCGGCGGGCCGTACCTGATGTTCCTGCTGGTCCGCGGCCGTCGGCGGTCGTCGTGACGTCCACCCCTGGCACAGGAGGCGCGATGCTCTCCACCCGCGACCTGGTCGCCGGCTACGACGAACGGACCGTGCTCGACGGGCTCGACCTGGAGCTGCCCGCCGACGCGTTCACCGTCATCGTCGGGCCGAACGCCTGCGGCAAGTCCACCCTGCTGCGCACCATGGCCCGGCTGCTCACGCCCCGCCGGGGCGCGGTGCTGCTGGACGGCACCGCCATCCGCGACCTGCCCACCCGGGAGGTGGCCCGCCGGCTGGGCGTGCTGCCGCAGAGCCCGCTGGTGCCGGAGGGCGTCACCGTGGCCGACCTGGTCGGGCGGGGCCGGCAGCCCTACCAGCGGTGGTGGCGGCAGTGGTCGGAGCAGGACGCCGTCGCGGTGGACCGGGCGATGACGCTCGCCGACGTCGCCGGGCTGGCCGACCGGCCGGTGGACACCCTCTCCGGCGGCCAGCGGCAGCGGGTCTGGATCGCGATGACCCTCGCCCAGGACACCGAGGCGTTGCTGCTCGACGAGCCGACCACGTTCCTCGACCTGGCCCACCAGGTCGAGGTGCTGGACCTGCTGCACCGGCTGCGCGCCGAGCGGGGCCGCACCGTGGTCGCCGTGCTGCACGACCTCAACCAGGCCGCCCGCTATGCCGACCACCTCGTGGCGATGCGGGCCGGGTCCGTGGTCGCCGCCGGGCCGCCACGGGAGATCCTCACCGCGGAGCTGGTCCGGGACGTCTTCGGGCTCGACTGCGTGGTGGTGCCCTGCCCGGTCACCGGCGCCCCGCTGGTGGTGCCCGGTCTCACCAGCCCGTCGCTGGCCCCGCTGCCCGGGGCCCCGGTCGCCGCTCCCGCTCCGGCCGCGGACGTTCCGTCCGCCCTCGGCGTGCCTGCGGCCGTCGGTCCGGCGGCGCCCGCCGGTCCGGCGGCACCCGTCGGTCCGGTGTCCAGCGCCGGCACGTCCTCCGTTGCCGGCCCGGCCGGCTCGAATCCCGTGGGCCAGACCGCTCCGGCGGCCCGCACTTCCGTCGACGACGCGGACCCCCCGCGCGTCGGCCCGTACCCCTCGAAAGGACTCTGATGCGTCGTCTCGCCGCCACCCTCACCGCGGCCCTCGCTCTCGGCGTGGGCCTCACCGCCTGCGGGGAGAGCGACCCGGTCGCCGGCACCGCCACCGGGGAGACCCGGGAGATCACCCACGCCATGGGCAGCACCAAGGTCCCGGCCGAGCCGAAGCGCGTCGTGGTCCTCGACACCGACAAGATCGACACCGCTCTCTCGCTCGGCGTCACGCCGGTCGGCGCCGCCACCGCCGGTGAGGCGAAGAGCTGGCCGACCTACTTCGGCGAGGAGAAGCTCGCCGGCATCAAGGAGGTCGGGGTGCTCACCGAGCCCGACCTGGAGGCGATCACCGCGCTGAAGCCGGACCTGATCCTGGGCAGCAAGTTCCGGCAGGAGAAGTTCTACGACGAGCTGAGCGCCATCGCGCCCACCGTCTTCACCGAGAAGGTCGGCATCACCTGGAAGGAGAACCTGCTCCTCGACGGCCAGGCGCTCGGCAAGGAGCAGCAGGCCCGCGACCTGCTCGGCGCGTACGAGAAGCGGGCCAAGGAGCTCGGCGCGAAGCTGGGCGACGCCGCCTCCCGCAAGGTGTCCATCGTGCGCTTCATCCCGGGCAACATCCGGGTGTACGGCCCGGACTCCTTCTCCGGCATCGTCGTCGGCGACACCGGGCTGGGCCGCCCCGAGCGGCAGCGCCTGGAGGGCAAGGAGGACAAGCGGTTCGACCTGGTCAGCGCCGAGCGGATCAACGAGGTCGACGGTGACGTCATCTTCGTGACCGCGTACGGCGAGAAGGCCGCCGCCGAGCAGGCCAAGGTCACCGCCGGCTCGCTCTGGAAGGGCCTCTCGGCCGTCAAGGCCGGCAAGGCGCACGTCGTCTCCGACGAGGTCTGGATGACCGGCATCGGCGTCGGCGCCGCCAACAAGATCCTCGACGACCTCGCCAAGTACCTCACCGCCTGACCCCCCCGCATCGCGCCCTCCTCGTGGGGGCACTTTCAGAGAATGAGTGGCTATTCCTCGTCGAATAGCCACTCATTCTCTGTATGTGCGGGCTGAGTTCTCCGGGGCGTGGGGCGCGTGGGGCGGGGGGTGTGGCGTGCGCCTCGGTCGGCGCCGCTTGGGCGCTGAGTGTGCACGGGCCGGCGGGCGGCATGGATGCGTCGTGCAGTCCCCGCATCCCTGGGCGATGCGGGGGATGCGGGGCGCGGGTTAGGTCAGCGGCGGGTGCGGGAGATGAGGGCGGTGCGGACCTCGGTGAGGAAGGTGTCGAAGTCCTCGCGCATCCGCTTGCTGGTGACGTGCAGGACGATCCAGTCGTCGCCCAGCATCCTGTTGAGACGCTGGCGGTCGCGGTGGAACTGGTCCGGGTCGTGGTGCCAGAGCCCGTCGTACTCGATGGCCACCTTCAACTCGGGCCAGGCCAGGTCGACCCGGGCGACGAAACGGCCGGCCCGTTCGATGACGTGTTGGGTGACCGGTCGGGGCAGACCGGCCTCGATGAGTCGTACCCGCAGCTGCGACTCCGGTGGCGATGCCGCGCCGGAATCGCTGAGGCTGACCGCCCGGGCGAACTTCCGCCAGCCCCGCTCGCCGCGGTGCGTGGCCAGGTAGTGCTCCAGCTGCGCCAGGTCGACGGCGCCGACGTGTCGGAGCGAGTCGATCAGTGCCACCGCGTCGATGACGTCGAGCCAGTTCGCGAGGTCCCAACAGGTGCGCACCGGGGTGGTGACCGCGCAGCCGTCGACGCGCTGCACCTCGCCCTCGCGCCACGCGGCGACGTGGATGAGCAGACCGGCGAGCGGACCGAATCGCGAGTCGGGCTGGACCACCACCTCGACCGGATCGTCGGCCCGGGGACTCACCCCACCGTGCAGCGCGACCGCCGACCTACCGGCGAGCGCGCATCCCGGCGGAAAGAGCCACGACGCGGCGGCGCGGCACCTGCTGCGATGCGACAGGTCGAGACGGGCGTCCGCGTAGACGTTGTGGAATACCCTCCGCCAAGCACTGCTCCGAAGATCGTTCCTGGTCAACAGCCCACCATGAACCGCCTCACGAGCAAAGAAGACCCGCCCCACGAGGGCATCAGGACGTCGAGGTGTACGAGCCACCCCACCACCCTGCTTCCCCCACCCCCGCCCCGAAACCCCCTGTGGACAACCCCCTCACACCCCCGCCGCGCTTTCAGAGAAAGCGTGGCTATTCGGCGAGGAATAGCCACGCTTTCTCTGAAAGTGCACGCCCCCCAACGGGGGGCGGGGTCAGGGGGTGGGGTGGGTGGACTGGAAGCGGGGGCGGGTGAGGAAGGCCAGTTGGGCGCGCTTGTCGGGCATGTCGATCTGCTCGTCGAAGGTGAAGCCCTCGCGTTCGAGGCGGCGCAGCGCGAGGTGGTTGCGGACGTCCGGCTCGACCACGATCCGCTGCCGGGTGGGGTCGCGGAACAGGAAGCGGGCCAGTGCCGGGCCGACGGCGGTGGTCAGGCCGCGGGGCGGCCCGTGGCCGGGGGCGAGCAGCAGGTGCATCCCGATGTCGCCGTCCCGTACCGGGTATCGCTCGCCGACCGGGTCCGCCTCCGGCAGGTAGGTCTGGAACAGGCCGACCGGCTCGCCGTCGAGCATGATCAGGTACGCGTGGTGCGTGTCCAGCCCGTCGATGAACGCGTAGACCTCGCGCACCTCGTCCACGGTGTACCCGCCCATGCCCCAGAACGTCGCGCGCGGCTGGGTGACCCAGCCGTGCAGCAGCTCGGCGTGGGCGGTCGGGTCGACCACGACGAGCCGCAGCTCGCCGAAGCCGGGGATGTCCTGCTGGTACGTCACGGGTTCTCGTCTCCTGGTTGTCGGGTCAGGTGTCGCCAGTCGGTGTCCACCGGGTCCAGTTCGCCGGCTGCCCAGCGGGGAAGCTGGTCGGCGAAGTGCGGGTCGTCGGGGCGTCCGGACGCGCCGAACGGGACGATCCAGCGGCTGCGGGCGCGGTCGCCGAGGTCCCACACGTAGCGGGCGACCGGTCCGCGCCAGCAGGCGTCGGAGACGCCGGGGACGCTGGTGGTGGCGAGCACGCAGTCGGTGTCGCCGCCCAACGGTGTCGCGGCCCGCATGGCGACCACCGCGGCGTCGACGGCGGGGGCCACCCCGAGGTGCACCGGATGCAGCAGGTGCCGCCGCCCCCAGGCCGTCGGCGGCCCCTCGGCGGCCACGTCCGCCAGGGCCGCGGCCGCCACCGGCGCGACGTCGGCACCGAGGTGGTGCAGCCCGGCCGCGACGCCGTCGAGGGCATGGCCGATCCGCGACAGCGGGTCCGTCCACGGCGTGAAAAACTCGTCGTACGCGCCGGGGGCGCGCAACGGGCGCAGGCTCGGGTGCTCGTGCAGCCGGCGGGCCAGCGCGGTACGCCAGGCCGCGAAGGCGCCGGCGTCGGTGCTGTCGGCCCGCATCGACCCGTCCCAGGCGGTGAGCCGGTCCAGTAGCTCCCGGACGGGCGGGTCGAGGTCGTCGGGATCGAGCCGGTGGAGCAGCGCGCGCAGCGGCGTCGCGGCGAGCCGGGTGTCCATGTGTACGTCCTCCGGCGCGACGCCGTCGGCCAGCAGGGCCCGGATCCGGTCGGCGCGGTGCGACGGGGCGAAGTCGGCGCCGAGGTCGGCCACGTCGGGGCGGCGGTCGTTGGCGCAGACCGCGATGTCCTCGACCGGGATCGGCTTCGTCTCGGCGTACCCGCCGCGCCACCGGTACCGCGGGTCCCAGCCGGGGACCGGTTCGCGCCGGCAGCGTTCGTCCCGGTCGGGCACCAGCCCGGCGACCAGTTGGTGGACGGCCCCGCTCCGGTCCGCCACGAGCACGCTGTTGACCGGCTCGACCCAGGCGCGCAGCGCGTCGGCCACGTCGTCGACGGTGCGGGAGCGCAGCAGTGGCAGCAGCGCCTCGAAGCCGAGGTCCGCCTCGACCCGGGCTGGGGTGCGCAGGCTGATCGCCTCGCCGGTGTGCCGGTCGTGGTCCACCACGGGACCGCGCGGCGTCTCGACGACCTCCACGGTCTCCGGGTCGCCGCCGCAAACGGTGATCCGCTCGACGTGGCGGTACGCGGGCACCCAGCCGTCGGCGTCGCGGACCAGCACCCGGTCGCCGTCGGTGCGCAGTTGCTCGCGGTAGAGGTCCTGGTAGTCGGCCATCGCGTTGGTGACCGCCCAGGCCACCTCGCCCGCGTGGCCGAAGTGGGGCAGCCCCGGCACCCCGGGGAAGGCGAAGCCGAGCACGTCGAACTCGGGGCAGGCCAGCCGTACCTGCTGGTAGATGCCGGGCAGTTCGAGGAGGCGGTGCGGGTCGCCGGCGATGACCGGCCCCCGGCCGGTGGCGGCGTCGCCGGGCACCGCCCAGGCGTTGCTGCCGGAGCCGCCCGGGCCCTCGACGGCGAAGAGCCCGGTCGCGGCCGCGCCGAGGGTGGCGGTGACGTGGGCGTGCCAGAGCTTGTTCGGGAAGGTGGAGAAGAGGATGTGCTGGACGAGGAAGACCCCCAGCGGTGACCAGGGCTGCCACCGGCCGGGCGCGCAGCCGACCGCCGCGAACTCGGGGGCACCGGCGGCGCCCTCGGCGAGCCCGTCGTTGACCCCGGCCACATAGGCGGTGACCCACCGCCGGGTGGCGGGGGAGAGGCGGTGGAAGCACCGCCGCGCGGTGTCGTCGAGCCGGGCGCGCCGGGCGAACCGGTCCCAGCCCAGCGCGTCCGGACCGACGTGCGCGGCGAGCCGGCCCTCCGAGCGCCACCGTTCGACCTCGATCTGCCAGGCCCGGTCGAGCGCGGCCACCCGGCCCTGCAACCGGGCCAGCTCGTCGACCGAGCCGGCGCGCAGATGCGGCACGCCTCGGGCGTCGCGATAGACGCCCGTCACCGCGCGGCCCGCTCCGGAATCGGGGCGAGCCGCGTGCTCCTCGAATATCAACTTAGGTTACCCTCCCCTAACTAAGGCGAACCTTACTGGAGGGCGACACGTGAAACGCAACTGGGAAGCCCTGGTCCTCAAGGCCATGGGCGGCCGGGACTTCCGGCTGACCGTGCTCGGCACCGAGGCGGTCGGCGGCCACTACCAGCGGCTGCTGATGGACGGCGGCGGCCTGCTGGAGTCGTGCGGGGTGCACCCGACCATGTGGATCCGGCTCTGGTTCGACGACGACGGCCGACCGCACCAGCGCGCGTACACGCTGGTCGACCCGGACCCGGCCACCGGGCGCTTCCACCTGGAGTTCGCCCTGCACGACGGGTGTGCCGCGCGCTGGGCCACCACGGCCGAGGTCGGCGACACCATCGACGCCACGGTCCAGGGCAGCGCCTTCCACCTGCCCGATCCCGCACCCGCGCACCTCTACCTGGTCGGCGACGCCGCCTCGCTGCCCGCGGTGAACAGCCTGCTCGACACCGCCGCCGACATTCCGGCGACGGTCTGGCTGGAGTACGCGCACGAGGGTGAGCAGGCCCTGACGCCGCGCGCCCAGGCGGGACACGAGGTCACCTGGGTGCCCCGCCGGGACGAGGGGCGGCACCTGGTCGAGACGGTCTGCGCGGCGTTGCCCGCCGCCGCCGACGCCCACTACTGGGTCGCCTGCGAGGCGGCCAGTACGCGCAGCATCACCCGGCACGTGCGGCGCACCCTCGGCGCCGGCCGGCACCAGGTGACCTCGCTCGGCTACTGGACCGCCCGGTGAACGGCCGCCTCGGCACCCTGACCTCGCTCTACGTCACCCAGTACCTCGGAGTCGGCTTCATCACCGTCGGCTTGACCGCCATCCTGCGCGACGGCGGCACCTCGCTGGACACGTTGGCGCTGCTGCAGTTCGTCGGCCTGGTCTGGCCGCTCAAGTTCCTCTGGGCACCGATCCTCGACCGGTACGGATCACGCCGGCGGGGCCACTACCGGTCCTGGCTGCTGGTGCTCCAGGCCGGCCTGGTGCTGTCGCTGCTCGCCCTACTGCCGTTCGATCGTCCCGCCGGGCAGCTCGGCCCGATCGTGGCGATCTGTGCCGCGTACGTGTTCCTCTCCGCGACCCAGGACATCGCCGTCGACGCCGTCGCCGTCCGGCTGTTGTCGGCGCGCGCCCGGGGGGCCGGCAACGGCGTCCAGGTCGCCGCCAGCTATCTCGGCAACCTGCTCGGCGGCGGCGCCTGCGTGGTCGTCTACGACCGGTTCGGCTGGCGGCCGGCGATCCTGCTGCTGGCCGGGCTGACCGCGCTGGGGCTGCTGGTGGTGTGGCGGTTCCGGGAACCGGACCGGGCCGATCGGGTGGGCTCCGCCGCGCAGGCGTACCGGGCGCTGCTGTCGGTGTTCGCCCAGCCCGGGTGTCGGTGGTGGACGTTCGGGGTCGTGCCGTTGGTCTACACCGGCGCCGGCGCGGCGTACGCGCTGGTCACGCCGGCGCTGGTGGACGCCGGCTGGTCCCTGGGGCGGATCGGGGTGGTGACCGGCGTGGTGACCAGCGCTCCCGCCGTCGTGGCCGGGCTGCTCGCCGGCGCCGGCGTGGGCCGGTTCGGTCGCGGGGCGGTCCTCGTCGTCGCGGGGGTGTCCCTCGTGGTCTCCACGGCGCTGCTGCTGCCGCTGCTGACCGGGCGGGCGCCCGTGGGCGGGACGGTGGCCGCGCTGTGCTGCTTCATGGCCGCGTACACCGTGGCCAACGTGGTGCTCTACACGGTCAACATGGACTACTCCCGGCCCGGCACCGGCGGCACCGACTTCACCGTCCTGTCCTCGTTCGGGCTGGTCTGCTCGTTCGTGGCGGCCTCGGTCGGGCTGGCCGCCGCCGACCGGGCGGGCTATCCCGCCGTCGCGGGCGCCTGCGTGGTCCTGGTGGTGCTCGGCGTCGCGGTGGGCGTCGCCCACCAGCGCCGGTTCGCGTCTGCGTCCGACGCCGGGACGGAGACGCCGATCACCGAGCCGCGGCGCGCCGAACCGGTGCGGCGTTGACGGGAACTTAGGTTAGGGTAACCTAACTTCACTCGATCAACTCGGGACCGCTGGCGGACGCCGCGCCGATGCCCGTCCGCCCGCCGTGTCCACTTTCGACCATTGAGGACTGCCATGAGTCTGCCCGGAGCAACCGTTCAGGCCCTCCCGACCGGAGCCGTCCCCGGCCCGGTGGCCGCCGACCGGGCCCACCTGTTCACCGCCGGCACCGTCGCGGACTACCGGCGGGTGCTGGCCGACGGCATCAACCGGGTGGCCGACCGGGTCGCCGCCGCCGACCGGCCCTTCACCGGCGTCACCCCGCAGGACCTCGCGCCCCGGATCGCCGGCATCGACCTGGACCGGCCGCTCGGCGACACCGGGGCGGCGCTCGACGAGCTCCAGGACGTCTACCTGCGCGACGCGGTGTACTTCCACCACCCGCGCTACCTGGCGCACCTGAACTGCCCGGTGGTGATCCCGGCGCTGCTCGGCGAGGCGGTGCTGAGCGCGGTCAACTCCTCGCTGGACACCTGGGACCAGAGCGCCGGCGGCACGCTGATCGAGCGTCGTCTGATCGACTGGACGGTCGACCGGGTCGGGCTCGGCCCGGCCGCGGACGGGGTGTTCACCAGCGGCGGGACGCAGTCGAACCTCCAGGCGATGCTGCTGGCCCGGGAGGAGGCGGTCGGCCGGGCGGCGACCTCGGGCGGCACCCGGCCGTCCCGCCCGGAGTCGCTGTCCCGGCTGCGGATCCTCACCTCGGCGGCCGGCCACTTCAGCGTGCAGAAGGCGGCGAAGCTGCTCGGCCTCGACGCCGACGCGGTGGTCACCGTCGGCACCGACGCCGAGCGCCGGATGCGCACCGACGAACTGGCCCGGGAGATCGACCGGTGCCGTCGGGAGGGGCTGCGGGTGATGGCCGTGGTGGCGACCGCCGGCACCACCGACTTCGGCACCATCGACCCGCTGCCGCGGATCGCCGACATCTGCGCGGCGGCCGGCGTGTGGCTGCACGTCGACGCCGCGTACGGCTGCGGGCTGCTGGTCTCGCCGACCCGGCGGCACCTGCTCGACGGCATCGAGCGGGCCGACTCGGTGACCGTGGACTACCACAAGTCCTTCTTCCAGCCGGTCAGCTCCAGCGCGCTGCTGGTGCGCGACCGCCGGGTGCTGCGGCACGCCACCTGGCACGCCGACTACCTCAACCCCGCGCGGGCGGTCGAGCAGCGCATCCCCAACCAGGTCGACAAGAGCATCCAGACCACCCGCCGCTTCGACGCCCTGAAGCTCTGGCTCACCCTGCGCATCATGGGCCCGGACGCGGTCGGGGCGCTCTTCGACGAGGTGATCGACCGGGCCGCCGCCGCCTGGCACCTGCTCACCGAGGACCCCCGCTTCGAGGTGGTGACCCGGTCCCAGCTCAGCACCGTGGTCTTCCGCTACCTGCCCACCGGTCCCGGCCGGCCGCTCGTCGACGAGGCCAACCTGTACGCCCGCGAGGCGCTGGCCGCGTCCGGCGCCGCCCTCGTCGCGGGCACCACCGTGGACGGCGCGCACCACCTGAAGTTCACCCTGCTCAACCCGGAGACCAGCGTGGACGACATCGCCCACGTCCTCGACCTGATCGCCGAACACGCCGGCTGGTACGTGCGTACCCGCACGGCCGGTGAGCTGTCCTGCCCCATCCGCTGACCGGCCGTCCCGCCCTGGAGAACCCCATGTCGACCCACGACTTCATCGCCGTCGGGCTGGGCCCGTACAACCTGGGCCTGGCCTGCCTGACCGCGCCGATCGGCGACCTCGACGGCCTCTTCCTCGAGGCCCGCGACGAGTTCAACTGGCATCCCGGCATGCTGCTGGAGTCCACCCGCCTGCAGACGCCGTTCCTCGCGGACCTGGTCACCCTGGCCGACCCCACCTCGCCCTACTCGTTCCTGAACTACCTCAAGGAGTCCGGGCGGCTGTACCCGTTCTACATCCGGGAGAGCTTCTTCCCGCTGCGCAGCGAGTACAACGACTACTGCCGGTGGGCGGCGGCGAAGCTCTCCACCGTCCGGTTCGGCCACAGGGTCACCTCCATCGAGTACGACCCGGCCGACGAGCGGTACGTCGTGCATGCCACGGCGGCCGGCCAGCGGGTCACCCACCGGGCCCGGCACCTGGTGCTGGGCACCGGCACCCCGCCCCACGTACCCGAGGCCTGCCGGGACCTCGGCGGCGACGTGATCCACAACTCGCGGTACCTGGAGAACCGGGCGGCGCTGCGGGCCAAGCGCAGCGTCACCGTGGTCGGCAGCGGGCAGAGCGCGGCCGAGATCTACCACGACCTGCTCTCCGACATCGGCACCCACGGCTACCAGCTCAACTGGGTCACCCGCTCGCCGCGGTTCTTCCCGCTGGAGTACACCAAGCTCACCCTGGAGATGACCTCGCCGGACTACGTGGACTACTTCCACGCCCTGCCCGAGGCGACCCGGTACCGGCTGGAGGCCGAGCAGAAGGCCCTGTTCAAGGGCATCAACGCCGAGCTGGTCAACGACATCTTCGACCTGCTCTACGCCCGCAGCGTCGCCGGCCCGGTGCCCACCCGGCTGATGACCAACACCGCGCTGAGCACCGCCACCCACGACCCGGCGAGCGGGACGTACACGCTCGGCCTGCGCAACGTCGAGCAGGGCCGCGACTTCACCCTCACCACCGAGGGGCTGGTGCTGGCCACCGGCTACCACTACCGGGTGCCCGACTTCCTGGAGCCGATCCGCGACCGGCTCCGCTGGGACTCGCACGGCCGCTTCGACGTCGCCCGCAACTACGCCGTCGACCACACCGGCCGGGGCGTCTTCCTGCAGAACGCCGGCACCCAGGCGCACAGCATCACCTCGCCGGATCTCGGGATGGGCGCGTACCGCAACTCCTGGATCATCCGGGAACTGACCGGGCGCGAGCACTACCCGATCGAGCGGCGCATCGCCTTCCAGGAGTTCGGCGCGCCGGTGGCGGTGACCGCATGACGGTGTTCCGGCGGGTCGACGACCGGCTCGGCGAGTTCGCCCTGCGTACCCTCGATCCGGACGGTGACGCCGCGCTGCTGCACGGCTGGGTCACCCACCCCAGGGCCGCGTTCTGGCTGATGCAGGACGCCGACGTGGCCCGGGTGGCGCAGGAGTACCGGCGGATCGCCGCGCACCCGCACCACGACGCGTACCTCGGCTCGTGGCGCGGTCGCCCGGCGTTCCTGGCCGAGCGGTACGACCCGGCCCACGTCGAGCTCGTCGGCCGGTACGACGCCGCGGACGGCGACGTCGGCATGCACTTCCTCTGCGCGCCCCCCGACACCCCCGTGCACGGCTTCACCCGCGCCGTGATCACCACGGTCGTGGCGTGGCTCTTCGCCGACCCGGCCGTCCGCCGCGTCGTCGTCGAACCGGACGTGCGCAACCACGCCGTGCACGCGCTCAACGCCGCCGTGGGCTTCACCGTCGTCGGCCCGATCCGCAAGCCCGAGAAGGACGCCCTGCTCAGCGTCTGCACCCGTGAGAATTTCCTGGCCGCCACCCGAGGAGACCTGCCCGCGTGAACCCGCTCGCATCCGTGGACCACCTGACCCCGGGGCACTGGGCCGAGGCCAACCGGCTGCTGGTCCGCAAGGCCCTCGCGGAGTTCGCCCACGAACGACTGATCACCCCCGAGCCGCTGGGCGCGGACCGCTACCGGGTACGCGGCGACGACGGCAGCGTCGAGTACCGGTTCACCGCCCGGCTGCTCTCCCTGCGGCACTGGCAGGTGGACGCGGCGAGCATCATCCGGCACTCCGGTGGCCGCGAGCTGCCGCTGGACGCCGTCGACCTCTGCCTCGACCTGCGCGGGGCGCTCGGCCTCACCGACGAGATCCTGCCGGTCTACCTCGAGGAGATCACCTCGACGCTGGCCGGCACCGCGTACAAGCTCGGCAAGCCGGCGATGGACGCCACCAAGCTGGCCCGGGCGGACTTCCAGGACATCGAGACCCAGATGACCGAGGGGCACCCCTGCTTCGTGGCCAACAACGGCCGGATCGGTTTGGGGGTGCACGAGTACCACCGGTACGCCCCGGAGGCCGCCCGGCCGGTCCGGCTGATCTGGCTGGCCGCACACCGCGACCACACCACCTTCAGCTGCGCCGCCGACCTGGACTACGACACCCTGGTCCGCGCCGAACTCGGCGACGACACGCTCGCCGGCTTCGCCCGTACCCTCACCGGCCTGGGCCTGGACCCGGCCGACTACCTGCTCCTCCCGGTGCATCCGTGGCAGTGGTGGAACAAGCTCGCCGTCAGCTTCGCCGGCGAGGTGGCCCGGCGGCAGCTGGTCTGCCTCGGCGAGGGCCCCGACGAGTACCTCGCCCAGCAGTCCATCCGCACCTTCTTCAACGTCACCCACCCGGAGAAGCACTACGTCAAGACCGCCCTGTCGGTGCTCAACATGGGCTTCATGCGCGGGCTCTCCGCCGCGTACATGGAGCACACCCCGGCGATCAACGACTGGCTGGCCGACCTCGTCGCCACCGACCCCGTGTTCCGGCGCACCCGGCTGACGATCATCCGGGAGCGCGCCGCGATCGGCTACCGCCACCGGCAGTACGAGGCGGCGACCGACCGGTACTCCCCGTACCGGAAGATGCTGGCCGCGCTCTGGCGGGAGAGCCCGGTCGGCGGGCTGGAGCCGGGCCGCCGGCTGGCGACCATGGCGTCCCTGCTGCACGTCGACCGGGGCGGCCGCTCGGTCGCCGGCGCCCTGGTCGCGGAGTCGGGGCTGGCGCCGACGGTCTGGCTGCGCCGCTACCTCGACGCCTACCTGGTCCCCCTGCTGCACAGCCTCTACGCCCACGACCTGGCCTTCATGCCGCACGGGGAGAACGTGATCCTGGTGCTGCACGACGGGGCGGTGGAGCGGGTGATCTTCAAGGACATCGCCGAGGAGATCGCGGTGATGGACCCCGAGGCCGACCTGCCACCGGCGGTGCGGCGCATCCGGGTCGCCGTCCCCGACGAGGAGAAGATCCTGTCGATCTTCACCGACGTGTTCGACTGCTTCCTGCGCCACCTCAGCGCCATCCTGGTCACCGAGGGCGTCGTGGCCGAGGACGAGTTCTGGCGCACGGTGGCCGAGTGCGCCGCCGACTACCAGCGCAGCGTCCCGCACCTGGCCGACCGGCTGCGCCGGCACGACCTCTTCGCCGCCGAGTTCCCGCTGTCCTGCCTGAACCGGCTGCAACTGCGCAACAACCGGCAGATGGTCGACCTCGCGGACCCGTCGGCCGCGTTGCAGTTCGTCGGCACCCTGGCCAACCCGCTCGCCCGCTTCGCCCCGCCGCGATGAGCGCCCCCGGCGCGGTACGCGACGGCACCCCGGCGGCGGGGGCCCGGCCGGCCGGCCCGGTCCGACACCGCTGGCTGATCCTGGCCGTGCTGTGCCTGGCCCAGGTCACCGTGGTCCTCGACAACACCGTGCTGACCGTGGCGATCCCGGTGCTCACCGGCGAACTGGACGCCACCACCGCCGACGTCCAATGGATGATCAACGCGTACGCGCTGGTGCAGTGCGGCCTGCTGCTCACCGCCGGCAGCGCCGCCGACCGGTACGGGCGGCGGCGGATGCTGCTGGCCGGTCTGGTCCTGTTCGGCGCCGGCTCGCTGGCCGCCGGGCTCGCCGGGACCAGCGGTCAGCTCATCGCCGCCCGGGCCGGCATGGGGATCGGCGGCGCCCTCCTGGTCACCGCCACCCTCGCGGTCGCCATGCAGATCTTCGACACCACCGAGCGGACCCGGGCGATCGGTCTCTGGGCGGCCACCAGCGCGCTGGGCTTCGCGGCCGGGCCGCCGATCGGTGGCGCCATCCTCGCCCACCTGCCGTGGAACGCGATCTTCCTGGTCAACGTCCCGATCGTGCTGGTCTGCCTGCTGGCCGCCGGGGCGCTGGTGCCGGAGTCGCGCGATCCGGTGGACGGCCGCCTCGACCTGCTCGGCGTGCTGCTCTCCACGGCCGGCCTGACCGGGGTGGTCTGGGCGATCATCTCCGGCCCGGAGCGTGGGTGGGCGGCGCCGGCGGTGCTCGGCGCGGCCGGTGCCGGCGTGCTCCTGCTGGTGCTCTTCGTGGTGTGGGAGCGGCGGATCCCCGCCCCGATGCTGGACATGAGCCTGTTCGCCGAACGCCGGTTCGTCGGCGCGATCTCCGGGGTCGTCCTGATCACCTTCGGCGCCACCGGCGCCCTGTTCCTGCTGACCCAGCACCTCCAGTTCGTGCGCGGCTATTCGGCGTGGGAGGCCGGGCTGCGGATGGTGCCCTTCGCGCTCTCCATCGTCGTGCTCAACCTCGCCGGCGTCGCCGCCCGGGTCATCCGCCGACTCGGGTCGCCGGCGGCGATCGCCGTCGGGATGGCGCTGCTGGCCGGCGGACTCACGGTCGTCACGCACGCACCGGGGGACGGCTATCCCGTGCTGCTCGGCGGGCTGCTGCTGATGGGCGCCGGCTGCGCGCTGGCCAACCCGGCCATCGTCGAGGCGGTGATGAGCGCCGTGCCGGCGCGCAAGGCCGGCGTCGGCGCGGGGGTGGACGGCACCATGACCGAGGTCGGCGGCAGCCTGGGCATCGCCGTGCTGGGGGCCGTGCTGAACGCCCGGTTCGCCGCGCTGCTGCCGCCCGCCCTGGCCGGCGCGGGATCGCTCCCCGCCGCCGTGGCCGCCGCCCGGTCGGAGAGCGAACGGCAGGTCGTCTCCGACGCGTTCCGCGCGGCGCTGGAGACCGGTCAGACGGTGGGCGCCGTCGCGGTTCTCGTCGGCGGCCTGGTCACCGCGGGACTGCTGCACCGGGCCGACCGCTCCGGCTGACCCACCGTCGCGCCCCGCTCCCGCCCGGACCGTGACCGGCCCGGGCGGGAAATCGGGTCAGGCGGCGGTGGACCAGATGGCGCGGAAGGCGGCGGCCTCGCCGGCCAGCCACTGCTCGACCTGTTCGGGCTTGATCGTGTCGGGCATCCGGTGGGCCTCGCCCCGCCGCACGTCGACCAGGACCGGCTCGGCGTGCGGGAGCACCGCGTCCATGTGCCGGGCCATCAGGTGCAGCGTGGCCAGTGTCGCCTCCTCGCTCGGCGGGGCCTCGTCGAAGTGCAGCCGGACCGCCTCGGCGTGGCCGTCGGCGTACCGGACGCCGAAGTGCGGGTTGATCTTGACGGGCAGGTCGCCCAGCATGGCGAGCGCGTCGCGGGTCTGGGCCAGGTCGATGCCGGCCGGCTCGCCGAGGGACTCCAGCCAGGCCGTCGCCCCCGGGACGAGCGCCTGGTAGAGCGGGCGCCACCGGGGCTTGACCACGTCGGCCACGCCGGCGAGGTGAGTGCCGCCGGTGTGGAAGGCGATGTCGGCCTTGAGGGCCTTGACGAACTGGCCGTGCGGGTTGAACCCGTGCCGACTGGCCCGCTGCTTGCGCAGCCCACCGACGAAGGTGGCCTTGGTCGGCCCGGTGCGGTCGACGTACCGGGTGAAGCCGAGGAGCGTGGCGTAGGGGGTGAGCGGGGCGGCGGAGGTGGGCGCGGTCACGGCGTCCTCCCAGGTCAGGAACTCGATTAGTACATACATTCTAATCGACGGGGGTGACATCGCCCAGGGAACGAAAGGGGCCGCCCGGACACTCCGGACGGCCCCGCGAAACTCTTTTCTACAGCTGCCCGACCTCGGTGATCCGGACGACCGCGGCGCCCGCCTCGTCGGACGCGGCGAGGTCCACCTCGGCACTGATGCCCCAGTCGTGGTCGCCCTCGGGGTCGTCGAGGATCTGCCGCACCGTCCAGCGTTCCCGGCCCTGCTCGATCATCAGCAGCGCCGGCCCGCGCGCGTCGGGGCCGACCCCGATCGAGTCGTACGACTCGAAGTACGGCTCCAGCGCCTCGGCCCACGCGTCGGCGTTCCAGCCCGCCGCGGAGTCCAGCTCGCCCAGGTCGTACCAGCGGCGCAGCGCGGCCAGCTCGACCCGGCGGAACAGCGCGTTGCGCACCAGCACCCGGAAGGCGCGGGCGTTGCGGGTGACCGCCGGCGGCTTGTCCGCCAGGGAGGAGGCCAGCTCCGCCACGTCGGACGGGTTGCGCAGCCGCTCCCACTCGTCGATCAGGCTGGAGTCGACCTGGCGTACCAGTTCGCCCAACCACTCGATGAGGTCGACCAGTTCCTCGGTCTTGGCGTCCTCGGGCACGGTCTGCCGCAGCGTCTTGTACGCGTCGGCGAGGTACCGCAGCACCAGGCCCTCGGAGCGGGACAGCCCGTAGAACTGCACGTACTCGGTGAAGGTCATCGCCCGCTCGTACATGTCCCGGACCACGGACTTGGGGGCGAGCTGGTGGTCGGCGACCCAGGGGTGCCCCTGCCGGTACATCTCGTACGCGGCCTCCAGCAGCTCGGCGAGCGGCTTGGGCCAGGTCACCTCGTCGAGCAGTTCGAGGCGGGCCTCGTACTCGATGCCCTCGGCCTTCATCGCGGCCACCGCCTCGCCGCGGGCCTTGAACTGCTGCGCGGAGAGCACCTGCCGGGGGTCGTCGAGGATCGACTCGACGACCGAGAGCACGTCGAGGGCGTACGAGGGGGACTCGACGTCGAGCAGCTCGATCGCGGCCAGCGCCAGCGGCGACAGCGGCTGGTTGAGCGCGAAGTCGAGCTGGAGGTCGACGGTGAGGCGGACCCGCCGGCCGGCCTCGTCCGGCTCGTCGAGCTGTTCGACCACCCCGCCGGCGCGCAGCGCCCGGTAGATCGCGATGGCCCGGCGGATGTGCCGGCGCTGGGCGGCCCGGTCCTCGTGGTTGTCGGTGAGCAGGTGCCGCATCGAGGCGAACGCGTCGCCGGGGCGGCCGATGACGTTGAGCAGCATCGAGTGGCTGACCTGGAAGCTGGAGGTCAGCGGCTCCGGCTCCGCCTCGACCAGCCGCTCGAAGGTGGGCTGCCCCCAGCCGACCGAGCCCTCCGGCGGCTTCTTCTTGACCACCTTGCGCCGCTTCTTCGGGTCGTCGCCGGCCTTGGCCAGCGCCTTCTCGTTCTCGATGACGTGCTCGGGGGCCTGCACCACGACCCGGCCGAGGGTGTCGAAGCCGGCCCGTCCGGCCCGCCCGGCGATCTGGTGGAACTCGCGGGCCTTGAGCAGCCGGGTGCGCACCCCGTCGTACTTGGACAGGCCGGTGAAGAGCACCGTGCGGATGGGCACGTTGATGCCGACACCCAGGGTGTCGGTCCCGCAGATGACCTTGAGCAGGCCGGCCTGGGCGAGGGTCTCCACCAGGCGGCGGTACTTGGGCAGCATGCCGGCGTGGTGTACGCCGATGCCGTGCCGGACCAGCCGGGACAGGGTCTTGCCGAAGCCGGAGGTGAACCGGAAGTTGCCGATCGCCTGGGCGATCATGTCCTTCTCGGCCCGGGTGCAGACGTTGACGCTCATCAGCGCCTGGGCGCGTTCCAGCGCGGCGGCCTGGGTGAAGTGCACGACGTAGACCGGGGCCTGCTTGGTCTCCAGCAGCTCCTCCAGGGTCTCGTGCAGCGGGGTCATCGCGTACGAGAAGAGCAGCGGGACCGGCCGCTCGGCGGAGCGGACGACGGCGGTGGACCGCCCGGTGCGCCGGGACAGGTCGTCGACGAACCGGGTGGTGTCGCCGAGCGTGGCCGACATCAGCACGAACTGCGCCTGCGGCAGCTCGATCAGCGGCACCTGCCACGCCCAGCCCCGGTCGGGCTCGGCGTAGAAGTGGAACTCGTCCATGACCACCTGGCCGACGTCCGCCCGGGACCCCTCGCGCAGCGCCAGGTTGGCCAGGATCTCGGCGGTGCAGCAGATGATCGGGGCGTCGGCGTTGACGCTGGCGTCGCCGGTGAGCATGCCGACGTTCTCCGCGCCGAAGACCTCGCAGAGGGCGAAGAACTTCTCCGACACCAGCGCCTTGATCGGCGCGGTGTAGAAGGTGGTGCGGTCGTCGGCCAGGGCGGCGAAGTGCGCCGCGATCGCGACCAGGCTCTTGCCGGAGCCGGTCGGCGTGTTCATGATCACGTTCGCGCCGGAGACGATCTCGATGACCGCCTCCTCCTGGTGGGGGTAGAGGTCGAGGCCGCGCTCCTTCGCCCAGCCGGCGAACGCGTCGTAGAGGGTGTCGGGGTCGGCGCTTCGAGGCAGCGCGGCAGTGAGCGTCATAGCCGCTCCATCGTGCCCGCCCCCCACCCCCGCCCGCCAACCGGGTACACGCCCCCCGCCCGCCCCCGCCCTTCACGCACCGCAGATTCAGAGAAAGCGTGGCTATTCCCGCCCCGACAGGCACTCTTTCTCTGAAAGAGGCGCCCGGCGGCGGTGGGGTGGGGGCGGCGGCGGTTGGGTGGGTCAGGGGTGGCGGGGGTGGATGAGGTCGAAGATGGGGCGGCCGGCGGTCAGGGCGCGGCGCTCGAACTTGGTGACCGGGCGGTGCGGGGGTCGGGGGGCGAAGCCGTGGTGCGGGTCCGCCAGGCCGGGGTCGGCGGTCAGAGTCTCCCGCATCGACTCGGCGTACTCGGCCCAGTCGGTGGCGCAGTGCAGGGTCCCACCCGGCCGCAGGCGGGAGCGGAGCAACGCCACGTGCTCCGGCTGGATGATCCGCCGCTTGTGGTGCCGGGCCTTGGGCCAGGGGTCGGGAAAGAAGACGTGCACCGCGTCCAGGGCGTCGGTCGGCATGGCCCGGACCAGGTCCAGCGCGTCGCCCTTGGCCACCCGGACGTTGGTCAGCCCGTGCCGTTCCACCAGTTCCAGCAGGTTGCCGAGGCCGGGCGTGTGCACCTCGACCGCCAGGTAGTCCCGGCCCGGGTCGGCGACGGCCATCGCCGCGGTGGCGTCGCCCATGCCGGAGCCGATCTCCAGCACCACGGGAGCGCCCCGGCCGAAGAGCGCGCCCGGGTCGAAGGGGCCGTCGAGCTCGGCGATGTCGACGCCGTACTCCGGCCAGAGCCGTTCCAGCGCGTCCGTCTGGCGGCCGCTCATCCGGCCGCGGCGGGGGTGGAAGGTGCGGATCCGGGCGGCCGGCGGGGCCGCCGGAACGGCGGGGTTCTGGTCGATGGAGGTCACAGCGACCCGAGCGTACGCGACGGATCCGGCGTATCGGATGTGATGTACGCCCGGGGGTGAGACGATTCATCCCGTACGGCAGGCCGGGCGCTCGCTGTCCCGGCGCTGCCCGAGGCGGCCGGAAGGGGGCAGGATGTCGATCACGCTCCAGCGCACCGCGTTGGCCCTCACGATCGGTGCCCTCGGCCCGGCGCTGCTCGGGGCGGGCGCGGCGCTCGCCGCCCCGCCACCCGCGGTGGCCCCCGCTCCGGGCGGGCCGGCTGAGGGCTGGCCGCGGCAGGCCGCCGAGCCGCAGCCGACCCCCAACGTGGTCTTCGTCGAGGTGCGCCCGAGCATGGTGCAGCCCGGCTATCTGGTCGGCATCCGGGCCAGCTGCCGGGACAACTCGATCCCGGCGACGGTCGTCTCCGACGCCTTCGGCCGGGTGCAGGTGCACTCCCAGCGTGGTGAGCTGACCGCCTCGGCCGAGGTCCGGGAGCGCACCCGGCCGGGCAACTACCGGGTCAAGCTGGAGTGCCGGGACGGCGCGACCGCCTCGACGATGCTCCAGGTGGTCAAGTCGATGAAGCCCAGCCCCGGCCCGCACACCGGCTTCGGTGGCGCCGCCGGTGCCAACCTCACCGGCCTGCTCGTACCCGGTGGCCTGGCCCTGACCATCGCCGGGGCGACCGTCGGCATCATCGCGGCCCGCCGCCCCCGTGGCGCCGCCCGAGGCTGAGCGGCACGATGGCCTCGCCACCCGCCTCGCCACCGGCCGCCCGCGGCGACCGTGCCTCGGCACGCAGCCCCTGGTCGGTCCCGCTGGCGGCGGCCCTGGTGCTGCTCGGCGTCTTCGCCACCGGCGCCGGTCTCGGGCGTACCGTCGGGCCGCTGGACTGGGCGGCCGGCCAGCAGCGCCCGGCGGACGCGCAGGAGCGTCCCGCCGCCGGGCGGGGTGGTGGACTGCCGGCCAGCCGGCCGGTGAGCCTCGCGGTGCCGGCCATCCAGGTGACCGCCCCGGTGGCCCCGGTGGGCAAGGCGAAGGACGGGTCGATCGACGTGCCGCCCCTGAACCGGCACCACGAGACCGGCTGGTACGACCGCGGCCCGACCCCGGGGGAGCCGGGCCGGGCCATCATCGTCGGGCACGTCGACTCCACGAGCGGCCCGGCCGTCTTCTACGACCTGCGCAAGCTCAAGCCCGGCGACCGGATCGAGGTGACCCGCGAGGACCGCAAGGTCGTGGTGTTCACCGTCGACTCGGTCGAGTACTTCGACAAGACCCACCTGCCGGCCGACCGGGTCTACGGCGACGACGGGCGGCCGGCGCTGCGGCTGATCACCTGCGGCGGCGCCTGGGTCGGCGGCCGGACCGGCTACGAGGACAACGTCATCGCCTTCGCCTCGCTGGCCGAGACCCGGCAGCCCTGACCGGCCGGGCGCTCAGCCTTTGCCGGTGACCTGCTGGACGACCTCGAACTCCAGCAGCGTGGCGCCGGAGGCCACCGGTCGCCGCTGCTCGCCGCCCTCGCCGCCGGCGTGCGCGGCCCGGGCCGGGCCGGCCGCCCACGCCTGGTACGCCTCCTCGCTCTCCCACCGCGTGTAGACGAAGTAGCGGCTCTCCCCGGCGACCGGGCGCAGCAGCTCGAAGCCGAGGAACCCGGGGGAGTTCTCCACCGCGCCGGCCCGGGCGGCGAACCGCTTCTCCAGCTCCTCGCCGGCGCCGGACGGGACGTCGATCGCGTTGATCTTCACGACTGCCATGGCTCCACCCTAACCAGCGGCCGATCAGCCGGCCGGACGTCCCGCCCGCGCCCCGAAAACGGCCGGGCCCGCGGACGCGGCCCGCGCGGAGGCGCGACTCAGAACGACTCGACGGCCGGCACCAGCTCGGCGTCGACCACGATCGGGGCGTGGTCGGAGGGGCCCTTGCCCTTACGGGCCTCCCGGTCGACGTACGCGGAGCGGACCGCCCGGGCGAACGGCGCGGAGGCGTAGACGAGGTCGATCCGCATGCCCTTGTTCTGGTGGAACATCCCGGCCCGGTAGTCCCAGTAGGTGTAGGGGTGCGGACCCTTCATCGGGGTCGGCACCACGTCGACCAGCCCGAGGTCGCGCAGCGCCGCCAGGGCGGCCCGCTCGGCCGGCGTGACGTGGGTGGAGGTGACGAAGAGCGCCGGGTCCCAGACGTCGGCGTCGGTGGGGGCGACGTTGAAGTCTCCGCAGACCGCCACCGGCGCCCCGCCGGCCAGCTCCGGCTCCAGCGCGTCCCGCAGGGCGGCGAACCAGGCCAGCTTGTACGCGTAGTGCGGGTCGTCGGGGGAGCGGCCGTTCGGCACGTACACCGACCAGACCCGGACCCCGTCGCAGGTGGCCGAGATCGCCCGGGCCTCCGGCTCGGGGAAACCGGGCTCGCCGGGGAACCCGACCGCCACGTCGGCCAGGCCGACCCGGGACAGGATCGCCACCCCGTTCCACCGGCCGTCGCTGTGGCTGGCCACCTCGTAGCCCAGCTCGCCCACCTCGCTGGGGAAGGCGCCGTCGGGGCACTTGGTCTCCTGCAGGCAGACCACGTCCGGGCCGGTGGTGGCCAGCCAGTCGAGCAGTCGGGGCAGGCGGGCCTTCACCGAGTTCACGTTCCAGGTCGCCAGACGCATGCCTTCAGCCTGCCGTATCCGGCCCCGGCATGCCGGTCCAGCCGGGCCGGCGCGCCGCATGATCGGCCCGGAGCCGGCGGTGGGCGGGCCGGCATCGCGAGGACGGCGGTCGGCCGTATCCGGTCAGTGCCCGGCTGGGCCGGCCACGGCGGTCGGCGCCCGTGGTGACGGCGCCGACCGCCGGTCGTCCGGCGGTCGGGCCGGTCAGCCGTTCGGGGTGTCGCCGGGGCGGGTCTGCTCGGCCAGGAACCGCTCCAGCTCCGCGCCGAGCTCGTCGGCGGTGGGCAGCGGCCCGGCCTCGGCGGCCAGCAGGTTCTTCTCGCCGCGCCCACGGGCGAACGCGTCGTACTGCTCCTCCAGGGCCTGGACCAGCGCGGCGGCCTCGTCGGTCTGGGCGACCTGCCGGTCGATCTCGACCCGCACCACCTCGGCGGCCGTGCGCAGGCTGTCGCTGGGCAGCAGCAGCCCGGTGCTGCGGGAGACCGAGGAGAGCAGCACCTCGGCGGCGGCCGGGTACTCGGTCTGGGCGACGTAGTGGGGCACGTGCGCGGCGAAGCCGATCGCGTCCCGGCCCGCCTCGCCGAGCCGGTACTCCAGCAGGTGGCCGACGCTGCCGGGGACCTGGACCCGCTGGAGCCAGGGCTCGTAGCCGGAGATCAGCTCGCGCCGGGTGGCGTGCGCGGTCACCCCGGTGGGGCGGGTGTGCGGCACGGCCATCGGGATGGAGTTCAGCCCGGCGGTGAGTCGGACGTCGAGTCGGGTGGCCAGGGCGGCGACGGCGGCCACGAACCGTTCCCACTGCAGGTCCGGCTCCGGTCCGGTGAGCAGCAGGAAGGGGGTCTCGTCGTCGTCGTGCAGCACGTGCAGCGCCAGCTCCGGCGCGTCGTAGTGCTCCCAGTGGTCCTCGACGAAGGTCATCACCGGGCGGCGGGAGCGGTAGTCGAAGAGCTGGTCGACGTCGAAGGTGGCGATCTGACGCGACTCCAGCGAGGTGAGCAGCTGCTCACGGGCCAGGCGGCTCGCGCTGCCGGCGTCGACGAAGCCGGTCAGGGCCTGGATCAGCACCGGCTGCCCGAGGTCGGGCAGGTCGTCGGTGAGCTGGTAGAGCTCGTGTGGGTCGAGCACCGGTCGGACCTCCTGAGGAAACGCGCGTACGGGCCGCCGTGCGCGCACGGCTCCCGGTTCGCCGAACGTACCCGCCCGCGGTATCCATTCCAGCAACGGGCGGTTCGCGGCGATCCTGGCGAGCAAAGACGGACGAAGCGCGCATTTCGCCGATCATGCGAGGCGGGGTTGTCCGTTGGTCTACCGATCGCTCATACCAATGGGGGATATGGTCGATCATGTTGGCCGGGGCGGCGGTGTCGACCCGGTCGTTCCGGGACTCCCGCCGCCGGGGGGTCTTCCCGAGATGCCGGTTCTGCGGGGTTGCGCCCTGCGGCCACAAGGCACCGCCGACGCGTCCCGGTTCGACTCGTCGGATTGTGGCGAGGGCCACTCGCTCACGGTGGGTGGCCCGTGAAATGCCTGCCTAACGTCGTCGGATGCGTGACGACGACACCATCGACGACCAGTACGCCCACGAGGGCCCGACTGGCCGTTCGGACGATACCCCCTCGTCCGTTCAGGTCGGCGTTCTCCGTGGCACCGAGGCCGCTCCCTCGCTCCGTACCCGCCTCGGCTCCCTCATTAACCCCCTGACCCGCCGCCCGTCCCGGGTGGCGCTCGCCTCCGGCGTGGTCTGCTGCCTCGGCGTGGCGGCCTTCGCCGGCGTGCAGGCCCTGCCGGCGGATCGGCTCGACCCGGTCGCCGCCCAGCCGGCGCTCGCCGAGCGGGCGCAGGAGGGCGCCGCCTCCCGAGGCCAGGCGCGTCCCCCGGTCACCGCGACCCCGACCCCCGCCGCGACCCCGACCGCCGCGCCGTCGCCGACCGCGACGAAGAAGGCCAAGCCGAAGCCCAAGCCGAAGCCGAAGCGGATCGCCCCCGTCGCCGGCCTGGACCAGGCCCAGATGGACAACGCGAAGGCCATCGTCAAGGCGGGTCGGAAGATGGGCGTGCCCCGCCAGGCCCTGATCATCGCCGTGGCCACCGCGATGCAGGAGAGCAACCTCTACAACTACGCCAGCGGCGTGCTGCCCGAGTCCCAGAACTACCCCCACCAGGCCATCGGCTGGGACCACGACTCGGTCGGGCTGTTCCAGCAGCGGCCCAGCAGCGGCTGGGGCGAGGTTCGCGACCTGATGGACCCCGAGTACGCCACCCAGGCGTTCCTCTCCGCGCTGCTGGAGATCCCCGGCTGGCAGAACCTGGCGCTGACCGACGCGGCCCAGGCCGTGCAGGTCTCGGCGTTCCCGTGGGCCTACGCCCAGCACGAGTGGCGGGCGACCGAGGTGGTCGAGGCCATCCTGGCCTGATCTGCCCGGGTTGTCGGTTGCCGGTTGTCCGTTCGGGGTACACATGATGCACGACCACCGAACGGAGGACGACATGTCACTGGTGCAACGGATCAGGATGTTCCTGCGGTCGCCGCGCGGGCAGCAGTTGGTCGACCGCGGCCGGCGCGAGTTGGCCAAGCCGGAGAACCAGGCCAAGCTCAGGCAGGTGGCCAACCGGTTCTCCAGCCGCCGCCGCTGATCGTCCCCCGCTCGCCCTCGACACCGGGAGCCCCCGTGACCGACTCCGCCCCCGTCGACGACGAACCCACCGCCCCCACCCCGCCGCCGGCCAGCCCGGCGGCGGCGGTCACCCCGCCGGCCGCCCGCACGGGCGAGCCGGACGCCCCCGAGGCGCCGCCCGCCCGGCTCTGGGACCGGATGCGAGAGGACCCGCAGTACGCGCCGGAGCACCTCGCCCTGGAGGCGGTGCGCCGGCTGGGGCCGGAGGCGGCCGAGTGGGCGGCTCGGGCCCGTGCCGTGCGCCCCGACGTCTCCGCCGACGACCTCGCCGAGCAGGCGGTCCGCAAGTTCGTCAACCAGGCCCGCCTCTCCGGGGCGGTCTCCGGCGTCGCCGGGCTCCCCGGCGCCGTCATCGACGTCGGCGTGCTGGCCTGGACCCAGGCCCGGCTGGTGCTGCACATCGCCGCCGCGTACGGGGTGGACCCGGTGCACCCGGACCGGGCCACCGACCTGCTGGTGCTGCAGAAGGTGCACAAGGTCGCCGAGAGCGCCCGGCTCGCCCTGGGTGTGGCGGCGGGGCGGGAACGCGCCGGGGCCCTGTTCGGCCACGGCGCGCAGAACCCACTCGGCAAGGTGATGCTCCGCCTCGGCGTACGGCTGGCCCAGATGGCCGGGGTCCGCGCGGCGAAGCGGATGTTCGCCAAGGTCGTGCCGGGCGCCGCCATCGTCCTCGGCACCTGGGCCAACTCGTCGGCCACCAAGGACCTCGCCGAGCGCGCCCGCGCGCACTACCGGACCGGTCAGGGCGGCGTGCCACAGCCTCGCCGTTCCTGACCTGCGCGGCAGCACGGCGGTGTCCCGGTCTCCGGGGCACCGCCGCTTCGCGTGCCCGGTGGGCAACAGCGGTCCACGCCGCCTGCGGTCGGCGGCCGATCGTTCCACCTCGGCCTCTGCCGAGCGTCCCGGTGGCCCGCTCGGAATGCTCGTCAGAGTCGCCAGCCGGCGGTGGAGAAGCTGACGTCGGCGAGCCGGTTCTGCCCGGCCACGTTGGGGTGGAACCAGTCGAGCCCGTTCACCTCGTCCAGGGTGAAGCGCACCCGGTGCACCGCCCCGCCGTCGTGCCGGCAGCGCGTCCCGTACGCCCGGCAGGCCGCCTTCAACTGGGCGTTGTAGTCGTCGATGCGGTCGCGGAACCGGGCCCGGCGGGCCCGGTCGGCCGGGGCGGTGGAGGTCGGGTCGGCCAGCAGCGAGGGGCAGATGCCGGCCCGCCAGATCCGGGTGGCCCGCGCGTCGGTGTGCCCGACCTCCCAGAGCCGGTACAGGTCGGGGATGCTCACCACCAGCACGCGGGCCTTCGGTCGCCCCTTGCGCAGCACCCGCAGGCCACGGTCGACCTGGGTGCGGAACGTCGCCACCGGCGTCATCGTGTCGATGTCGTCTCGGCAGGCGTCATTGGCGCCGATCAGCACGGTCACGTAGTCGGCCTTGTCGCGTACGGCCGCCTGCGCCTGCCCGGCGAGCGCCTCGGCGCGCGCCCCCGGCACGGCATGGTTGTGGGCCCGGCCGCGGATGCCCGGGTTGGCGTCGAGCAGCCGGCGGTAGTGGCTCTCCACCCGGATGCCGTCCCCTGTGGACCAGGAGTTGCGCTGGCAGGAGGTGAGCACGAGGCAGGAGCCGAAGCCGGTGGTGATCGAGTCGCCGAGCGCGGCCATGGTGGTGGGCAGGCCGGACTGGCCGGACTCCCGCGTCGGCCGGGGCGAGGCGCTGCCGCCCTCCTCGCACGCGAGGGCGACCAGCGCCAGCAGGCAGGCGACGGCGGCGACCCAGCGTCGAGGCATTGTCTTCCCCCGGTCCGGCGGCGCAGAGCGACAGCGCGGTAACTCTACGGGGGCGGCCGGCCGGGTCGGGCCGTTCGTGTCGACTTTCGGGCAGAGTAAATATTTAGAAACATGAATTTGGTAGGACGGGTCAGCGGGATGCCCGCCACGGCGGCCGCTGCCCGTGCAGCCACCAGTGCAGCGCCCGGGTGATCCGGGGCAGCACCAGGTACGTCATCAGCGGCGTCAGGCAGAGCGTCATGAGCAGCGTCCGCGCGGCCAGCGGCACCCCGCCGATGAACCGGGCGGTGAGCAGGGTGGCGGCCAGGCTCAGCGGAAAGAACGCCAGCCAGATCGTCACCGCCTGCTTCCAGCGCGGCGGGGACACCGGCGCGGCCGGCTCGCCGACGGCCGGCGCCAGGGTCTCGACCACGTGGTCGACCGGCGGGTCGAACCAGCCTTCGATCCCGGTGCGCCGCTCGACCCGGGTGTGCTCGACGATGCCCTGCGCCGAGGTGAGCCACCAGTTCCGCTGCGGGGACTCCTCCCAGCGGCGCAGCGTCTCGTGGTCGGCGAACCGGTAGAGCATGTGCCACTCCGGCGAGCCGGGGCCGCTCTGGACCCAGCCCACGCCGAGGAATCCCGGGAAGCTCTCGGCCAGCGCGCTGCCGGCCCGCATCCAGGCGACCATCTCGTGGGCGCGCGCGGGGTCGACACGCCGGGCGATGGCGACGGTCACCGGCACCGCGTGGGTCATGGTCATGCCCTCATCCTTCCCGCCCGCGCCGGTGTCGGCCCGGTCGTGGCGCACCGGTGTAACGCAACCCACCGCCCGCCGCATCCGCCGCATACCCGCTCGGTGGCCGGCATCACCGCCCCGCCCTTCCGAGCCACCCCGGACCCCGGACCCCGGAGCCCGTCGGCCCCGGCCCGGTTGCCGGGGTGTCGTGGTGCGGGATCGCGCGACCCGCCGCGAACCGGGCCTGAGGTCCGGTTCGCGGGTGGGACGGCGGCGGTCGGTGCGGCGGCTGGGGCGGGGCGGTTAGGCCCCGTCCTGCGGGGGTAGGCCGGAGGAATGACGAGATCGCAGCCCCGGCGTGCCCGTGGCACGGTCGGCCACGCGTACAGCGCGTTGAACCTCCGGCTCGCGCTGGCCCTGTTCGGCCTGGTCACCATGACCGTCTTCGCGGTGCTGGCGTTCTGGGCCGACGTGCTCTGGCTGGGTGTGGTGTGCGCGGTCTTCGCCGTGGTCGCCGTGGTCGACCTGGTCGTCATCCAGCGCCGCCGCGCCGCGCGCCGCCGTGAGGAGCCGGGCGTACGGCACTCACTCTTCGAGTGACAGGAGTACGAGATGCCCATCGCCACCACCAATCCCGCCACCGGCCAGCTGCTCAAGTCGTACGAGCCGATGTCGGCCGAGCAGATCGACGCCGCGATCGACCGGGCCGACGTGGCGTTCCGGGACCTGCACGGCACGACGCTCGCCCAGCGGGCGCAGTGGATGAACGCCGCGGCCGACCTGCTCGACGCGGAACGGGACGACACCGCCCGGCTGATGACCACCGAGATGGGCAAGACGTACGTCGCGGCGCAGGCCGAGGTGACCAAGTGCGCCACCGCCTGCCGGTTCTACGCCGCGAACGCGGAGCGGATGCTCGCCGACGAGCCGGCCGACGCCGGCGCGGTCAAGGCCAGGCGGGCGTTCGTGCGGTACCAGCCGATCGGGCCGGTGCTCGCGGTGATGCCGTGGAACTTCCCGCTCTGGCAGGTGATGCGGTTCGCCGCGCCGGCGCTGATGGCCGGCAACACCGGCCTGCTCAAGCACGCCTCCAACGTGCCGCAGACCGCCCTCTACCTGGAGGAGCTGTTCCGCCGGGCCGGCTTCCCCGAGGGCGCGTTCACCACCCTGCTGGTCGGCTCGGAGGCCGTGGACCCGATCCTCAGCGACCCGCGGGTCCGCGCCGCCACGCTGACCGGCAGCGAGGGGGCGGGCCGCTCGATCGGCCAGATCGCCGGGCGGGAGCTGAAGAAGACGGTGCTGGAACTCGGCGGCAGCGACCCGTTCGTGGTGATGCCGTCGGCCGACCTGGACCGCGCCGCCGAGGTCGCCACCACCGCCCGCTGCCAGAACAACGGGCAGTCCTGCATCGCCGCCAAGCGGTTCATCGTGCACACCGACGTCTTCGACGCCTTCGCCGAGAAGTTCGCCGCCAACATGTCCGCGCTGCGGGTGGGCGACCCGATGGACGAGAACACCGACGTGGGGCCGCTGGCCAGCGAGCGCGGCCGGGACGAGATCCACGCCCAGGTGCAGGACGCGGTCGACCACGGCGCCACCGTGCTCTGCGGCGGCGAGAAGCCCGCCGGCGCCGGCTGGTTCTACCCGCCGACCGTGGTCACCGACCTGAACCCGCAGATGCGGATGTGGTCGGAGGAGGTCTTCGGGCCGGTCGCCGGCCTGTTCCGGGTGTCGTCCTACGCCGAGGCGATCGAGGTCGCCAACGGCACCGCCTTCGGCCTCGGCTCGAACGCCTGGACCACCGACCCGCAGGAGCAGGAGCGCTTCGCCGTCGACCTGGACGCCGGCAGCGTCTTCATCAACGGGATGACCACCTCGTACCCGGAGCTGCCGTTCGGCGGCGTGAAGAACTCCGGCTACGGCCGGGAGCTGTCCGCGCTCGGCATGCGGGAGTTCTGCAACACCAAGACCGTCTGGGTGGGCGAGGGCGCGGCATCGGCCGGTGCCGGCGCGCACGCCGAGTAGTCCCGCTTTTGGCCGGACACCGTCATGGGTAGGGAGGAGCCCATGACGGTGTTCGGCTTCCACGCCTCCCACGAGCAGATCCACCCGAGCCGGCTGCTGGAGGCGGTGGTCCGCGCCGAGCGGGCCGGCTTCGACGCCGCCATGTCCTCGGACCACTTCTCGCCGTGGAGCGCCCGGCAGGGCCAGTCCGGCTTCGCGTGGTCCTGGCTCGGCGCCGCCCTCCAGGCCACCGGCCTGCCGTTCGGCGTGGTCAACGCGCCCGGCCAGCGCTACCACCCGGCGATCATCGCGCAGGCGATCGGCACCCTCGGCGCGATGTACCCGGGCCGGTTCTGGGCCGCGCTGGGCACCGGCGAGGCGAGCAACGAGCACATCACCGGCGACGGCTGGCCGCGCAAGGACGTGCGCGCCGCCCGGCTGCGCGAGTGCGTCGACGTCATCCGGGCACTGCTCGCCGGCGAGGAGGTCAGCCACGACGGCCTGGTCCGGGTCGACCGGGCCCGGCTCTGGACCCGCCCGGAGCAGCCGCCGGCCCTGATCGGCGCGGCGGTCAGCGTCGCCACCGCCCGCTGGTGCGCCGAGTGGGCCGACGGCCTGATCACCGTCAACGCCCCCACCGCGCACCTGCGGCAGATGATCGACGCCTACCGGGACGCCGGTGGACGCGGCCCGCTGCACCTGCAGGTGCACGTCAGCTGGGCGCCCGAGCAGGCCGAGGCCGAGGCGATCGCGTACGACCAGTGGCGCAGCAACGTCTTCGCCCCGCCGATCTGCTGGGACCTGGACACCGCCGAGCACTTCGACGTGGTCTCCGAGCAGGTGCCGATGGAGAAGGTCGCCGAGGTCGTCAACATCTCGGCCGACCCCGGCCGGCACGTCGGCTGGCTGGAGGAGTACGTCGAGCTCGGCTTCGACCAGATCGCCCTGCACCACGTCGGGCAGGAGCAGCGCGCCTTCATCGACACGTTCGGCGCGCAGGTGCTGCCGAAGCTGCGGACCACGGCCTGATCACGTCCCGGCCGCGCGCCCCCTAGGCTCGTACCCATGGAGGCTCTGTTCGAGGTCGTGGTCTTCCTCGCGATCGCGACGTTCGGCGCGGCCCTGGCCCGGCGGCTGGGTGTGCTCGCGCCCATCCTGCTGGTGGTCCTCGGCCTCGCCCTGTCCTTCCTGCCCGGCTTCCCGCAGGTGCGGCTCGACCCGAACCTGGTCCTGGTCGGCATCCTGCCGCCGCTGCTCTACGTCGCGGCCCTGGAGACGTCGGTGCCGGCGTTCCGGCTCAACCTGCGGCCGATCCTGCTGCTCGCGGTGGGGCTGGTGCTGTTCACCGCGTTCGTGGTGGGCACCGTCGTGCACCTGCTCCTGCCCGACCTGCCGTACGCGATCTGCCTGGCGCTCGGCGCGGTGGTGGCGCCGCCCGACGCGATCGCCGCCACCGCGGTGGCCCGGCGGGTCGGGCTGCCCCGCCGGATCGTCACCATCCTGGAGGGCGAGAGCCTGCTCAACGACGCGACGGCGCTGGTGCTGCTCCGCGTCTCGATCATCGCCGCGACGGCCAGTGGTGGCCGGGTGGAGTTCGGGGAGGTGGCCTGGGAGGTGCTGCGCTCCGCCGGCGGCGGCGTCCTGGTCGGCCTGCTCGGCGTGGTGGTCTTCGGCCACCTGCACCAGCGGACCAGCGACGCGCTGCTGGACAACGCCCTGTCGCTGATCGTGCCGTTCGCGGTGGTGCTCGCCGCCGAGGAGATCCACGCCTCCGGGGTGGTCGCCGTCGTGGTGACCGGGCTCGGCATCGGCCACAAGATGCCGCGGCTGTTGTCGGCGGCCTCCCGGCTCCAGATCGGCGCGTTCTGGCGGCTGGCCCGGTTCCTGCTGGAGGGGCTGGTCTTCCTGCTGGTCGGCCTCCAGTTGCGCGACGTGGTGCGCGACCTCGACGAGCCGCTCGGCCGGCTGGCCGTCGTCACCGGGGCGGTGCTGCTCGCCGTCTTCCTGTCCCGGTTCGTCTGGCTCTTCCCCGCCACCTACCTGGCCCGGCTGGTGCCCCGGTTGCGGCGCCGGGACGCGGCCCCGCCGCCGCGGGTGCCGATCGTCCTGGGCTGGGCCGGGATGCGCGGGGTGGTGACCCTGGCCGCCGCGCTGGCCCTGCCGCTGACCCTGGCCGGCGGCCGGTCGTACCAGCGGGAGCTGTTCATCTGGCTGGCCTTCGCGGTGATCGTGGTGACCCTGGTGGTGCAGGGCGCCACCCTGCCGCTGGTGGCCCGCCGGCTCAAGCTGCCGCCGGACGACCCGGTGCAGGACGCGCTCTCCGCCGCGGCGGTGCAGCAGCAGGCCAGCAAGGCCGCCCGGGACCGGCTGGACGAGCTGGGGCCCGGCGCGCCGTCGTCGGTGGTGGAGCGGTTGCGTGAGCTGCTGGAGGCACGGACCAACCTGGCCTGGGAACAGCTCGGCGGCGGCGGCCGGGAGACCCCCTCCCAGGCGTACGGCCGGCTGCGGCAGGAGATGATCGACGCCGAGCGGGAGGTGTACCGGGCCGCGCGCGACTCCGGGCGGATCCCCGAGGAGGTGCTGGTGCGGGCCTATCGTGACCTGGACCTGGAGGAGTCGTTGCTGACCCGGGAGGTTGACGAATGAGTTGCCAGCACCTGACCGAGGCGGGGAACCCCGAGCCGCAGGCCGAGGACGTCTGCCCGGACTGCGTCGCCATCGGCAACGACTACTGGGTGCACCTGCGCGCCTGCCTGACCTGCGGGCACGTCGGCTGCTGCGACTCCTCGCCGTACCAGCACGCGACGAAGCACTTCGAGTCCAGCGGGCACCCGGTGATGCGCTCGATCCAGCCCGGGGAGACCTGGCGCTGGTGCTTCGTCGACGAGGAGATCGGCTGACCGCTCCGGTTTCCCGGATCAGTGACGGCCGGCGGCTCTCCGTCGAGCGGCAGCACCGGGCACCGGTGCGGGCAGTCCGCTCGCCGCCCGCCTCGCACCACCGGCGAGAGCACGTCGGGTCAGGGTCGGGACGCCCAGCCCGACGAGCGCGAAGAGCAGGGCCAGCGCGCACCACCCGGCGACCCCGTCGGCGAGGATCGCCCAGGTCAGCAGCGCCGGTCCGGCGGCCCGGGCGAGGCCGGCGAGCAACCCGTCCACCCCCTGGTACGCCCCGATCGACTCCGGCGCGGCCAGGCCGTAGGCGAGTCCCGCGCCGGCGGTGCCGTGCCACAGGTCGCCGACGGTGTAGACGACGGTGGCGAGCAGCAGCAGGCCGGTCGCCGGCCCGGCCGGCATGCCGGTGGTGGCCGCGTACAGCAGCATCGCCACCGCCAGCACCAGGCCGGCCCGGCGCATCGCGGCGGCGGCCGGGACGGCGGTGTCCGAGCCCCGGGCGAGCCGCACGGCCAGCAGCACCGTGAGCGACGTGTTGACCAGCAGCACCGCCGACACCACGGCCGGCGGGGCGCCGGTCCGGCTCACCGTCCACAGCGGCACGACCAGGGTGAGCACCGTGGCGTGCAGTGCCAGCACCGCCGACGCCCCGCTGACGGCCAGGAACGGTAGGTCCCGCAGCGCCCGCGCCCGACCCGGCGTCGCCGGCCTTGCCCGACCCGGCGTCGCCGGGGGTGGGTAGCCGGGCAGTCGCATCAGCAGCGCCGCCGACACCAGATAGGTGATCGCGTTGCCGACCACCAGCACCTGGTACGCCAGGTGCGTGTCGGCCGCCAGGGCGAACCCGGCCAGCCCGGCGCCGAGCGCGATGCCGAGGTTCGCCACCGCGCGCAGGGTGGCGAACGCGGGCACCCGCCCCTCGGGTCCACCGACGGCGGCGACCAGGGCGGCGCGGACCGCCAGGTTGCCGGTGGTGAGCAGCGCGTCCAGCACCGCCACCACCAGGAACACGGGAAACGACCCGACCAGCAGGTACGCCCCGGCGACCGCGGCCTGCAGCAGTTGCAGCAGCGCGCGCAGCGTACGCGGGTCGCGGCGGTCGGCCAGGCCGCCGAGCGGGACGGCGGCGGTCAGCCCGAGCAGCCCGGCGAGGGTGAGCCCCAGCCCGACCGAGGCGGGACTCAGCCCGACGTCCCGGGTCAGGTAGAGAGGCGCGCCGGCCAGCCAGAGCCCCGAGCCGGCGGTGTTGGCGAGCGTGGCGAGGGCCAGGGTGCGCAGCCGGCCGGGCGGCGGCAGCGGCGACCAGCGCCGGTGAACGGTCATCGGCTCGACCGTATGGACCGGTCGCCGCCCGCGGGGACCCGGAGCGGGCGACGCCGGTCACACTTCGTCCTGGGAGTCCCGGTCGGCGGGCGCTCAGGCCCGGCCCACCCACCCGTTCTGGACGGCGTACCAGCTCAGTTGCATCCGGGTGCGGACACCGGCCGTGTCTATCAGGTGGCGCAGCCGGCGTTGCAGCGTACGCAGCGACAGGTCGAGCTGCGTCGCGACCGCCTGGTCGGTGAGCCCGGCGAGCAGCAGCGCGATGATCTTCCGGTCGAGGTCGGTGGGGGCGTCGGTGGCCAGCTCGGCGAGCTGCGCCGGGCCGGCCCCGACGGTGGACAGCTCCAGCGGATGGGCGCGCTGCCATACCGCGTCGAACAACGCCTCCATCGCGGTCAGCAGTCCGCTGCGGTGCAGCAGCACCGCTCCCGGCTCGCCACCGGGCGCCACGGCGAGCGGCACCAACGCCAGGTCGGCGTCGGCGATGGCCAGCTTCATCGGCAACTCGTCGACCACGCGCAGCTCGACGCCGCGGCCGAGGGAGTCGACGGTCTCCTCGACGTGACCGGGCTGCTCCAGCACCGCACGCTCCAGCACGGCCCGGAAGCGGATCCCGCGCTCGACGGCCGCCGGCTCGGCCGTGTTCTCGCCGGGCGGCACGGCGATGAACGGCGCGGTGATGAACAGGCGCAGCTGGCTGCGGGCGGCCTGTTGCAGCTGGAGAAAGCGGTGCCGGATGGCGTCGACGCCGGTCACCACCTCGATCAGCTCGCCGATCGTGCGTCCGGCGACCGCGGCCCGGTGCTCCTCGGCGAGGGTGGCGAGCGCGTGCTCGGCCATCCGGAGCGAGTCCCGCCGCTCGGTGATCAGCGCGCCGAGCCCGACGGCAGGTGGCGTCGCCCGGTACGCGCCGGTGGGGTCGCGGTTGACCAGGCCGACGTCCGCCAGCCGGGCCAGCGCGGTGGCTGCGGCCGGCTCCGCCAGTTCGAGCAGCCCGGCGATCCGCACCGCCGTGGCGCTGGGCTGGTTGAGCAGGGCGCGGTAGACGGCCTCCTCGGCGGGCTCCAGCCCGAGCGCGGCCAGCATCGGTACCAGTCCCTCTCGCCATACGCGGTAGCGGGGAGAGTATGCGCCATGGCTGCCGGCTCCGGTAGGTCGGCACGAGCCGGCGCCCGGCGGGACGGGCCCCGGGGCGTGCTCGCCCCAGGGCCCGCTGAGCTGGCTCATCGCAGGCCGTAGGCCCGGATGATCTCCTGCTCGATGCCGTACCCGCTGTCCGTGGCGGCGCCGGCGCGTACCGAGAGGAACCCGTTCGCCTTGGCGGGCGCGCGGAAGGTGCCGTTCCACCAGCCGTCGGCGTTCCTGGTGAGGGTCACCGACTGCCAGGTGGCGCCGTCGTCGGGCGAGACGTCGAGCGTGACTGTGGTGATCTTGCCCGGGATGGTGATCGCGGTCGAGGATCTCGGCCGCACGGCGATCTGGTGGACGGCGTTCGCCTGGACGTCGCCGCGCAGGTCGGTCGCCAGCCGGTAGTCCAGCTGCAGCACCGAGAACGGCCGGAAGAAGTCCGCGTCGACCGTGTCGGAGCGGAACGTCCACTCGGTGTGGGTGCGGGTCGACAGCCGGAACACGTCGCCGGGGCGTTCCGCGTCGAGGACGGCGCGGTAGGAAAGGTCGCCCGCCGGCACCTCCACCCACTGCATGTCCGCGCTGAACGGGTTGTCGTGGATCAGCGTGTCGCCCTGGAAGACCCGCAGATGGGTCGGGGTCTCACCCCACGGCAGGTAGCCGCCCAGGCGCTGGACCTCGCTGGCGGAGCTCCACGGCTGCACGTTCCAGGTCATGAAGTTCTGCCAGCGCTCGTTGGCCACCGAGAAGGCGTCGCTGAACGCCGGGCGCACCGCCGGGGCGAACCAGTCCAGCCGGGTGGTGGCGCCGGCCGGGAAGGTGTCGACGCCCGACACCACCTCCCACGGCAGGGCGCCGTAGATGTTCTGCGCGTGCGACTCGGCCCAGACCTGGTCCGGGCTGACCCACTCGGTCCTGGTGCCCGGGTGCCACTCGCGCTCGTGCATGCCGAGCGTCGGGATCAGCGTCATGTCGTAGCGGTAGCCGGAACCCTCACCGTCGCGGACGCCGTGGTAGCGGGCGTCGATCCGGGCGAGGTCGTGCTGGCTGGGCCGGTAGACCAGCGGCCGGTCCGGCACCCGCCCCGGATAGTTCCGCGTCAGGTCGTAGACGAAGTCGCTGTACTGGGACTGGTTGAGGGTCAGCTTGCGGCCGAGCCGGGCCAGCGCGATGAGAGCCTTTCCCGCGTCGCGGTGCACGGTGGCGACCGGGATCGGCGACTGGCCGACGTACTCCGTCAGGCCGCCGACGCCGTCGTTGACGACGATGAGGGCTGTGGCGCCGGCGGCGACAGCGGCGGCGGTGCGTTCCTCGGGCGTGACCGCGTCGCTGCGTCGGACGACGACGGCCTTGCCCTTCGCGTCGACGGTCCGGTAGTCGGCGGCGGTACCCGTGCCGGCGTAGGCCGAACCCACGGTGTCGCTGGCGTCCTCCGCCAGCGTGCTGCCCGGCTGCACCAGGGTCTCGAATGCCGTCCGGCCACCCGGTTCGCTGAGCCCGAGCATGGGCTCGCCCTTGCGCCAGCGGGTGGTCAGCGTGAACTGGCCCTGCGTCATCGGCTCGGTGGGGGAGACGTACAGGTCGTCGTAGCTCGGCGGAACCAGGTACGCGTTGCGGAACTCCACGCCGAAGGCGTCCACCACGCTGAAGTCGACCTTGCGCTGCCGGTCCTCGGTGCGTTGCGGCGCGTCGGTCTGCAGCAGGCGAGCCTCGCGCGCGTCCAGGACGACCTCGGTGTCCCGCCGGAGCACGGTCTCCGGATCGACCAGCACCGCCAGGCCGGAGCGGTCCGCCCGCTCGCCGGCCACGTCGAGGTTGGCCGCGACCAGGTACGTGCCGACCGGCATGCGCACGGTCGTCTCGCCATCGACGTGGATCGCCCACGGCCAGAAGTCGCCGGCCTTGCTGAGCCCGACCCAGCCGGCGGCGGGCCTGCCGTCCCGCCCGACCAGCTTGATCTTCAGGTCGTAGCGCTCCTCCTCCTTGACCAGGGCCACCGAGGTGCGGGTCACCGCTCGGCCGGTGGCCGCATCGGTGCCGACCAGGTAGCCGGTGAACCGGCCGAAGTCGGCGGCCCGCGGGTCACCGGTCACCGGCACCGCCGCCGTGCCGCCGGCCGGCACCGTCACCGTGGACCCGCCGAGGGTGAACGGGCCGCCGGTGCTGGTCAGCGCCAGGTTCAGCGTGACGTCGGTGGCGCCGTGGTTGGTGAGGACGAGGTCCCTGGTGACGACGCCGTCGGTCGGTTCGTGCGGCCAGTCGTAGTTGCCGAAGAACAGCGAGCCGGTGGCGGTCACCGTGGTACGCGTGGCGGCGGCGACGTCGAGCCGGCCGGTGCCCACCTCGTACGGCGAGTACCACTCCGCCAGGCCCTTCGCGCTGCTCATCAGGTGCTCCTTGAGCTGGGTGCCGGTCCACCCCGGGTGTTGCTGGGCCAGGATCGCCGCCGCGCCGGCGACGTGCGGGGTGGCCATCGAGGTGCCGCTGATGGTGCGGTACGGGCCGTCCCCGCCGTCGGTCATCGTCTGCGAGCGCGCCGCGGTGATGTCCACGCCGGGCGCCGAGATGTCCGGCTTCATGCCGCCGGACCAGGCCAGCGGGCCGGTGCTGGAGAACCCCGCCAGACCGTCCTGCTTGTCCGTCGCGCCCACGGTCAGGGCCGATGCGGCCGCGGCCGGAGTGGAGATCGTCTCCGGGCCCGCGTTGCCGGCGGCGACGACGAACAGCGTGCCGTACTGCGCGGAGAGCGCGTCGACCGTCTGCGACTTCGGGTCGCTGCCGTCGGAGGGGATGCTGTCGCCCAGGCTCATGTTGACCACGTCGGCACCGGACTCGGCCGCCCACTGCATGCCGGCGATGACCCACGAGTCCTGGCCGGAGCCCTCCGCGCCGCCGAGCACCTTGCCGACGATCAGGTCGGCGCCGGGGGCGACGCCCTTGACGTCGCCGCCCGAGGCGGCGCCGGTGCCGACGATCGTGCTGGCCACGTGGGTGCCGTGCCCGTTGACGTCGGTGATCGCCTCACCGGGCACGAAACTGGCGGTGCCGTCGATCTGGTCCTTCAGGTCGGGGTGGTCGACGTCGACGCCGGTGTCGAGCACCGCGACCGTGACGCCCTTGCCGTCGTACCCCGCCGACCAGGCCTCGGGCGCGCCGACCAGCGGCACGCTCTCCTTCAGGTTGACCTTGACGCGGCCGTCGAGCCACAGCTTCGCCATGCCGGCGCCCAGCTCCGCCTTGCCGCCCCGCGCCGTGCGGGCCGGCGCGACGGCGGACCAGAAGGTACGGGCCTGCTTCTTGTCGGCGGCGAGCGCGGCGCCGTGGATGCCCGCCAGTCTGCGGACCACCTTGCTGCCGCGGGGCGCGCTCGGCGGGACCGCCGCGCGGGCCGTCGGCCCGGCGTACGTCGCGATCAGCGGCACGCCGCCGGCCTTCGCGTCGTCGTAGCCCATCTCCACCAGGTCGGAGACGTTGAACAGCCGCCGGTCCAGCTTGTCGGCATCCAGCAGGGCCGCCGCCTCGTCGGGGACGACGTACAGGTCGCCCTTGATCTCCTGCATGCGCACGCCGCCGACCGCGTCGTCGGGCCGGTCGACGTCGGCGATCTGCCGGCCGTCGGTCAGCGTGGTGACCGTGACGACGTCGCCGGTGACCAGCGTGACCTGGTGGGTCGCGGAGGGCTTGGGTGCAACGGTGGGCCGGGCCGGCGCGGCCTGCCCGGGCGCTTGCGCGACGACGGCGCTGGCAGCCAGTACCGGGACCAGGACGGCCGCCGCGACCAGCTGCCAGCGACCGCGGCGCCGGCGAGATGGCTCTGAGGGTGAGGACATGTCACGGGTCTAGCGGTGCGCCGGCGACCGCGTGAAGGGCTGGTGACGACGGTGTTCTGCCATGGCGCGGATCCGCCAACCAGGATCGCGCGATACCCGGAGCTTTCGCCCACCTCGACTGCCCGCCGACGATGCCACGGCCACCATATGACGAATCCGGTATTCCACAGATACCCATCGATGCATCTAGCATCAATGGACATCTATTGATGGGAGGTCGGATGTTCCGACGACACAGTCTTCCCCGTACGGCGGGCGCCCTGCTCGCGATGGTGCTGGCGGCGCTCGGCCTGGTGGCGGTCGAGGCGACGGCGGCCTCGGCGGCCGCCCGGACCGTCTACTACGACGCCAGCCGGGCCGGTGAGTTCCGCACCAACTTCGACCAGGCCGCCACGATCTGGAACAGCTCGGTGAGCACCGTCCGGCTCGCGCCGCGCACGCCCGGCAACGTCACCATCTACGTCGACGACGGCTGGCCCCGGGCGCAGCCGACCGGGCTCGGCTCCGGCCGGGTGTGGATGGGCCGGCAGGCGGTGAACCAGGGGTACGACCGGACCCGGATCGCCACCCACGAGATGGGCCACATCCTCGGCCTGCCCGACCGGCGTACGGGCCTCTGCTCCGACCTGATGTCCGGCAGCAGCGCGCCGGTGTCCTGCAGGAACGCGTACCCGAGCGCCGCCGAGGCATCCCGGGTCAACTCGCTGTTCGGCGGCACGCTCACCGCGCCGACCACCGGGGTCAGCTACACCTGGACCGGCGCCGAGGACCCCGGGCCGTTCGTGGTCGGTGGCCGCCCGGCCAGCGAGAACTACCCGTGGATGGTCTACGTCTCCGGCTGCACCGGGACGCTGATCAAGGTGAACTGGGCGGTCACCGCCCGGCACTGCTCGACCCCGTCGTCGGTGCGGGTGGGCAGCGTCAACCGCACCACCGGCGGGACCGTGGTCCGGGTGACCCGGGCGGTGAGCCACCCGTCGGTGGACGTCAAGCTGCTGCAACTGGCCAGCCCGGTCAGCTACGCCCCGGCGCCGATCCCAGGCACCTCCGGCGCCGTCGGCACGGCCACCCGGATCATCGGCTGGGGGCAGACCTGCCCGCAGCGGGGCTGCGGCTCCGCGCCCGCGGTCGCCAACGAGCTCGACACCTCCATCGTCGCGGACAGCCGGTGCAGCGGCATCAACGCGACGTACGAGATCTGCACCAACAACACGAACGGCAACTCCGGCGCCTGCTACGGCGACTCCGGCGGCCCCCAGGTGCGGCGGATCAACGGGGTGTGGAACCTGATCGGCGCCACCAGCCGGGCCGGGAACAACAACCCCACCTGCGCCACCGGCCCGTCCATCTACGTCGACCTGCCGTCGATCCGTTCCTGGATCAACACCCAGGTGGGCGGCCTGCCCGCCTGAGTACGACCCGTACACCCCGGGGCGTCCGTTCCTACCGCAGCGGGCGCGGACGCCCCACCGGGCCGCCCCGACCGCCGCCGTTCCGGAGACGGTCGCGGTGGTCCGGTCCGGTTCGGCCCGGCTGCCACCGGTCGAGCACGGGCCTGGCAGTCCGGGTCGGGCGGGCCCGGCCGCTGGCGGGTCGGGCGGCGTGGCCGCTGACGGGCCGGGTCGGCTGGGCGGCGCGAAACTCGGTGGGCGAAACCGCGCCACGGGTGGTTGGGTCTGGGTCGTGGAGAAGGTCAGAACGGCCCGGGCGGATGAACTCGTCGACCTGCAACGGATCGAGGTGGCCTCCGGCGCGCCGTTCCGGGAGATCGGCATGGTCGACATCGCCGACGCGCCGCCGCTCGACCTGGAGGTGTTCGGCGAGTGCCAGCGGGCCGGTCGGGTCTGGGTGGCGGTCGGGCCGGACGACCAGCCGATCGCCTTCGCCGTGGCGCACCTGGTCGACGGCTGCGTCCACGTCCAGCAGATCAGCGTCCACCCTACCCACGCCCGCCGGGGCGTCGGCCGGCGGCTGCTCGACCACGTGGCCGGCTGGGCGGCGGAGCGGAATCTGCCGGCGCTGACCCTGACCACCTTCCGCAGCGTGCCGTGGAACGCGCCGTACTACGCCCGTTGCGGGTTCGTCGCGCTGTCATCGGCGCAGGTCGGCCCCGGCCTGGCGGAGGTGCTGGCGGCCGAGGCGGCGCTCGGCCTCGACATGAGCGACCGGGTCGCGATGCGCCGGGCGACGGGCTAGCGGGCGGTGGCCGCCGCTGGCCGACCCGGGTTGCGGCTGCGGGGGCGGTGGGACACCATCGCCCCGATGAAGATCCTGTTCTACCCGGCGTTCCGCGAGCTGGACCTCTCGGGTTCCTCCGCGGACTACCACCGGCTTGCCGACGTCATCGCCGCGGGCGCGGGGACGCGCGCCACCGCCGGCGGCGGAAGCGGCGACGGCGAGGTGGCGTTGGCGGCGGTCGAGGTGGCCGCCGTACCGGGGCGGGCGGTGTTGATCGAGGTGGCGGCGGGAAGGCTCCGGGTGAGCGGCGACCCGGCGAAGCTGGCGGTGCTGGCGGAGAACGTGCGGGCCATGGCGGACGCGGAGGACGGCGGCCACCTGCACGTCGAGTATCACCCCGGGCACTGGTACCTGGCCGAGGGATCGGTGCCGCTGGTCGTCAACAGCCCGCACGGCGCCATGCCAACCCGCTGACGCCCACTCGGCCGACGCTGCACTCCGGTTGCGATTGACGGCAGTTTCACGGAAAGAGTGGCCTTCCGAGGCCGGGAGGCCACTCCTTCCGTGAAACTGCGCGGATCTTGACCGGCGCCTGGGGTGCCGGAATGAGGGGTCAGGACAGGGTGCAGGCGGCGCCGTTGAGGGTGATCAGGTTGGGGGTGGGGTTGGCGAGGGTGCCGGCCTTGCCGAGCAGGCCGAAGGTGACGCTGCCGCCCGGCGGGATCTTCCCGTGGTACGCCAGGTTCCGGGCCGTCACGGTGGCGCCGGACTGGCTGACCTGGGCCGTCCACGCCTGCTCGATTTTCTGGTCACCGGTGAAGGCGTACCGGACGGTCCAGCCGTTCACCGCGCTCGGGCCGGTGTTGCGGATCGTCACCTGGGTGTTGAAGCCGTCCGGCCAGGCGCCGTGCACCTGGTACGTGGCGGCGCAGCTCTGCGCCGGTACCGCCCCGGCGTCGCCCTGGTCGGCAAGGAACGAGGCGAGCCAGGCCAGCGCCGAGTTCCAGTTGATCGCCACCTCGTTGGTCGCGTACGAGTTGATGTCGTCGACGTAGCAGAACATCGGCTTGCAGCCGGCGAGCAGTTGGGCGGCGTACGGGTCCTGGAGGGCGGCGTTCGGGCCGCCGGCCAGCGAACCGGCCGGCGGGTTCGGCAGGTCGGGGTTCAGCTGGTGGCCGAAGATGCGGCTGTGCTGGTTGCGGGCGTGCTGCTCGCCCCAGCCGGTCACGTACGACATGTTGAGCGCGTTGCGGCCGAGCAGGTAGTCCGTCGCCTGCACCGCCCCGTCCCGGTAGGTCGCGGTCCGGGTCAGGTCGAAGGCGGTGGCCAGCACGATGGCGTTGTTGACGACGTTGCTGTTGCTGCCCCACACGTAGTTGCCGGCGTCAGCGGGCAGCGGCAGGCCGTACGCCTGGGCCCGCAGCACCGCCAGGTACCGGTCGGCCGCCTTGGTCACCGAGGCGCGGATCCGGGCCTTCTCGGCGGCCGGCAGGCCGTTCGGCACAGTGGCCAGGTCGAGGCGGCCGAGGGCGGCCACGCTCTGCCAGCCGAAGGCCCCGCCGGCGGCGAAGACGTCGCCGGTGTGGTGCGGCGAGGCGGTCACGTCGTCCAGGTAGGCCTTCTTCCCGGTGGTCAGGTACAGCTCGACCGCCGCCCAGTAGAACTCGTCGGTGACGGTGGTGTCGTCGTACGCCCCGCCGCCGGTGCCGTCGGCCGCGCTGGCGTAGCGCGCCGGGTGCGCCTTGGCGGCCGCGTACGCGGTCCTCGCGGCGGTGCCGCAGCGGGCGGCGAAGGCCGCGTCGTAGGGGGCGAAGAGGCGGGCGCACTGGGCGGCGACGGCGGCCAGGTTGAGGGTGGCCGCGGTGGACGGCGGGTGCAGTTCGCGCGGCTGCGGGTCCTCGTGCGGGGCCAGTGGCAACCCGGTCCAGTTCCGGTCGTGGATCTTGTGGTGGGCCATCCCGGCGAGCGGCCGACCGGCCGGCACCTGCATGCGCAGCAGGAACTCCAGCTCCCAGCGGGCCTCGTCGAGCACGTCGGGGACGCCGTTGCCGCGCTCGGGCACCCGCAGGGTCCCGTCGCCCAGCGCCGCGCCGCCGTCGGCGGTCTCCGCGGTCTTGGTCCGCTCGAAGGTGTTCAGCAGCTGGTAGGTGGCGATGCCGCCGTTGACCACGTACTTGCCGTGGTCGCCGGCGTCGTACCAGCCGCCGCGCACGTCGAGCGAGTAGTCGCAGACGCCGGGCTGGCAGGGCGCCTCGGTGTCGCCCTGGTTGGGTGCGACGCCGACGTGGCCGGCCGGGCGGGCGTACTCGGCGCCGATCAGGTCGCCGTCGATCGGGGTGCCGCTGCGCTGGGCGTAGAAGAACTGGAGCGAGTCGGCGCGCAGCCGGTCGTAGCGGCCGCCGGAGATGTCGAACGGGTGGCTGGTCTCGCCGTCGGCGACCAGCGTGTAGCCGGTGCCCGGCGTGCGGTACGCGGAGAAGTCGACGGTCTGCACGTGCTGCCCGGAGGCGGCGTCCACCCCGCGCGGGGTGCTCTCGCCGCTGGCCACCACCGCGCCGGCCGCGGAGCGCAGTTCCCAGCGCAGCGGGTCGGTCACCTCGGTCACCACGGTGGCGTTCTTCGGCCCGCCCGGCAGGTAGCCGACCTGGTTGACCCGGACCCGGGGGCCGGTGTCCGGCTGGTAGGGCGGGGCCGCCTCGCCGCCGCGCAGCGAGACGTTGTCGAGGCAGATCCGCTGCTCGGCGGCGGACCCGCCGACCTGGAAGATCAGCTGCGCGGCGGGGTTGTCGTCCGGCACGGTGAAGCTCTGCTCGACCCGGGTGCTCTCCGGGCCGGCGGTGGCGCCCACGGCCGCGTACGTGGTGTAGGGGGCGCTGCCGAGCTGGAGGACGGCCTTGACCGCGGCGCCGGGGGTGGCGGAGACGTCGAAGCCGAGCCGGTACTCCGCACCGGCGTTGAGCCGTACCCCATCCTGGCCGATGCCGGCGTCCCAGGGGTTGGCCGAACCGCCGGGGACGGTGGTGCAGAGCCGGCCGTCGGCCGCGTCCAGCGCGCCGGTGCCGTAGGAGAACCAGGGGGAGACACCGGCGCTGAAGTCGCCGTTGCTGAGCTGTTCGGGGGCGTCCGGCGGGACCTCGGCGTGGGCCACGCCGGCACCGGCGCCGGTGAGGGCCAGGGCGGTCGCCGCCAGCAACGCGAGGTGGCGGCGTCGGATTGGGATCACGGGGATTCCTTCCGGGGCGGGGAAGCGGTGGGGGTCGAGGGAGAGCGATGTCTGGGAGCGCTCCCAGCAATGCCCCGATGTTTCCAGTGCATCTCGTCCGTGTCAATTGATCGGGCTGGATGACCTGCCGGCCGCGCCCGACGGCCCGCCAGGAACGTGAACGACAGTGAGATTCGCCGCGCCACGACCCGTCCTCCTGATCTCCTAGAGACAACAGCGCCCTTCGCCTGGCAGGCTGCCTCCCATGACCCTGAAGCTTCGTTCCGTCGGGACGAGCGACCGTGGGCTGATCCGCAGCGGAAACCAGGACGCCCTGCACGCCGGTGCCTGGCTCGTCGCCGTCGCCGACGGCATGGGCGGGATGGCGGCCGGCGACCTGGCCAGCCGGATCGCCATCGACGCGATCGCCCCCCTGGACGTGGAGACCCCCGAGGACGCTCTGGTGGCGGCGCTGCAGAGCGGGATCGAGCTGGCCACCGCGCGGATCCGCCAGGCGGTCGCCGAGGATCCGGAACGACAGGGCATGGGCACCACACTGACCGCCCTGCTCTTCTCCCGGACCGGCAGCTGCCTCGCGCTGGCCCACATCGGCGACTCCCGGGCCTACCTGTTCCGCGAGGGCACGCTCAAGCAGATCACCCGGGACGACACCTTCGTGCAGATGCTCGTCGACCAGGGCGTGATCGGCCCCGAAGAGGCCGCCAGCCACCCCCGGCGGGCGGTGGTCACCCAGGCGCTGCAGGGCGAGGACGTCTCCCCGGCGTACGCGACGATGGTCCCCTGGGCGGGGGACCGCTGGCTGCTGTGCAGCGACGGACTCTCCAACGTGGTCCGCCCGGACACCCTCGCCGAGGTGCTGGCCGAGACCGCCGACCGGGAGCTGTGCGCCCGCCGTCTGATCGACCTCGCGCTGCGGGCCGGCGGCCCGGACAACGTCACCGTGCTGATCGCCGACATCGTCGAGGAGTGAGCCGGAGCCGGTTCAGCGGCGCCGGGGGGTGGCGTGCCGGGTGGGCGTGGCGCTGCCCGGGTCCTCCGGCCACGGGTGGCGCGGGTAGCGGCCGCGCAGCTCGGCGCGGACCTGCGGGTACCCGGTACGCCAGAACGACGCCAGGTCGGCGGTGACCGCCACCGGCCGGCCGGCCGGGGAGAGCAGGTGCAGCAGCACCGGCACCCGGCCGTCGGCGATCCGGGGCGCGGCCGGCCAGCCGAACGTCTCCTGGAGCTTCACCGCCAGCACCGGCGCCGCCGGGTCCGCGTAGTCGACCCGGATCTTCGAGCCGCTGGGCACCTCGATCCGCTCCGGCGCCAGCTCGTCCAGCCGGGCCGCCTGCCGCCACGGCAGCAGCCGGCGCAGCGCGGCGGCCACGTCGATCCGGGCCAGGTCGGCCCGCCGTCGCGCTGCGGCCAGCTCCGGGCCGAGCCAGTCGTCGGCGGCCGCGAGGAGGGCGTCGTCGGTGACCTCGGGCCACTCGTCGCCGAGCGCCCGCCGGCAGAACTCCAGCCGCTGCCGCAGCGCCCGGGCCGCCGGCGTCCAGGTCAACACCGACAGCCCTTCCTGGCGCAGCCCGTCGCGCAGCGCCGCCGCCAGCAACGTCTGCTCCGGCCGGGCCAGCGGGCGGGTCAGCAGCTCGATCGCACCGAGCCGGGCCACCTCCCGGGCCACCACGTCACCGTCGACCCAGCCGACCTCCCGCGCCTCGCGCAGCAGCGGTCCGCCCGCCTCCCGGGCGGTCGCCTCGTCCAGCCCCGCCGCCAGCCGCACCCGGGCGGTCGGCGCGCCGGGTGACCGGTCGGCCACCGCGACGGCCAGCCAGTCGACGCCGGCCAGCCCCGACCCGGGCGCCAGCTCCGCCGCGGTCCCACCCGCCATCAGGTACGACCGTCCGCCGGCCCGGCGGACCCGGGCCAGCCGTTCCGGGTACGCCAGCCCCACCAGCAGCCCGGCGGCCAGGTCGTCGGGCAGGTGGGCGCGGCCCCCGACACCGGGAGCGGTGGGCAGGGCGGCGCGCAGCCGGCGTACCTCGGCCCGCCAGCGGGCGGTGGCCCCCGGGTCGGCGTTGCCGCGCAGCCGCCGCCAGGCGGCGACCAGGTCGTCGTCCCGGCCGGTCAGGCCCTCCTCGGCCAGCAGCGCGACCAGCTCCGCCGCCCGGTCGGCGCCGACCCGCGGCGCGCCGTCGAGCAGGGCCCGGCCCAGCCGGGGATGGGCGCCGGCCGCCGCGATCGCCCGGCCCCGCGCGGTGATCCGGCCGTCCGCGTCGACGGCGCCAAGGCTGGTCAGTGTCTCCCGGGCCACCGTCAGCGCCGCCGGCGGCGGCGGGTCGGGCAGGGCCAGCCCCGTGCCGTCCGGACTGCCCCAGGCCGCCAGCTCCAGGGCGAAGCCGGTCAGGTCGGCGGTGGCGATCTCCGGCTCGGGCTGCGCGGCCAGCCGCTCGTGGGTGGCCGCCGACCAGCAACGGTAGACGTGGCCGGGTGCCTCCCGCCCGGCCCGGCCGGCGCGTTGCGTGGCGGCGGCCCGGGAGACCGGGACGGTGACCAGGGCCCCCAGGCCGCGGGACAGGTCGGTGCGGGCCACCCGGCTCAGCCCCGCGTCCACCACCACCCGGACGCCGGGCACGGTGAGGCTGCTCTCGGCCACCGAGGTGGCCAGCACCACCCGTCGGCGGTCGGTCGGCCGCAGCGCTGCGTCCTGCGCGGCGCCGGGCAGCCGCCCGTGCAGCGGCAGGACGGCCACCCGGTCGGTCAGGTCCGCCAGCCGCCGGGCGACGCCGGCGATCTCGCCGGCCCCGGGCAGGAAGACCAGCAGGTCCCCGTCGCGCTCGTGCAGCGCCCGCCGGACGGTGGCCGCCACGTGGTCGAGCAGGGCCGGGTCCACCCGACCGGCGCCGGGCGGGGTCACCGGCCGGGGTGGGGGCGCCCAGATCCGGGTGACCGGGTGCAGCGCCGCCTCGGCCCGGACCACCGGGACCGGCCGGTCCGTGCCGAGCAGCGCGGCGAACCGGTCCGCCTCCGGCGTCGCGGACATCGCCAGCAGCCACAGGTCGGGGCGCAGGGCGGCTCGGGAGTCCACCGCGAAGGCCAGCGCCAGGTCCGCGTCGAGCTGCCGCTCGTGGACCTCGTCGAGCAGCACCGCGCCGACCCCGGGCAGCTCCGGGTCGTGGTGCAGCCGGCGGACCAGCAGGCCGGTGGTGACCACCTCGATCCGGGTGCCGGGGCCGACCCGGCGTTCCCCGCGCACCGCGTACCCCACCCGCCCGCCGACCCGTTCGCCGAGCAGGTCGGCCATCCGGCGGGCCGCCGCGCGGGCGGCCAACCGACGCGGCTGGGCCACCACCACCCGGCCGTCGACCCGGTCGGCCACCGCGAAGGGCGCCAGCGTGGTCTTGCCGGTGCCCGGCGGCGCCACCAGCACCGCGCCGCCGGCCTCGGCCAGCGCCGCGACCAGCGCCGGCAGGACCGGACTGACCGGCAGTCTCAGGGGTACGTCGGAGAGCACGGTGCCCACTGTGGCACCCGGCGGTCAGCCGGGGCGCACCGCGTCGACGCCGGTGACGAAGGCGACCCAGGTCGCGGACGGGAAGACCAGCACCGGCCCGCTCCGGTCCTTGCTGTCGCGGACGGCGACCCGACCGTCGACGGTGGCGACCTCCACGCAGTTGCCGTTGCCACTGCTGCGCGTGCTGGTGCGCCAGTCCGCCCGGGCCAGGTCGAGCGCGGTCATCCCCGTACCTCTCGTCTTCTGCCGGCATGCCGCGATGCGGTCACGCAAAGTTACGAGAAGCGGCCTCCAGGCGAGCCACGGAGTCCGCCGGATCCCGTGCCATGCGGCACAGCTCCTCGTGCACAAGGCTATACCCGCGCACGTGACCGGCATCCTCCAGAGCCAGCCCCATCGTGAGATTGTCCAGGTAGACCACGGAGGCGTCGGCGGCGTCGGGGAACTGCAGGATGACGTACGGGGTGCTCATCGCCGGATGCGCCCCGGCCATGAATGGAAGTACGTAAATAGTCACGTTCGGTGATTGCGCGATCCGGGCCATGTGGGTCAGCTGCTCGGCCATCACCGCCGCGCCGCCGACCGGGCGCAGCAGCACCGCCTCGTTGAGCACCACGGAGAGCTGGACCGGCGACTCCCGGCGCAGCACCTCCTGCCGCCGCAGCCGGGCGGCCACCTTGCGCTCCAGCCCCTCCTCGCCCGCGGTGCGCCGGTAGATCTCCCGCGCGTACGCCTCGGTCTGGAGCAGACCGGGCACCGACTCCGCCTCGTACGTGCGCAGCGTCGCCGCCTCGGCCTCCAGTCCGACGTAGAACTCGAACCATTCCGGCAGGACGTCGCTGTAGTTCTGCCACCAGCCGCGCTGCTGCGCCCCGCGGGCGATCTCGATCAGCGCCTCCGCGTCCGCGCCGGTGACCGCGTACAGCGCCAGGGCGGCGCGCACGTCGCGCGGCTTGATGCCGATCTGGGCGTTCTCGATCCGGGACAGGTTGCTCTTGGACATGTCGAGCTGGCGGGCGGCGACGTCGAGCGTCATGCCGGCACGCTCGCGCAGTTGACGAAGTTCACGGGCGATCCGGCGGCGGCGGACGGTGGGGCTGGCGGTCACCCTCTGAGTCTGGCACGGCAAGATCCGCAGGTCGCGCCAGCACGGAGTGCAACCGTCGAATCCGGGAGTTGCAATGGCCGGAGGGTGCGGGCATCCTGTCACCCGGCGTCGATCACATGTGGACAACCCGCGTTGGAGGCTCGTTTGCTCATCGCCGACGAGTTCTTCCTCATCGCCCACAACGACAGCCGGGGCAAGGCGAAACTGCACCCGGCCGCGACCGGGCTGGGGCTCGCCGGCGCCCTCCTCGGCGAACTGATCCTGTTCGGACAGATCACCGTCTCCGGCGGGCTCGTCACGGTGCTGGACCGGCGGCCACCGCCGGACGCCCTGGCGCACACCGTGCTGGACCAGTTGATCGGCGAGTCGCAGCACCAGTCGGTGCGTACCTGGCTGAGCTTCCTGGCCCAGACGGCGACCACGTCGGTGGGGGAGCGGCTGGCCCGCGCCGGGGTGCTGCGCCGGCAGGAGAGCCGGCGGTTGCTGCGCACCAGCGTCAGCTACGTCCCGATCGACCTCAACGTGGTGGCCTGGCCGGCCACCCGGCTGCGCGCCCTGCTGGAACGGCCGGATCCCCCCGGCGTGCCGGACGCCGTCCTGCTCGGCCTGGTCTGCGCCGCCGGGCTGAGCCGGGAGGTGCTCTGGAGCGCCGGACCCCGGGCGCACCACCGGCTCGGCGTGCTCATCCCCGCCCTGCCCGCCCCGCTGCGGGAACTCGTCGCGCACACCGAGGCCGCGGTCGGCGCGGCCGTGCTGCGCGGCATTCCCTGAGCTGTGCCACCACCATCCCCCTCATCCCCCCTCGAACCGGAGCCGCCCCCCATGTCTCCCACGTCGACGCTGGAACGCCCCAGCAACGTCTCCGACGCCCTGGCCCGTGGCCGGTTGGGCGTCCCCTCGGTCATCTTCTTCGTCCTCTCCGCCGCCGCGCCGTTCACGGTGGTCGCCGGGGTGGTCACCACCGGGTACGCGGTCACCGGCGTGACCGGCATCCCGCTGGCCTTCCTGGCGGTCGCGGCGGTGCTCGTGCTCTTCTCCGTCGGCTACGTGGCGATGGCCCGCCGCGTCGCCAACGCCGGCGCGTTCTACGCGTACATCTCCCGCGGGCTGGGCCGGCCGGCCGGCGTCGGCGCGGCCTGGGTGGCGCTGATCGCGTACAACGCCCTGCAGGTCGGGCTCTACGGCACCATCGGCATCGCCGCCGAGCCGGTGCTCGACCGGCTCTTCGGCGGGCACCCGCAGTGGTGGGTGGTGGCCCTGGTCGCCTGGGGCCTGGTCGCCGTGCTGGGCCTGCTGCGGGTCGACATCAACGGGCTGGTGCTGGCGGTGCTGCTGGTCACCGAGATCGCCGTGATCGTCGTCTACGACCTCGCGCAGCTCACCCACCCGGCCGGCGGGGAGGTCAGCGTCGCCGCGCTGTCGCCGGAGAACCTCTTCGTGCCGGGCGCCGGGGCGGTGCTCGTGCTCGCCATCACCGGCTTCGTCGGCTTCGAGTCCTCGGTGGTGTTCAGCGAGGAGAGCAAGGACCCGCGCCGGACGGTGCCGATGGCCACCTACCTCTCGGTCGCGATCATCGCGGCGCTCTACGCCCTGTCGTCCTGGACGATGACGGTCGCCACCGGGCCGGACCGGATCGCCGAGCGGGCCGGCCAGGACAGCGTCCTGCTCATCTTCAACCTGGCCGGCGAGCACCTCGGCGACACCGCGGTGCTGATCGGCCAGGCGCTCTTCGTGACCTCGGTGCTGGCCGCGATGATCTCGTTCCACAACACCACCGCCCGGTACGCCTTCGCGCTCGGCCGGGAGCGGGTGCTGCCCGCCGCGTTCGGGCAGACCTCGCCGCGCACCGGGTCGCCCCGGGTGGCGTCGCTCGCGCAGAGCGTCCTCGGTCTGCTGGTGATCGTGCTGTACGCGGTGAACGGCTGGGACCCGGTGCTGAAGCTGTTCTACTGGGCCGGTACCGGCGGCGGCTTCGGCGTGCTGCTGCTGATCGCGGCGACCTCGGTCGCGGTGATCTCGTTCTTCGGCCGGCAGGGGGTGCGGGAGACCCTGTGGCGGCGGGCGATCGCCCCGGGCCTGGCGGCGGTCGCGCTGGCCGTGATCATCGTGGTGGCGCTGGACAACTTCGCCAACCTGCTCGGCGTCGCGCCGGACTCCCCGCTGCGCTGGGCGATCCCGGCGGTCTACCCGGTCGCCGCGCTGCTCGGCGTGCTCTGGGGCGTGATCCTGCGGCGCAGCCGACCCGACGTGTACGCGCGGATCGGCCTGGGCGCGGAGAGCGCCGCGGCGGCCGTGCTGCCGGAGCCGGGCCAGCCGACGCCGGCCGGGGCGGGGGTACGGCGGTGACCGGGCTGGTCGTCGAGCGGCTCGGGCCGGCGGAGACCCGGGCGGTCGCCGAGCGGATCGCCGGCGCGTTCCACGAGCTGGCGGCGACGCGGTGGCTGGTGCCGGACGCCGCGAAGCGGGAGGCCGTGCTGGCGGACAACTTCGAGATCCTGGTCGACCACGCGATGCGGCACGGCCTGGTCCACGCCACCGCCGACCGGTCCGGCGTCGCCGTCTGGTTCCCGCAGTCCGGCGACCCGGCGCCGCCACCGGCCGACTACGACGAGCGGCTGGCCGCGGCCTGCGGCGAGTGGACCGAGCGGTTCCAGCACCTCGACACGCTGTTCGAGGCGCACCACCCGCACGACGACCACCACCACCTGGCGTTCCTGGCGGTGGTCCCGCAGCGGCAGGGGCGGGGAGTCGGCACCGCCCTGCTGCGGCACCACCACGCGGCGCTGGACGCGGCCGGTGTGCCGGCGTACCTGGAGGCGAGCAGCGAGCGCAGCCGCGACCTCTACGCGCGGCACGGCTACCGGGTCGGCGAGCCGTTCCGGCTGCCCGACGGCTCCCCGTTCTACCCGATGTGGCGGGCGCCGGGCAGCCACTGAGCGCGGTACCCGAAGGCCGGCGCCGGCGATCAGCGGCGTCGGCCTTCGCGGTACCCGGCGCGGTTTGCGGCGTGTCGGGGCATCCGCCGCCCCGGACACCCCGACACGCTCCAAAGCGTGGGCGCGGAACGTGCCCCGGATGCGCGCCCGCGTGCCGGCCTGTCCTGACCCGCGACACGCCGCCGAACCGAAAGGCGGTGCCGGGGGTGTGGGCACGGAAAGGCCCGGTCGGCGAACCGCCGACCGGGCCCGAAGGACGCGACGGTGACCGGGTCCGCCGACCCGGCCGCCGTCAGCGCACCCTAGTAGGTTCCGTCGAGCTGACCCCGCAGCTTGGTCAGCGCCCGGGCCAGCAGCCGCGAGACGTGCATCTGCGAGACGCCGATCTGCTCGGCGATCTGCGACTGGGTCAGGTTGCCGTAGAAGCGCAGGGTGAGGATCTTCTGCTCGCGCTCGTCGAGCGTGGCGAGCGCCGGGCCGAGGGCCACCCGCAGCTCGGCCAGCTCGAACTCGCTGTCCTCGCCGCCGAGCATGTCGCCCAGCTCGGTGGCCCGGTCGCCGTCGCCGGTCGGGGTGGACAGCGAGACCGCGTTGTACGCGCGGGCGCCCTCCAGGCCTTCCAGGACCTCTTCCTCGGTCAGCTTGAGGTGGGCGGCGATGTCGGCGACCGTCGGCGACCGGCCGAGGGTCTGCAGCAGCGAGCTGTTGGCGTCGGAGATGGCCAGCCGCAGCTCTTGGAGGCGGCGAGGCACCCGGATGTCCCACGTGCGGTCGCGGAAGTGCCGCTTGAGCTCACCGATGATGGTCGGGATGGCGTAGCCGGCGAAGTCCACGCCGCGGGAGGGGTCGAACTTGTCGATCGCCTTGATCAGGCCGACGGCGGCGGTCTGCGCCAGGTCGTCGGTGGGCTCGCCACGACCGCTGTAGCGGTGGGCGAGGTGGTTGGCGAGCGGCAGCCAGGCCTCGATCGCCCGGTCCCGCATCGCGGCGCGGGACGGATGGCTGGCGGGCAGCGCGGCCATCGCGTTGAGCAGGTCGGCGGCGCTGTCGGTGAGCGCGCGCGGGTCCAGCTTCTCGGTGGTCGGCGCGGCGGTGGCCGGCTGCTCGGTGGTCGCTGGCGCGGTCATGGGTGGTCCTCCCTGCACCTCGTCCGCGGACAAAAAGACGTGACGCTTTGGTTTAGCTTCAGATGGTCCGTTCGGGACTCACCTTAGCCTGATCGGCTTGACGAAATCTAGCCGAAAGGACGATGTACTTAAGTAATTTTGAGCCATCAAAGGTGTGTAACGGGCATAAACTCGCGGGTTTGTGATCACCGTTACCGGGTCGCTCGGCCGATGGCGGTGTCCGACGGACACCCGTTCGTCCGGTCTGGTTGGCCCCGCCGCCCCGACCGACCGGTCAATCGCGGAACCGACATGGCGGACGAGTGTCGGCTTTCCGTCCTTGTCCCATTGACAGGACCGCACGTAGCGTCGCCCTACACCCATCGGTACGGAGGCGTCGTGCTGGACCCCGCGGATCCGCAACTCGTCGTCGACAGTCGCACGCTGCACTTCAGCTGGCTGCCGGCGGATCCGGACGCCGTCGCCGCGCTCGTGCCGCCCGGGCTGCGGCCGCGCCGGGACCGGCAGGTCTTCATGAACCAGTACGTGGTGGAGGACGCCGCCCAGACCTCCGGCTTCGGCGCCTACTCACTGACCTACCTCGGGGTGGCCCTGGACGGGGTGAACGCGCCCGGCGGCGTGCGGCCGGGCGGCTGGTGGACGCACTACGTCACCTCCAGCCCGCTGGTGCGGGAGTACGCGGCCGCCCGCGGCGCTCCCGCGGTGCTCGGCCGGACCACCATCGAGGTGCGGGGCGAGGCGCTGGTCGCCGAGACCGTGGCCGACGGGTCGCCGCTGATCCGCGCCCGGGCGCGGATCGGCGAGACCGGGCACGTGGTCCACGCCGGGCACAACCGCTACTTCACCCGCTGCGCCGGGCAGCTGGTCAGCTCCGTCTACCCGTTCATCTCCGAGACGGTCGACCCGTTCGAGATCGAATCGGTGGAGTTCCTGGAGCCCGGGCACCCGGTCTACGCGCTGCGCCCGGAGAACCCGCTGCTGATCACCTGGGGCTTCTACGCCCCGCGTACCGCGTTCGCGTACCCGGGTGGGCTGACCCCGTACCCCGGGCAGCAGACGCGGGCGGAGGTACGTGGCGACGCCTCACCAGGTGCCGGCGCGCCGGGCCCGCAGCGGTCTGCCGTCCGGGTCGTAGACCAGCCGGTACGCCGGTAGCGCCCAGAGCCGGGTCAGCCAGGGCAGCCGTTCCGGCCGGTGCGGGCGCAGCCGGCCCGGGGGCCGGGGGCCCTGCCGGCCGCCGTCGTACCACCGCTCGAGGGCGTCGGCCGCCGAGATGATCGCCTTCACCGCCGTTTCCGGGTCCAGCAGGTCGGCGTCCTCGCCGCCGTCCGAGTCGCGGTCGAGGTGCTCGCGCCACAGCCGCAGCCGCAGCTCCCGGGCGAAGACCCGGGCGCCGTCGCCCTCGCCGGCCGGATCGGTGGGCGCCCGCTCGTCGCGGGTGTCGTCGAGCACCGCGCAGGACAGCTCGCTGTCGTGCGTCCAGGACCGGCGGTTGAAGTTGTCGCTGCCCACGCTCGCCCAGACGTCGTCGACCACGCAGATCTTCGCGTGCACGTAGACCGGCTCGCCCTCGCGGTTCTCCAGGTCGAACACGTGCACCCGGTCCGGGGCGGCCTTGTCGCAGAGCGAGAGCGCCTGCTCGCGGCCGACCATGTTCGGTGGCAGGGCGAGCCGGCCGTCCACGTCCGGGTAGCGGGGCACCACCGCCACCAGGTGCAGATCGGGATTGTTCCGCAGCGCGTCGGCGAACAGCTCGGCCACCTCGGTGGACCACAGGTACTGGTCCTCCAGGTAGATCAGCCGGCGGGCCCGGCGTACCGCCTTGGTGTAGCCGCGGGCCACGGTGCGTTCGCCGTCCGGCGCGAAGGAGTAGCGGGGGCGGACCGCCGGGTAGGTGCGCAGCACCTGGATCCGGTGCGGGCCGCAGGGCGGCGGGTCGGCCGGCTGTTCGGGCAGCGGGTCGGGGCTGAGGTCGGCGCCGCGCAGCCGGTCGCGCAGGTAGGCCAGCGGGTTCTCCGAGTCCAGCGGCATCGGGTCCGTCCAGCGCTCCCGGAACGTGGTGTCCAGCGCACCGACCACCGGGCCGCGGACGGCGAGCTGCACGTCGTGCCAGGGCGGGTGCGGGCCGTACCGGGGGGACATCCGCACGGCCTGCGGGTCGCCCCGGTGCGCCGCGTCGTCGCGCCGGCTGTGGCACAGGTCGATGCCGCCGGCGAAGGCGATGTCGCGCTCCGGTGCGCCGGGGTGTCGCAGCACCACCAGCTTCTGGTGGTGCGAGCCGCCCCGTCGGACCCGCTGGTCGAGCAGCACCTCGCCGCCGGCCGCGCAGATCGCCTCGCTGAGGCTGCGGTTCTCCGCCTCGCTGTAGGAGAGGGCGTCGAGGTGGGAGCGCCAGATCAGCCCCTTGACCACGACGCCCCGCTGGGCGGCCCCGGCGAAGAGCTGGACCACCGTCGGGCCGTCCGGGCGCATCCGCTGGTCCGGGTCGCCACGCCAGTCGGTGAAGAACAGGTGGTCACCGGCGCGCAGCGCCTCCACCTCCCTGACCAGCCGGTCGAAGTACGCCACACCGTGAATCAACGGCTCGGCGAGGTTTCCCGCCGTCCAGACGGGTAACACCGAGACCGGGTTGGCGCGTTCGTCAGCGGTCAGGAACCAGTCCTGGGTCGCCACGTTCCAGCCCCCCGAGGTCGTCGACAACGTCCTCACGGTAGGTGTCCTGCCGCCGGTACGCACGCCGGGCCTGTTCCGCGTGCCCTGGTGGTGGCACCTGTCGGACCCGAGACGCGCACACCGAGGAGGCCACAGCATGCCCGCCGAGACGACGAACCCCGTGACCGAGTACCGCCCTCAGGCGGTGGAGAGTGAACGGGGTGCGCTGTTGGCGGTGTTGCTCATGGTGATCCTCGGGGTCGCCGGAATCTTCGCCGTCTCCTGAGGCCGACGCGGGGCGCCCCGGTGGACCGGGGCGCCCTGGCGTGCGGTCAGGGACGGTTGCCCTGGCCGCCGGTGTGCGGCAGCCGCTTGGCGGGGACGACCCCGAGCCGGCCCGCCTGGAAGTCCTCGAAGGCCCGGACCAGTTCGGCGCGGGTGTTCATCACGAACGGCCCGTAGTGCGCCACCGGCTCCCGGATCGGCCGGCCACCCATGATGAAGAGGTCCAGCGCCGGGGTGTGGGCGTCCTGTCGGGCGTCGGCGGTGACCCGCAGCGCGTCGCCCGGCCCGTGCACGGCCAGCTGGCCGGTGCGCACCGGCCGCCGGTCCGTGCCGACGGTGCCGCGACCGCCCAGCACGTAGACCAGCGCGTTGAAGTTCGGCCGCCAGGGCAGGCTCAGCTCGGCGCCGGGCTGGAGCGTCACGTGCGCGATGGTGATCGGGGTGTGCGTCGAGCCCGGGCCCCGGTGCCCGGCCACCTCGCCGGCGATCACCCGGATCAGCGCCCCGCCGTCCGGCGTGGTGAGCAGCGCCGCCTCCCGGCCACGGATGTCCTGGTAGCGCGGCGGCTTCATCTTCGCCACCTTGGGCAGGTTGACCCAGAGCTGGAGGCCGTGGAACAGGCCGCCGCTCATCACCAGGTGCTCCGGCGGCGCCTCGATGTGCAGCAGGCCACGACCGGCGGTCATCCACTGGGTGTCGCCGTTGGTGATGGTGCCGCCACCACCCTGCGAGTCCTGGTGGTCCATGATCCCGTCGATCATGTAGGTCACGGTCTCGAAGCCGCGGTGCGGGTGCCACGAGGTGCCCTTCGGCTCGCCCGGGGCGTAGTCCACCTCACCCATCTGGTCCAGGTGGATGAACGGGTCCAGCTCGGTCATCGGCACCCCGGCGAAGGCCCGGCGCACCGGGAAGCCCTCGCCCTCGTAGCCGCGCGGCGCGGTGATCAGTCGGCGCACCGGACGGAAGCTGGTGCTCTCGTCGAGCCGGGGCAGGCGGGGCAGGACGAGGACGTCGTCGACGGTGATGGCGGGCATCGCGAACTCCTTAGTCGCTCAGGGTGGACGACGCGTCGCGGTCGGCGCGCAGGCGCCGGCCGAGTCGTTCGAAGACCCGGGTCAGGGTGGCGACCTCGGCGTCGTCGAGGTCGTCCATCAGGTGCCGGCGGACCGAGGCCAGGTGCCCCGGCGCGGCCTCGCGCAGGGCGAGCAGCCCGGCGGCGGTCAGCACCGCCTCGCTGCCCCGGCGGTCCTGCGGGCAGGACTCCCGGGCGACCAGGCCGCGCCGCTGCATGGACGTGATCTGGTAGGTCAGTCGGCTGGGGGAGAAGACCAGGCGGTCGGCCAGCTCGCCCATCCGCAGCCGCTGCCCCGGCGCCTCGGCGAGCAGGACCAGCACGTGGTAGTCGGCGAAGCTCAGGCCGCGGTCGGCGCGCAGGTCGTCCTCGAGTTGGGTGAACAGCCGCTGGCTCGCCTCGATGTACGCGCGCCAGCCGGCCATCCGGGCGCTGTCCAGACTCTCCGTCACGGCTACGACTGTAGCACTCCTTCAAATTTAAACAAGGCCTCTTCGCGCCGTCGACGGCGGGCGGAGTGGGGACGAATGGCCGGGTGTTTCAGTTGTGAAGGAACGCGATCGGGGGAAAGCGCGGGCGGGCCGGCGGCACGCCGTGCCACACTCCGGCCCGTGGATCCCGTCGAGCTGACCGCCCCCGGCCTGCTGCTGCGCGCCTGGCGGGCACGGGACGCTCGGGCCGTGCTCGCGGCGCTGCGGGAACCCGAGGTCGAGCGGTGGAACCCGCAGGGCGTCCGGGACGAGGCCGGGGCGCGCGAGTGGCTGCGCCGACGCGCGGACCCGACGGCGGTGGACCGACTGTCCCTGGCGGTGACCGACGCGACCGACGACACCCTGCTCGGCGGGGCCTCGCTCTTCCAGATCCACGACGGCAACGCCTCGATCGGCTACTGGACGGCCGCCGCCGCACGGGGCCGGGGAGTCGCCTCCCGGGCGGTCACCGCGCTCGGCGGGTGGGCCTTCGCCCACCTGGGCGTGCACCGCATCGAGCTCTGCCACGCGGTGGCCAACCCGGCCTCCTGCCGGGTCGCGGCCCGGGCCGGATACCCGTACGAGGGCACCATGCGCGACTCCCACCGGTACGGCGACGGCCGCCGCCACGACGAGCACCTGCACGCCCGGCTGGCCACCGACCCTGATCCGGGGCCCGGCTAGGCTCGACGGGTGGACGATCTCGAGCTGCTCGACTGGCGGGAGCGGGTGGCCCGGCTCTACCTCTCCGACCTCGACCTGGCCGGCTTCCGGGCGGCCCGCGACGAGCTGTTCGCCGGGCACCCGCAGAGTCCGGTGCCCGCCGCCGATCGGGCGGCCTTCACCGGGCTGGGCTGGTTCCCGCCGAACCCGGACGCCGTCGTGGAGGCGCCGCTGCGCCCCGCCTCGGGCACCGAGAGCATCGACACCGGCGGCCCGGACGGCGTGGTGACCTACCGGCGGGTGGCGGTGGCGCAGACCCCGTGGGGCCCGCTGACCCTGTGGTGGATCGAGGCGTACGGGGGCGGGCTCTTCGTGCCGCTGCGCGACGGCACCTGCGGCCGGGAGAGCTACGGCGGCGGCCGGTACCTGACCGACACCGTCAAGGGCACGTACGGCCGGGGGCTCACCGTGCTCCCCGGCGGGCGGGTACGCCTGGACGCCAACTACCTCTACAACCCCAGCTGTGCCTACGACGACCGGTGGGCCTGCCCGCTCGCCCCGCCGGAGAACCGGGTGGACGTGCCGATCCGGGCCGGTGAGCTGGCGTACCACCGGGTCTGACCCACGCCGCGACGCCCCGGCGCGCGGTGCGCCGGGGCGTCGGGAAAGGTGCTCAGCGGGCCGTCGCGCCGGTCGGGGTGAGGTGCATCCGTCCCAGCAGTTGGCGCGCCTGGTCGGCGAGGTTCGCGTCCACGGTGACCGCGTACTGGCCGGCGCGCAGCGAACTGGCCGAGGTGAAGTCGCGCTGGCCGCCGGACATGGCGTGCGCGACCGCACCGAAGACGGCACCCCAGATCGCGCCGATGACCAGCCCGACCAGGATCACCGCCAGCCAGTTGCCGACCGTGAAGATGCCGAACAGCAGGCCGATGAAGAGCCCGAACCAGGCACCGGTGCCCGCGCCGAGCAACGCGGCCCGCCCGGTCGTCAACCGGCCGAGCACGGTCTCCACCAGGGTCAGGTTCGTCCCCACGATCGCGGTGTGTTCCACCGGGAACCGGTTGTCGGCCAGGTAGTCCACCACCCGCTGCGCGGACGGATAGTCCGGGTACGAGCCGATCGTCACGGTGGGCGGCCCGGTCTGCGGGCCGTGCCCGTCACCGCTGGGCGCGGCCGGCCGGCCGGCCGGACCGGACGGGAGGTTCTCGTCGCCCGGCATCCCGGGACGCCAGGCCGCGGTCGGGTTCGAGGGTCTGGTCATCGCTGCCTCCTTCGTCGGCCACCCGTCTTCCCGACAGTCGGAACCGGTAACGCCCAACCGCCGCCGACGTCGAGGAATGCTGCTTCGCCGGCCCGGGTAGGCACCGGCGTGCAGAGCGGACGGATCAGTGAGCACGGGTTCCTGGCCGACGGCAGCAGCGCCGTGCTGGTGGACCGTGCCGGCTCGGTGAACTGGTGGTGCCCCGCCCGGTTCGACGCGCCGTCGGCGTTCGGGCGGCTGCTCGACGACCGGGCGGGGCACTGGTCGATCCGGCCCGAGGGCGGGTACACCAGCGAACGCTCCTACCTGGACGACACGCTGGTGCTACGTACCGTCTTCAGCACCGCGACCGGCGCGGTGGCCGTCACCGACGCCCTGGCGCTGGAGCCCGGGGCGCGCGGGCACGACATCGGCCGGCGCTCCCCGCGGGTGCTCGCCCGGGTGGTGGAGGGACTCGCCGGCGAGGTGCCAATGCTGGTGGACTACCAGCCCCGGTTCGAGTACGGGAGGGTCAGCGCCTACCTGACGAACTCCGATGGAATGATCGACGCGGCCGGCGGCGGCTGCCGACTTCGACTGCGCGCCGACGTCGCGCTGGACTGCGGGGAGGACGGGGCCACCGCCCGGATCACCGTCCGCGCCGGCGAGACCTACCGCTTCACCCTCGGGCACGCTCCGGCCTACGGCGCCGCGCAGCCGGCCACGCCCGACGCCGACCAGGTGGTGGCCGACGCCGTCGCCGGCTGGCGGTCCTGGGCGGCGCTGCACGACGACTACCAGGGCCGCTACCGCGACGCGGTGCGGCACAGCGCGATGGTGGTGCAGGGCATGACCTACGGGCCCAGCGGAGCGGTGGTGGCCGCGGCGACCACGTCGCTGCCCGAGCAGCTGGGCGGTGACCGCAACTACGACTACCGCTTCGTCTGGGTGCGCGACTTCAGCCTCACCCTTCAGGCGCTCTGGCTGGCGGCCTGCCCGGACGAGGCGAACCGGCAGTTCTCCTGGGTGGGCCGGGCGATGGGCCGGATCGGCGACGAGCCGGTGCCGATCATGTACGGCGTCGACGGCGGACGGGACCTCACCGAGCATGCCCTCGCCCACCTCTCCGGCTACGACGGCAGCCGACCGGTCCTGGTCGGCAACGACGCCTGGCGGCAGCGGCAGACCGACGTGCTGGGCGAGGTCCTCGACGCGGCCTGGCTGATGCGGTACTACCTGGACCCGATGTCGCCGGACGTCCGCCACCTGCTGCGCGCGCTGGCCGACCGGGCGGTGTCGGACTGGCGGCGGCCGGACGCCGGGATGTGGGAGGCGCGCGACGCCGAGCGGCACTACGTCTCGTCCAAGGTGCAGTGCTGGACGGCGCTGGACCGGGCGGTCAGCTTCGGCTCCCGCCTGGGCGACCCGGCGGACGTGGCCCGCTGGGCCGCGGCCCGCGACGAGGTGCGGACGGCGGTGCTCACGCGCGGCTGGAACGAGCGGCTCGGCGCCTTCACCGGGGCCTTCGACTCCGACCAGCTGGACGCCTCGGTGCTGCTCATGCCGCTGGTCGGCTTCCTGCCGGCGAACGACCCGCGGATGCGCTCCACGATGGACGTGGTGGAGCGGCGGCTGTCCCGGGACGGCCTGCTGCGCCGCTGGGACGACGATCCCGCGGGCTTCGTCATCTGCTCGTTCTGGCTGGTCGGGTGCCTGGCCATGGCGGGGGAGCGGGACCGGGCGGGCCGTATTTTCGAACAGCTCGCCGCCCGGGTGAACGACCTCGGGCTGTACGCCGAGCAGATCGACCAGGCGACCGGGGAACACCTCGGCAACTTCCCGCAGGCGTTCTCGCACATCGGCCTGATCAACGCGGCGGGTCAGCTCACGGCCGCCGACGAGCGGGCCCGCGGGGCCACGGAAGGCGACCGACAGCCCGTGCCGGCCGGTACGGGACCCAGGGAGGGAGCACGCTGATGACCGGACGACTGGCAGGCAGGACCGCCCTGATCACCGGCTCGGACTCGGGTATCGGGCAGGCCACGGCGATCGAGTTCGGCCGGGAGGGCGCCGACGTGGTGGTGCACTACCTGCACGACCACGCCGGGGCCAACCACACCAGGGCCGAGGTGGAGAAGGCCGGCCAGCGGTCCATGGTGGTGCAGGGCGACATCAGCGTTGAGCACCAGGTCGAGGTGATGTTCGACGAGGCCCTCGCCGAGTTCGGCACCCTGGACGTCCTGATGAACAACGCCGGCGTGGACGCCTCCGGCATCCCCGTCGCCGACCTGGACACCGAGACCTGGGATCGGGCCATCCGGATCAACGTCTACGGGACGTTCTTCTGCTCCCGCCGGTTCGTGCGGCACCGCCGCGACCAGGGCGGGCAGGGAAAGATCATCAACATCACCTCGATCCACCAGGAGGTGGCCCGGGCCGGCGGCGCGGACTACGACACCAGCAAGGGCGCGATGTTGGAGTTCGCCAAGAGCCTCGCCCTGGAGGTGGCGCCGATGCGGATGAACGTCAACAACATCGGACCTGGGATGGTGCTCACCCCGTTCAACCAGCGGGCCATCGACGATCCGCAGTACCTGGAGGAACAGGTGCAGTCGATCCCGTGGAAGCGGGCCGCCCAGCCTGGCGAGATCGCGAAGCTGGCCGTCTTCCTCGCCAGCGACGACGCCGACTACGTCACCGGGTCGACGTACTTCATGGACGGTGGCCTGATGCAGAACCAGGGCCAGGGCGCCTGAGCGCGCACCGGATGGCCACCCGGACCGGAAGACTGGCGGAGAATGGCGGGATGCGCCTGGTCATCCTCGCCGACACCCACGTACCGAAGCGGGCGCGTGACCTGCCCGCGCCCGTCTGGTCGGCGGTGGAGGCCGCCGACGTGGTGGTGCACGCCGGCGACTGGGTGGACGTGGCGCTGCTCGACGCGATGACCGCGCGGGCCCGCCGCCTCGTCGGCGTGTACGGCAACAACGACGGCCCCGAGCTGCGGGCCCGACTGCCCGAGGTGGCCCGGGTCGACCTGGACGGCCTGCGGGTGGCGGTGGTGCACGAGACCGGGCCGAAGACTCGGCGGGAGGAGCGCTGCGCGGCCCGCTTCCCCGACCGTGACCTGCTGATCTTCGGCCACTCGCACATCCCGTGGGACAGCGTCGCCCCGGGCGGGCTGCGGCTGCTCAATCCCGGCTCGCCCACCGACCGGCGGTCCCAGCCGTACGCCACCTACCTGACCGCCCGGGTGGCGGCGGGGCGGCTCGACGAGGTCGAACTGCACCGCCTGCCCCCGCGCTGAGGGTCACCGGCCCCGGCCGGTCTCCTCCTGCAACTCGTCGATCCGCCGGGACGCCTCGGCCTTGGTCAGGTCGTCCGGCACCTCCTCGCCGGCCTCCCGGGCCAGCGTGTGCAGGTACGACTCCTGGGCGGCGGTCGGCGGCTCCTCGCCGGTCACCCAGTCGTCCGGATCCTTGATCGCGCCCCGCGGGTCGGGCTGCTGCCTGTTGCGGTCGGCCATGATGTCCACCTTTCTTCGAACAGGTGTACCCCTACCCACGGTGTCGGTCCTTCATGCCGCCCGCCGCCGACGCACATACGATCACCCGGTGGACTCGGGCGTGATCGTGGTGGGAGCCGGCATCGCCGGCGTGGCGTGCGCGACGGAGCTGTTCCGGGCGGGCGTCGACGTGCAGATCCGGGAACGGGGCCGGGTGGCGGGCGGGCGAATGGCCAGCCGCCGCTTCGACGGCCGCCCCGCCGACACCGGCGCCGCGTACCTCACGGTGGACGACCCCGACTTCGCCGAGGTCGTGCGGGGGTGGCGGGCCGCCGGGCTGGTCCGGGAGTGGACCGACACCTTCGTGGCGTACGGCCCGGACGGCCGGCGCGAGGTGACCGGTCCGACCCGCTGGGCCGCCCCGCGCGGCCTGCGCTCACTGGTGGAGGAACTGGCCCGCGACCTGCCGGTGAGCGTGGACCGGCTGGTCATGACCGTGCAGCCGGGCCCGACGGTGGACGGCTCCGGGTGCGCCGGGGTGGCGCTGTGCATGCCCGGCCCCCAGGCGGCGCTGCTGCTCGACCCGGAGCTGGCCGACGCGACGCGCGCCGCGCTTCAGCAGCGCTGGGCGCCGACGCTCACCGCGGTGCTGCGGTTCCCGCGCCGCCGCTGGCCCGACTTCCGGGGCGCCTTCGTCAACGACCATCCGCTGCTGGCGCTGGTCTGCGACGACGGCGACCGGCGCGGCGACGGCGCCCCGGTGCTCGTCGCGCACACCACGCCGGAGTTCGCCGCCGGCCACCTGGCCCAGCCCACCGCCGCCGGGCCGACCGTCGAGGAGTCGGTCCGCGACCTGCTCGCGCTCCCCGACCCGGCCGAGCTGGTGCACGTGCACCGCTGGACGTACGCCCGGCCGACCGCCAGCGGGGACGGGACGTACCACCTCGACGACGACGGGGTCGGGCTGGCCGGCGACGCGTTCGGCCGGCCCCGGGTGCAGAGCGCCTGGCGCTCCGGGCGGGACCTGGGGCGCGCCCTGGCCGAGCGGGTGCTCGCCCTGCGTGGCTGACCGGTACCGGGGCGCGCACCGGCCGTCGGCGGGGGGCGTATCGTCGCCTCGGGGGAGGTGTGCGCGACGTGGACGGGGATTCCGGACGGCGGGGGACGGCGTGACCGGCCGGGGCCTGCGGCACGACGCGCTGCTATACGCCGACGACCACGACTACCTCGACGCCATCACCGCCTTCGTGGCGGCCGGCCGGGCCGCCGACGAGCCCGTCATGGTCGCCGTCCCCGCGCACTGGCTCGCCCTGGTCGGGACCGCTCTCGGCGCGTTCGCCGGGGTGACCCTCGCCGACATGAGCGCCATCGGGCGCAACCCGGCGGCGATCATCCCCACCGCCCTGCGCGACTTCGTGCACCGGTTCCCCGGCCGCCGGCTGCGGATCGTGGGGGAGTCGCTCTGGCCGGGCCGGCGGCCGGCGGCGTACCGGCACTGCGTCGAGCACGAAGCCATGATCAATCTGGCGCTCCCGGCGTACCCGGTGAGCGTGCTCTGCCTCTTCGACCGCTCCCGGCTGCCCGCCGACGCCCTCGCCGACGTGGGGCGGACCCACCCCGTCGTGCGCAGCGGGGCGCTGGCCCGGCCCAGCGCCGGCTACCAGCACCCCGAGACGGTGCTGGCCGGCTGCGCCGAGGCGCTGCCTCCGGCTCCGGCCGACGCGGCGACGCTGCGGGTGGAGGCGGCCGGCCTGGCCGCGCTGCGGGCCGCTGTCGCCGCCACCGCCGTCGCCGCCGGACTGCCCGCCGACCGCGTCGACGACCTGCGGATCGCCGTCACCGAGCTGGCCGCCAACGCGATCACCCACGCCGGCGGGCCCGCCACGGCCCGCTGGTGGGTGGCGGCGCCGGACGAGCTGGTCTGCGAGATCAGCAGCCACGGCACGCTGACCGACCCGCTCGCCGGCCGGATCCCGGCCCCGGTGTCGGCCGAGCGGGGACGCGGGCTGCTGCTCGTGCAGCAGCTCTGCGACCTGGTCGACATCCGCACGGTCGACGGTGGCACCACCGTCCGGGTGCGCCTGGAGCTGCCGGCGCCGGCCGCGGTGCCCGCCCCGCGGTCAGCCCCGGACGCCGCCCAGCGCGGGCTCGCCCCGCTCTGACGGCTCCTTCGTGCGCTCGCCCGCTCGGTCGAGCAGCTGCATGACCGGGGTCGCGGCGATCCCGTGCACCACCACGGACACCACCACCACCAGCCCGACGGTCGCCCAGATCAGGTCGGCCTGGGGGAAGTCGGTCCTGCTGGTGGCGTACGCCAGGTAGTAGAACGAGCCGACGCCCCGGATGCCGAACAGCGAGATCACCCAGTGCTCGGCCGGACGGCCGGGCGCGCCCCGCAGCGACAGCCAGGCCACCAGCGGCCGGACCACGAAGAGCAGGGCCAGTCCGACCGCCGCCGCCGGCCAGGTCAGCGGGGCCAGCAGGCCGTCGATCACCGCGCCGCCGAAGAGCAGCAGCAACAGCACCGTCAGCAGTCGCTCGACCTGCTCGGCGAAGTCGTGCAGCACCGAGTGGAACTCGTGGGTGCGTTCGGCCGCCCGGATCGCCCGCGCGGCCACGAAGACGGCCAGGAAGCCGTACCCGCCGACCACCTCCACCAGCCCGTACGCGAGGAACGTGGCGGCCAGGGCGAGGAAACCCTCGGCGTGCCGGGCCAGCCGCAGCTCGCTGGGGGCGCGGAAGAACAGCTTGCCGAGCAGCCAGCCGACGATCAGCCCGCCACCCACGCCGACGACGAGCTTGTAGAGCACGTCGACGGTGAACCAGTCGGCGAGCCAGTGCGCCGGGGCGAGGCTGGTGGTGGCGATGGCGATGGCGGCGTACACGAACGGGAAGGCCAGCCCGTCGTTCAGGCCGGCCTCCGAGGTGAGGGCGAAGCGGACCTCGTCCTCGGAGTCCTCCACGTCGGTGGGCTCGCCCACCTGCACGTCGGCGGCGAGCACCGGGTCGGTCGGGGCCAGCGCCGCCCCCAGCAGCAGCGCGGCGGCCGGCACCAGGCCGGCCCACCACCAGCCGAGCAGCGTCACCGCCGCGATGCACACCGGCATCGCGATCGCCAGCAGTCGCCAGGTGGACGACCACCGCCGCCAGCTCAACGGCCGGTCGATCTTGAGGCCGGCACCCATCAGGGCGACGATCACCCCGATCTCGGTCAGGTGGGTGGTCAGCTCCGGATGGGCCAGTGGGTCCGGCGACGGCAGCCCGGTGGGCAGCAGGAAGACCAGCATGCCCAGCCCGAGGAACGCGATCGGCATGGACAGCGGGCGGTGCTCCAGCACCCGGGGCAGGATCCCGGCCAGCAGGGCGCCCACGCCCACCAGCGCGAACGCGACATCGACCGGTTCCACGCCCACCACCTCTCGCACCTCGCCCGCACCAACGCGCGAGGTGGGGACTGTGCCCCGTGCTCCGGGGGGCTAAGCCTCGGTGTCCGGCTTGTCCCGGGGTGACGTCCGCCTCGATGTGACGAGGGGGGAGTCGGCCAGCGCGGCCAGCAGCGCCGCCGGGTCGTCGTAGACGGCGACCGCGCCCGCCCCGGCCAGCTCGCCCCGGCTGGTGCCGCCGCAGGTCAGCCCGACGCAGGGGATGTCGAGCTTGGCGGCGGCGGCGACGTCCCAGACCGAGTCGCCGACGAAGACCACCCGCCGGGCGTCCAGGCCGGCCTGCTCCAGGGCGGCCACCAGGATGTCCGGCGCCGGCTTGCTCTGCTGGGCGTCGGCCGACGAGGTGACGGTGTCGACCGCGTCGTCGGCGTCCAGCGCGGCGCGCAACGCCCCGACCTCGTGCTCGGCGGCGGAGGTGGCGAGCACCACCCGCAGGCCCCGGGCGGCGCAGGCGCGCAGCAGCTCCGCCGCGCCGGGCAGCGGGGCGAGGCGCTCCCAGTACTCGGCGAAGAGGCTGTCGTGCGCGTCGCGCAGCTTGCCGTCGGCGGTCCGATCCCGTTCCGGGTCGAGCAGGTGGTCCAGGAGCTTGTCCGAGCCCATCCCGATGGACCGGTGGATCAGCGACATCGGCACCCGGTGCTCGGCCTGCCGCAGCGCCTCCCACCAGCTCACCGTGTGCAGGTAGGTGGTGTCGACCAGCGTGCCGTCGACGTCGAAGAGGACGCCGGAGGGACTCTCTGCGCTCATGGCGTCTCCCTACCCCGTTCGGGCGGCCCTGACGCCGGATGCTCACCCCGCCGGGATGAGGATCTCGAACCAGACCGTCGAACCACGGACCGTGGGGTCGGTGCCCCAGGCGTCGGAGAGCTGCTCGATCAGGCCGAGGCCCCGGCCCCGGCTGCTCAACGTGTCGGTCTGCGCCCGGGTCACGGTGCCCCGGGTGCCCGAGTCGGCGACCGACACCAGCAGCCGCTCCGGGCTCAGGTCGATCTCCACCCGGGCGGCCGTGCCGGCGTGCAGCAGCGCGTTGGTGGTCAGCTCGCTGGTGCACAGCACCGCCGCGCCGATCACCGCCTCCGGCACCCGCCAGTCGGTCAGCTGTGCGGTCAGCCAGTGCCGCACCCGGCTCGGCGCGGTCGGCTCGGCCGGCATCTCCATGCTCGCCGAGCGGCTCGGCTTCAGCGCGTGCTCCACCGCCAGCACCGCGACGTCGTCCTCCGTCGCCCCGTGCACCGCGCCGGTGGCCACCGCGCAGAGCGCGCGCGGGTCGCCGCTGGCCGCGCCGGCCACCGCCGTGACCAGCACGTCCAGCCCCGCGGTGAGGCTGTGCCGCCGTCGCTCGACCACCCCGTCGCTGTACAGCAGCAGGGTGTCCCCGGGCTGGAACGGCACGGTCGCGGTACGCGGCCGGCAGCCCAGCCCCAGCGGGGCGCCCGCCGGCAGCTCGACGAAGGCGGCCGTCGCCGAGCCGTCGGGGTGGCAGCGCCGGATCAGCGGCGGCGGGTGCCCGGCGCTGGCCAGCGTGATCTCGCCGCGGTCGGCGTCCACCACGCCGAAGACCACCGTGACGAAGAGTTCCTGGGTGCCGGTCTCGGTGCCGAGGCTGGCCACCAGCCGGTCCAGCCCGGTGAGCACGGCGTCCGGGCGCGGGTCGGCCAGCGCCAGGGCGCGCAGTGCCGCCCGTACCTGACCCATCCGGGCCGCCGCCTGCACGTCGTGGCCGGCGACGTCGCCGAGGACCACGCCCAGGTCGCCGGTGGGCAGCACGAAGGCGTCGTAGAAGTCACCGCCGGCGGCGTTGCCGTCGACGCCGGGGTCGTACCGGGCGGCGATCCGCAGCCGGGGCAGCGCTGGCAGCCGCTCCGGCAGCATGCTGCGTTGCAGCAGCTGGGCGGTGCCGTGCTGGGTCTCGAACCGGCGGGCCCGCTCGGCCGCCTGGCCGACCAGCTCCGCCGAGGCGGTCAGCAACGCCCGCTCCGCCGCCGACCAGCCGTGCGGCGTCCGGTAGCCGACGGCGAGGCCGCCGCGGATCACCGAGGAGCGCAGCGGCAGCGCGGCCAGTGAGCGGATCTTCTGGTCGTGCCGGTCGATCGCGCTCGCCCGCAGCGGTTCGCCGTCGCCGACGAAGTACGGCACGCCGCTGCGCGCGGTCACCACGACCGGGGCGGGGGAGTCCGCGGCGGTGGGCCGCCACAGCGGAGGCAGTCGCTCGTCGGCCTCGTCGAGCAGTTCGCCCCGGATGCGCCGGACCATCCGCCAGCCGGGGCCGTCGTCGACGGCGAAGGTCACCCGGTCGGCGTCGAAGGAGTGCAGCGCGTAGCGCAGGGTCACCCGGGCCACGTCGTCGAGGGTGAGCGTGCCGGAGAGCGCGGCGGCGAAGTCGCTGAGGCTCTGCAACTGCTGGGTGAGCTGGGTGGTCTGCGCGGCCACGCTGAGCACGCCGACGATCCGGCCGGTGCTGTCGCGCACCGGCGAGTGGCCGCGGGTGAAGACGGCGTGGTCGCCGGTGGCCGCCAGGTGCCGGTCGACCGGCAGCATCGACTCCCGCTGGAGGAAGGACTCGCCCCGCCGGTAGGTGCGTTCGATCACGTCGCCCACCCCGGGGGTGCGCCAGAGGTCCGCGAAGACCTCGCCGGCGGGCCGGCCGAGGGCGTCCGGGTGCCGGTCCCCGATCAGCTCCGAGTAGCCCTGGTTGTAGAGCAGCACGAACTCGTCGCCGTAGTAGAGCGCCATCGGCACCGGCGAGGAGAGGATCACGTCGACCAGGGCGCGCACCGCCGGGTCCCACCGCTGCGGCGGCCCGAGCGGGGTGCCCGCCCAGGGGTGGGCGAGCACGGTCGCCGCCACCTGCGAGACCGGGGCCGGTCCGGGGGCGGCGGGTGGTGGCGTGGGGACTCGCCCGACCGTGCCTGGCATGTCACGCAGCCTAGCCGGAGCGTCGCGCAGAGGTTTGGATCATGCCCCCCGATCGCGCCGGAGGGTCCGGGAGCGGTGATGTTAGGGCAGGTCAGGAGGCCTTTCGGGGGACATGTCGGGAAATTGATCCAGGGTGTCGCGGCGTGCACCCTGAGCGACCGGGTATCCGGCCGGCGCAGTCCATGCGACAGGAGGGACATCATGCCGGAAACCCTTGCGGTCAGGCAGGCCGACATCGGCGACGCCGTGGCCGACATGTGGAGGTCGGTGCTGCTCTTCATCCCGAGGGCGATCGCGTTCATCGCGATCCTCGTGGTGGGCTGGATCATCGCCCGAGCGGTACTCAAGATCGTGGACAAGGTACTGGAACGGGTGGGGTTCGACCGGGCGGTCGAACGGGGTGGCATCAAACGGGCACTGGAACGCACGAAGTACGACGCGAGCGACATCCTGGCGAAGCTCGCGTACTACGCGGTCCTGCTGTTCACCCTGCAGTTCGCCTTCGGGGTCTGGGGACCCAACGCGATCAGTGACCTGATCCGGGGCGTCGTGGCCTGGCTGCCGCGCGCGTTCGTGGCGATCGTCATCGTGGTCGTGGCGGCCGCGATCGCCAACGCCGTCCGGGACCTGGTCACCGGCGCGCTGGGCGGCCTCTCGTACGGCCGGATCCTCGGCGACCTGACGGCGGTCTTCATCCTGGCGCTCGGCATCATCGCCGCGCTGAACCAGGTGGGCGTCGCCACCACGGTGACCACGCCGGTGCTGATCGCGGTGCTCGCCACGGTGGCCGGCATCCTGATCGTCGGCGTCGGCGGTGGTCTGGTGAAGCCGATGCAGAGCCGCTGGGACCGCTGGCTGGACCGGATGGCCGAGGAGTCGCGAGCCATCCAGGTGCACCGCCAGGCCCAGACGGCCGGGCGGGGCGACATGAACCGGCAGATGGCCGACCGGGGCGGCGAGCGCGTCGCACCCATGGCGAGCGCCGAGGAGGCCAGGGCGGCGGCCGGGGGCCGGGGGACGTACCAGTCCGGCAACGTGGGCGAGGAGACCCAGCAGTTCCGCCGTCCGGGGACCTGAGTCGGCGGCGTACCGGTGGAGGGGGTCCGTGCGTGGCGCGGACGCCCCTCCGTCGTGTCCGGAGCGGGTCAGGCCGCTTCGAGGTGGCGCGGGTCGAGCGTGCGGGCCAGCGCGCAGACCGCCAGCAGGCGGATGCGCAGCCAGTCCGGCTCGGTCCAGTCCACGGCGCCGGTGGGCGGGGTCAGGCCGTGCTCCAGCGCGGCCGCCCGGAGCCCGTCGGCGTACCCGACCAGCGCCGCCGGGGTCAGCGGGCGCCGGTCCCCGTCGAGGCTGTCGCGTACCGCGGCCGCGTGCTGGTCGACCATCGCGAGCAGGCCGGGGTTGGCGGCCGCCGCGGCGAGGCCGGAGGCGCCGACCGAGGCGCTGAGCAGGGCGAGGGCGGACCGCGCAGCGTTCGCGGCGGTCCGGGTCGCGACCTGGGAGTACGGCAGACGCATGGGGACCGAGGTTAGTCACCCGGCGGCCCGGGTGGCCTCGGCCGCTCGGTCGGTCCCGGGTCCTCTTCCGGTCGGCCGCCCTCCTCCGCCGGGATTGACCCGGCGCAGGGCGGGCAGAAGGAGAAACGCGCGCGAACGGGCGCAGCCGGCACCTTGGGGGGACGGAATGGGACAGCACGACGACGGCCCGGACCGGCAGCACCGCCGGCCGGACGGGGTGACCGACGAGACGGTGGCCGCGCTGGGCAAGCTCAGCGAGGCGCTGGAGACGGTGGAGCGGGCGCGCGGGCACCTCTACTCGCTGCACCAGTTGATCGGGCACGCCGACCTGATGCTCGACGACGCGGTCGCGCAGTTGCGGGCCGCCGGCCACGAGGACCTCGCGGAGCGGGTCCGCACCGAGCTGCTCGGCCGCAACGTGATCGCCGGTCGGTGGACGTTCCAGATCGTCGAGGACTTCGACGACAACTACTACGCGGTCTTCCGCGAGCTGGACCGCGCCGCCCGGGACCAGCTGGTGGACGGCCGCCGCCACCTCTACGAGGCGGAGATGAAGGAACGGCGGCGGACCCGGGGCCGACCCGGGCACGAGGCCCGCCCCGCCGAGCCCGGCCCACCCGGGAACTGAGGGCGCCCGGAGGTCAGGCGTCAGGCTTCCCACCTGCCCCCGTCGCGGGGGAGCGACCCGGGTGTCAGTCGGCCGACGGCGCGTCGGCCGGCCGGCGACGGCTGGTGTCGTCGGCGAGGATGACGGTCGCCACCATGAGCGCGACGCAGAGGCTGAACAGCCAGGAGTCGTCGGCGACCAGCTTGGCCGAGACCGGGGCCTGGAGCGCGGCGAGGAGGAAGCCGAGCCAGGCCAGACGCCGCTGACGTGGGGTGAGGATGCCGGAGCCCTGTTGCATCCCGAAAGTCTGACGCGGCACCCCCCGGTTGCCGTCACCCGATCGGCCGATTCTGGATGGGCTGTCCGCATTCCTGCCCGTCCGGGCGTTGTTTTTTGCCGGTTCGGAGGAAGCCGCCGCCGGCTGTCGGTGTTCTCGGCGGATACGGCAGGATGGCCCCCCGTGTCCGTCACCCCGCCCCGCGCCTCGCTGCTCCTGCTCGCCTACCTCGCCTTCGTCAGCCTCGGCCTGCCCGACGGGCTGATCGGGGTCGGCTGGCCGTCGATCCGCGCGGACCTCGGCGTACCGACCGAGGCGGTCGGGCTGGTGCTCACCGCGGGCACCGTCGGGTATCTGACCTCCAGCGTGCTCGCCGGCTTCACCCTCGCCCGACTCGGCGTCGGTCGGCTGCTGGCCGGCAGCACGGTGCTGGCCAGCCTGGCGCTCACCGGGTACGCCTCGACGCCGGAGCTGGCCCTGATGATCGGCTGCGCGCTGGTCCTCGGGCTCGGCTCGGGCGCCGTCGACTCCGGGCTCAACGCGTACGCGGCCGGGGCGTTCGGGCCTCGGCACATGACCTGGATGCACGCCTGCTTCGGCCTCGGGGTGGCGCTCGGCCCGCTGATCATGACCGGCGCGCTCGGCGCCGGGCTGAGCTGGCGCTGGGGCTACGGGCTCGTCGCCGCGGCCCAGCTCGCCCTGGCCGCCGCCTTCGCGCTGACCGTACGGGCCTGGCGGGGCCGGCCGGCGCACCCGGCCGTACCCGTCGTGGCCGGCACCGGGCCGGTGCCGGTACGCGAGACGCTGCGGCTGCCCGCGGTCTGGCTGGGCGCGCTCGCCTTCATGCTCTACGTGGCGATTGAGATCAGCGCCGGGCTCTGGGCGTTCCTGCTGCTCACCGAGGGGCGCCACCTGTCGGCGACCACCGCCGGCCTCTGCGTCTCCGGCTACTGGGGGAGCCTCTTCGTGGGGCGGGTCGTGCAGGGCGTGGTCGCCGAGCGCCTCGGCGTCGGTCGGGTGCTGCGGGGCAGCCTGCTCGGCATGACGGCCGGCGCCCTGCTGATCGCGCTGCCCGCTCCGGCCTGGGTGGCGGTGGCCGGCCTGGTCCTGGTGGGCTTCGCCGCCGCGCCGGTCTACCCGCTGCTCACCCTCGCCACCCCGGAGCGGGTCGGCGCGGCGCACGCGGACCGCGCCATCGGCGTCCAGATCGGGACCGCCGGGCTCGGCGCGGCGCTGATCCCCGGCGGGCTCGGGGTGCTGTTCGGGCACACGTCGGTGGCGTTGCTGGGGCCGGCGCTGACGGTGCTTTCGGTGCTGCTGCTGCTCCTGCACGCCATGGCCGAGCGCCGGTCGGTGGCCGTTACCGGGCGCCGGTCGGTGGCCGCCGTCACCGGTTGAGGGACGGGCCCGCCCCCGGGCGGGTCCCGCCCGAGGGCGTCTCGTGGCTCAGAGGGTGTCGGGGCCGGTCCGGCCGGTCGTCGACGGCCGGTACGCGCGCTCCGAGTCGGTCATCTCCCGCCGCTCGGCCGCCCCGGCACCCCGGTCCACCGCCTCGGGGCCGTGCCCGAAGGCGGCCTCCTCGCCGGCGTCGTTGCCGGTGACGTCGTCGGCCTGCCCGTCGATGGTCGACCGGGCGATCGCCCGGTCCAGTTCCCTCAGCGGGGTCTTCTGCTCGTCCCGCCACACCCTGTCGTCGTTCTCCGTCATCCCCTTGGCGTACCCGGGGTGGATGATCGCAAACGGCCGGCGGGCGGGCCCGGACGCGGCGATGGCCGCCGGATCACCGGCGGCCATCGGATGCGTGAGTACCCGGGGGAACGCCTCACGGCTGCGGGCGGTCCACCTTGCCCCGCCAGGCGCCGGTCTCCTGACCGCGGCGCTCGATGAACTGCTTGAACCGCTCCAGGTCGCCCTTGGCGCGCCGGTCCACCACACCCAGCTTGTCGCCGGCCTTCTCCACCACGCCGTGCGGCTCGAAGTCCATCTGCAGGGTGACCCGCGTCTTGCCCTCGTCGAGCCGGTGGAAGGTGACCACGCCGGCCTGCTGGGTGCCGCCGGTCGACTTCCAGGCCACCCGCTCGTCGGGGAGTTGCTCGGTGATCTCGGCGTCGAACTCACGCTTGACCCCGGCGATCTCGACGGTCCAGTGGGTCATCGTGTCCGTCAGCTGCCGGACCTCCTGCACCCCCTCCATGAAGTGGGGGAACTCCTCGAACTGGGTCCACTGGTCGTACGCGGTGCGGATCGGGACGGAGACGTCCACGTGCTCGGTAACGCCGCTCATGAAGATTCCTCCTCTGGCCGCCGGTGTTCGATCGGATCGTGGGCCGATCCGGTCACCAGCGGGTCGTCTCGTTCTTGTGACCGAGTGCGGCCCACACCTCGGAAACGGTGCGGTACCGCGTACCGTCGGGCAGCCGCTCCAGCTCCTCGATGAGGTCGGCGGGCGCCTGGTTCTCGCGGGCGTTGGCGATCAGCTTCTCGCGGTCGCCCGGCAGGGCCGTCATCGTGATGAACCGCCCGAGCCGGCTGCGGTCCTCGACGTCCCGAGAGCTCATGCCCTTCGGGGCGCCGCTGCGCAGCTCACCCGCCGGCGCCGTGGTGGCACCCGGCTGGTCCTCGCCGGCCGGCTCGGGCTCGCGGAACTCCTCGGCGCGCGAGCCCCCGGTGCCCGGACCCTGGACCAGGCCGGCGACCTCCTGGCTCATCTGCTCGTCGAGCCTCGGTCCGTGCTTGCTGCTGCCACGTTCCAGTTCCATGCTGTGGTGCTACCCCTGGCGGCCCCCGGGAAACGCCGAACCCGGCACGCGGTCACGAATCGGCGGGGGCCTTCGGAGGCAGGACCGGCTCGCCCGGATCCTCCGCCCCGGCCTGGAGCACCCGGCCCCGTTGCAGCTCGGCGTTGATCTGCACGCCGAACATCAGCGCGCAGTTGGACAGGTAGAGCCAGACCAGGAAGGCGATGACCGCGCCCAGGCTGCCGTACGTCACGTCGTAGGAGCCGAAGTTCGCGACGTACAGGCCGAAACCGGCGGAGGCGACGATCCAGGAGAGCAGGGCCACCGCCCCGCCCGGGGTCAGCCAGCGGAACCTCGGCTGCCGGACGTTCGGGGCGATCCAGAACAGCAGGGACAGCAGCGTCATCATCACCAGCGCCAGCACCGGCCACTTGGCCACGCTCCACACCGTGCGGGCCAACCCGCCGGCGCCCAGCAGGTCGCCCACCGCGTCGGTCACCGGCCCGCTGACGATCAGGCCGAGCGCCACCACGGCGAGCAGGACCAGCGACACGGCCGCCAGGCCGATCTGCATCGGGCGCAACCGGTAGAACGGCCGCCCCTCCTCGACCCCGTAGATCGCGTTGGAGGCCCGGGTGAACGCGCCGATGAACCCGGACGCCGACCAGAGCGCGCCGAGCAGACCGAAGCTGAGCAGCACCTTCGCCCCGCTCTGCTGGTCGACCACGGTGCGCACCACCGACACGAAACCGTCGTTGGCGACCACGGAGCCGGCGCCGATGTCGCGGGCCAGCCCCAGCACCGTGTCGACGGTGCGCTCGCCGTCGGAGACCAGGCCGACGAGGGCGACCACCACCACGGTGGCGGGGAAGAGCGCGAGTACGCCGTAGTAGGTCAGCGCCGCCGCCCAGTCCGCGCAGTTGTCCTTGACGAAGTTGCGCCCGCTGCGCACCAGCGCCCCGCGCCAGGTGGACCAGCTCAGCTGGCGTACCCGGCGGGGGACCCGCAGGCCGTCCCGGCCACCGGCGACCGCGGTCGGCTCCGTCGTCGCTGCCATCTCCCGCTCCCGTCTCCGCCGGCGCACCCGCACCCGCTGGCCCCGCCGGTACCCGGTGCCGGAAATCGACAAACCCGGCGGGTGAGTTTGCCGATGAGGGCCCGGGGAACCGTCCATACGCAGACATCGACGCGGAGGAGGACGAGATGCCCGGGCGCGAGGTACTGCCCAGCACGCTGCGGCGCTCCCCGGACAAGGCGAAGCGCACCTGGGAGAAGACGCACGACTCGGCGGTGGAGACGTACGGCGAGGGCGAGCGGGCGCACCGCACCGCGTTCGCCGCGGTCAAGCACGAGTTCGAGAAGGTCGGCGACCACTGGGAGCCGAAGGGACGCAAGGGACCCAGCGACCGCCAGGCGCAGGGTGGCGGACCGGCCCGACGGGCTCCCACGGCGGGCGGCGTGGACGCCAACGCCAAGAAGGAGCACCTGATGGAGGTGGCCAAGAAGCTGGACGTACCCGGCCGGTCCCGGATGACCAAGCCGGAACTGGTCAAGGCGATCCAGAAGGCGAACCTTCGGCAGACCACGGAGGCCCGCGAGAAGTCCAAGGCCCGCGGCGGTCGCTGAGCGGGGGGTACGACGCACGGGAGCCCGGGACCGCGCGGTCCCGGGCTCCCGCGTTCCCGCTCACCAGTGGCCGCCGCCCGGGGCCTCCAGGTGCACCGTCTTCACCGTGCTGAACTCGTCGAGCAGCTCCGGGCCGTACCCGAACCCCTGGCCGCTGCCGCGGCGCGGCTGCGCGGCGCCGCCTGGCGCCCCGCCGAACACCGCGTTCACCTTGACGGTGCCCACCGGCAGCTCCCGCCAGGCCCGCTGCGCGTGGCTCATCGAGGCGGTGAGCACCGTGCCGGCCAGCCCGTACGGGGAGTCGGCGGCGCAGCGCAACGCCTCGCTGAACGAGTCCACCACCACCACGGGCGCCACCGGCCCGAACGTCTCCTCGCGGACCAGCGTCATCTCGTGCCGGCAATCGGCGACCACCGTCGCCGGGTAGAACGCCCCCGGCCCCTCCGGCAGCACACCCCCGGTGCGCAGCGTCGCCCCCTCGGCCACCGCCGCGGTCACCTGGCCGTGCACGTGGTCGCGGTGCCGCCGGTCCACCAGCGGGCCCAGCCCGGTCGCCGGGTCCCGGCCCGGGCCGACCCGCAGCGCCTCCGCCCGCTCGACCAGCGCGTCGACGAAGTCCTCCGCCACGTCCCGGTGCACGTAGATCCGCTCCACCGCGACGCAGATCTGGCCGGCGTTGGCGAACGAACCGATCGCCGCCTGCCCGGCCGCCCAGACCGGGTCCACTCCGGCGTCGACGATCAGCGGGTCGCTGCCGCCGTTCTCCAGCAGCGCCTTCGCGCGCGTGCGGGCGCAGGCCGCCGCGATGGCCCGGCCGGTGGCGGTGGAGCCGACGTGGGCCACCACGTCCACCTCCTGCGCGGCCAGCGCCGCGCCCACCTCGCCGCCGCCGGTCAGCAGCGACAGCACCCCGGCCGGCAGCGCGCCGTCGAGGATCCGGGCCAGCAGCCAGCCGGTGGCCGGGGTCCGCTCGCTCGGCTTGTACAGCACCACGTTGCCGGTCACCAGGGCCGCGCCGAGCAGCCCGCAGGAGACCGCCACCGGGTCGTTCCACGGGGTGATCGCGGCGACCACCCCGCGCGGCTCCGGCGCCATGAAGTCGATGGCGTGCGCGCCGCCGTGCAGCGTCCGCCCGCCCCGCACCGGGCCCAACTCGGCGTACTGTCGCAGCGTGCCGATGCCCGCCTCCACGCCGCCCCGGGCGTCGGCGAGTGGCTTGCCCATCTCCGCCGTCGTCGCCTCGGCCAGTTCGTCCGCCGCCGCGGCCAGCGCGTCCGCGGCCCGGTGCAGCGCCGCCGCCCGCTCCGCCGGGGCCGTCGCCGCCCAATCCGCCGCCGCGCCCCGGGCCGCCTCGACCGCCTTGGCCACCTCGTCCGCCGTCGCCACCGGTACGGTGCTGACCGGCGTGCCGTCCGCGGGATCGTGCACGACCAGTTCACCGCCCGCGCCGCCCGCGCCCCACACTCCACCGATGAGCTGTTCAACCCTGTACATGCGGCAGTGGATGCCCCGGTCCCGGCAAGGCAAACGCGTTTCGCCCGGTTGCTGGCCGGGTAGGCGGATCGGATGACCGGGACCGGCATCGAGACCGCGGACGCCGTCGTCATCGGCGCCGGGCACAACGGACTGGTGGCCGCCAACCTGCTCGCCGACGCCGGTTGGGACGTGCTGGTCCTGGAGGCCACCGGCGCCCCCGGCGGGGCGGTCCGCTCGGCCGAGGTGACCGCCCCCGGCTACCTGAGCGACCTCTACAGCTCCTTCTACCCCCTCGGGTACGCCTCGCCGGTGCTGCGCCGGCTGCGCCTCGACGCGTACGGGCTGGCCTGGACGCACGCCCCCGACGTGCTGGCGCACGTGCTGCCGGACGGCCGGGCGGCGGTGCTGAACCGCGACCCCGACCGCAGCGCCGCGTCGATGGAGGCGTTCGCGCCCGGCGACGGGCAGCGCTGGCTCGACACGTACGACGACTGGCGGGCGATCTCCCGTCCCCTGGTGAACGCGCTGTTCACCCCCTTCCCGCCGGTCCGCGACGGGCTGGAGCTGCTGGGCCGGCTGCGCACCGCCGGGGCGCTGCGGCTGGCCCGCCGGCTGGTGCTGCCGAGCCGGCAGTTCGGCCGCGAGGTGTTCCGGGGCGAGGGCGCGCCCGCGCTGATGGCCAGTTGCGCCCTGCACACCGACCTGTCGCCCGACGACGCCGGCTCGGGCATCTACGGCTGGCTGCTCGCCATGCTCGGTCAGGAGGTCGGCTGGCCGGTGCCGGTGGGCGGCGCGCAGCGGATCACCGACGCGCTGGTGGCGCGGCTGATCGCCAAGGGCGGCCGGATCACCTACTCCGCCCGGGTGGACCGGGTGCTCATCGCCCGGGGCCGGGCGATGGGCGTACGGATCGAGGGCGGCGCCACCTGGCGGGCCCGTCGGGCGGTGCTTGCCGACGTGCCCGCGCCGGCGCTCTACCTGGACCTGGTCGGCGCGGCCTGGCTGCCGCCCCGGCTGGTCGAGGACCTCGACCACTTTCGCTGGGACGGGTCGACGGTCAAGGTCGACTGGGCGCTGGACGGGCCGATGCCGTGGACCAACCCGCAGGTCGCCGGGGCGGGCACCGTGCACCTGGCCACGGATGTCGACGGGCTCACCCGCTACGCGGCGGACCTGGCCTGCGGGCAGCTGCCGGAGGACCCGTTCCTGCTGGTCGGCCAGATGACCACCGCCGACGCGACCCGGTCACCGGCCGGCACGGAGTCGCTCTGGTCGTACACCCACGTGCCGTTCCGGCGGGACTGGCGGGCCGAGGACGTGGCCGCACACGTGGACCGGATGGAGGCGGTGCTGGAGCGCCACGCCCCCGGCTTCAAGGGGCTCGTCCGGGGCCGCTTCGTGGCCGGCCCCGCCGACCTGGAGGAGCGCAACCCGAGCCTGGTCGGCGGCGCGGTGGGTGGCGGCACGGCCGCCGCGTACCAGCAGCTCTTCCTGCGCCCGGTGCCCGGCCTGGGCCGGCCGGACACCCCGGTCGACCGGCTCTACCTGGCCAGCGCCTCGGCAAACCCCGGCGGCGGGGTGCACGGCGCCCCGGGCGCGAACGCGGCGGAGGCGGCGCTGAGCCGCAACCGCGCCCTCACCGGCGGCCTGTACGCCCGGGCGATCGGCGCCGCCCACCGCGCGGTCTACCGCTGACCCGGCGCGGCTTTCCGGAGACAAGCGACCTGCCCGAGCGGCATTCGCATGCCCCTCGGACAGGTCGCGCACGACGTGTCCGCCGCACCCGTCACGCCGCGTGGCGGTCCGGGTGCGCCGGGTGGATCAGCGCTCCAGGTTGCGGTGCCGGGTACGCAGCTTGAACGGCATCAGCGCGCTCTCCACCTTGGTGGCGGTGGTCATCTTCGAGTCGCCGTCGCGGCGCTCCTCGAAGCGGATCGGCACCTCCAGGATGGTGTGCCCCAGCTTGGTGGCGAGGTAGTGCATCTCGACCTGGAAGCTGTACCCGTTGGACTGCACCCGCTCCAGGCCGATGTCGCGCAGCGCGTCCGCCTGCCAGATCTTGAAGCCGGCGGTGAGGTCGCGGATCCGCACCCGCAGCAGGGTGTGCACGTAGAGATTCGCCCAGCCGCTGAGCGCGCGGCGGTACAGCGGCCAGTTCTCGTCCAGTTCGCCACCGGGCACGTACCGGGAGCCGATCACCACGCCGGCCTGGGTGGAGAGCAGCGCGCCGAGCATGCCGGGCAGCGCCTCCGGCGGGTGGGACAGGTCGGCGTCCATCTGCGCCACGTAGTCGGCGCCGCCGTCGAGCGCCCGGCCGATCCCGTCGACGTACGCCCGGCCTAGGCCCTCCTTGCCGGCCCGGTGCACGACCTGGATCCGGTCGGGGTGCTCGATGGCCAGCTTGTCGGCCACCTCGCCGGTGCCGTCCGGGGAGTTGTCGTCCGCCACCAGCACCTTGAGGCCGGGCAGCGGCAGGGCAAGGAGCCGCTCGACCAGCACCGGGAGGTTGCCCGCCTCGTTGTAGGTGGGGACCACGACGGTCAGGCGTGCTTCCCGCCAGGGCGAGGGCAGCTCCACGGGTTCGATCATGACGGACATCCTCTGGTTGCCGACGGTTTTCCCCCAAAGGGTAGCCAGTGCCCCGTCGGGCCCCGTCGAGGCTCCCCGCCCCTCAGCTCTCCGCGGCCTCGTCCGCCTTCTGACGGGTGGCGATGTCGGAGAGCCGCCGCAGGGTCTCCTTGTTGCGCTGGTGCAGGACCAGGTCGTTGAGCTTGTTGCGGATCCAGCGCAGCGGCCCGGCGGCGAAGTCCTCGCCGATCCGCACCCGGGTGGCGTCGGCGCCGACCGGTTCCAGGGTGAACACCACGATCGCCTCACCCGCCGGCCAGAGCCCGGCCTTGATGACCATCTTGTGCGGCGGCTCGCAGGCCAGCACGGTCGAGGAGTCCTGCAACGAGAGCGGCCACGGCCCGGCCTTGTGGTGCAGTTGGCTGCCCACCCGCGGCCAGCTGTCGTCGACGTCCCGCACGTGCACGGTCCCGACCACCCAGTCGCTGTACGTCCACCCGTCCGCCAGCACGTCGAACACCTGCTGCGGGGGAGCGTCGATCACTTTCTCCACAATCGCCACTGGCGTCCAGTACCCCGCCGGTGACCGGGGCTAACCGTTGAGTCGGACCGGGCGTTAGCTTCTCCGGGGCGACGGGTAAGGCCGGGTCGGCGACCGCTGCGCGGCCGGACGGCGACGAGCCGTACCGCCGGGTAGATGATGTTTACTCCCCGGGGCTCCGGGAACCCGCCGCCCGTGCGACGGGACCAGAGGGAGCCGGATCAGCGCAGGTCAGGCCGGGTCGACCCGGCCGTCGACCGGGCCGTGATCCGGCCGGTCCTGTTCGACGCGGTGCTGCTGGACCGGGACGGCACCCTGGTCGAGGACGTGCCGTACAACGGTGACCCGGAGAAGGTGCGGCCGATGCCGGGCGCGCGGGCGGCGCTGGACCGGCTGCGCGCGGCCGGCCTGCGCCTCGGCGTGGTGACCAACCAGTCCGGGCTGGCCAAGGGGTTGTTCACCGCCGCGCAGATGCGGGCGGTGCACGCCCGGATCGAGGCCCTGCTCGGCCCGTTCGACACCTGGCAGGTCTGCCCGCACGACGACGGCGACGACTGCGCCTGCCGCAAACCCGCCCCCGGCCTGGTCCACCGGGCCGCCGCCGCGCTGGGCACCACGCCCGCCCGGTGCGTGCTGGTCGGGGACATCGGCCGGGACCTGACCGCCGCGCTCGCCGCCGGCGCCACCGGCGTCCTGGTGCCCACCCCGGTCACCCGGCCCGAGGAGGTGGCCGCCGCCCCGCACGTCGCCCGCGACCTGCCGGCGGCCATCGAGGAGATCCTGCGGCGGCAGGCCGCGCTGCGTCCCAGCGCGCCCCGCCGGGCCGGCACCGTGCTGGTCGTCCGCAGCGACTCGGCCGGCGACGTGCTGGTCACCGGCCCCGCCGTCCGCGCCGTCGCCGCCGGCGCCGACCGGGTCGTCCTGCTGCACGGGCCACGCGGCCGGCACGCCGCCGCCCTGCTGCCCGGCGTCGACGAACTCGTCGAATGGCCGCTGCCCTGGATCGACGGCGACCCCGCCCCGGTCGACCCGGACGACATCCGCCGGCTCACCGACCGCCTCGCCGCAGTGCGCGCCGACGAGGCGGTGGTCTTCACCTCCTTCCACCAGTCACCGCTCCCGCTCGCGCTGCTGCTGCGGATGGCCGGCGTGCCCCGGGTCAGCGCGATCAGCGACGACTACCCGGGTGCGCTGCTCGACGTCCGGCACCGGGTGCCCGACGGGCTGCCCGAGCCCGAGCGGGCGCTCGCGCTGGCCGCGGCCGCCGGCTTCCCGCTCCCGGCCGCCGACGACCCGGCGCTGCGCATCCGCACCGACCGCCTGCCGCCCGCGCCGGCCCGCCTCGGCCGCCCCGGCTACGTGGTGCTGCACCCCGGTTCGGCGGTGCCGACCCGGGCCTGCCCACCCGACCTGGCCGCCCGGATCGTCCGGGTGCTCACCGCGGCCGGTCACCGGGTGGCGGTCACCGGCGGCCCGGACGAGACGGAGCTGACCGCCCGGGTGGCCGGCGACACCGGCGTCGACCTGGGCGGGTCGACCGGTCTGGCGGAACTCGCCGCCGTGCTGGCCGACGCCGGGGCGCTGGTGGTCGGCAACACCGGCCCGGCGCACCTGGCCGCCGCGCTGGGCGTGCCGGTGGTGAGCCTCTTCGCCCCCACCGTCCCGTTCGGACAGTGGGGGCCGTACCGGGTGCCGACCGTGCGCCTGGGCGACGCCGCCGCGCCCTGCCGGGACACCCGGGCCACCCGCTGCCCGGTGCCCGGCCACCCCTGCCTGTCCAACGTCGAGCCAGGCCACGTCCTGGCGGCGGTACGCCTGCTCGGGGTACCCGCCGACGCGCCCCCGCCCGGCGCGGCGCCGGCCACCGTCGGCATCGATCCGGTGATCGCCGGCGGCGGGAGCGCCCGATGAACATCCTGGTGTGGCACGTGCATGGCTCCTGGACCACCTCGTTCGTGCACGGCAAGCACCGCTACCTGGTGCCGGTCACCCCCGACCGCGGCCCGTACGGGCTGGGTCGGGCCCGCACCTATGCCTGGCCGGACAGCGCGGTGGAGGTCACGCCGCAGCAGTTGCGCCGGGAGGAGGTCGACGTGGTGCTGCTGCAACGGCCCGAGGAGATGGACCTGGCCTGCGACTGGCTGGGTCGGCGGGCCGGCCGGGACCTGCCGGCGATCTACGTCGAGCACAACACCCCGAAGGGGGACGTGCCCAACACCCGCCACCCGATGGCGGACCGGGACGACCTGCTGCTCACCCACGTCACCCACTTCAACGAACTGTTCTGGGACAACGGCGGCACCCGCACCACAGTGGTCGAGCACGGGGTGGTCCCGCCGGCGGTGCGGTGGACCGGCGAACTGGACCGGCTCGCCGTCGTCATCAACGAGCCGGTACGCCGCTGGCGGGTCACCGGCACCGACCTGCTGTCCCGCTTCGCCGAGATCGCCCCGCTGGACGTGTTCGGCATGAAGGTCGCCGGGCTCGCGGAACACCTCGGCCTCCCCGCCGACCGGCTGGCCAGCCACGACGACGTGCCGCAGCACCGGATGCACGCCGAGCTGGCGCGGCGGCGGGCGTACCTGCACCTGTGCCGGTGGACGTCGCTGGGGCTGAGCCTGATCGAGGCCATGACGATGGGCATGCCGGTCGTCGCGCTGGCCACCACCGAGGCCGTCGAGGCCGTGCCGCCCGGGGCCGGCGCCCTCTCCACCCGGGTGGAGGCGCTGCTGGAGGCGGCGGGGCGGTTCGTCACGCAACCCGCCGAGGCCCGCCGCGCCGGTGCCGAGGCGCGCACCGCCGCCCGGGCCCGCTACGGCCTGGACCGTTTCCTCGCCGACTGGGACCGCCTGCTGGAGGAGGAAGTATGCGCATCGCGATGATCTCCGAGCACGCCAGCCCGCTCGCCATCCTGGGCGGTGAGGATGCCGGTGGGCAGAACACCCACGTCGCGGAGCTCTCCGCCGCGCTGGCGGCCGCCGGGCACGACGTCCGGGTCTACACCCGACGCGACGCGGTCGACCTGCCGGTCACCGTCCGCGCCCCGGACGGGTACGACGTGGTGCACGTGCCGGCCGGCCCGGCCGAGCCGTTGGCCAAGGACGCGCTGCTGCCGCACATGAAGGAGTTCAGCCGCTGGCTGGTGGAACGGTGGCGCGGCGGCGACTGGGTGCCCGAGGTGATCCACGCGCACTTCTGGATGAGCGGGCTCGCCGCGCTGACCGCCGGCCGGCAGACCGGGGTGCCGGTGGTGCAGACGTACCACGCGCTCGGCACGGTCAAGCGGCGCTACCAGGGCGTGCAGGACACCAGCCCGGCGCGGCGGATCGCGTACGAGCGGGAGCTGGGCCGCGCGGTCGACCGGGTGGTCGCCCAGTGCCAGGACGAGGTGGGCGAGCTGGTCCGCCTCGGCGTCCCGCGCTCGCGGATGACCGTCGTGCCGTCCGGGGTCAACCTCGCCAGCTTCGCCCCGCTCGGCCCGGCCGCCGACCGGGAGCCCGACCGGCCCCGGATCCTCACCGTCGGGCGGCTGGTGGAACGCAAGGGCTTCCAGACGGTGATCCGGGCGATGGCCCTGGTGCCCGACGCCGAGTGCGTGGTCGTGGGCGGCCCGCCGGCCGGCCTGCTGGAGACCGACCCGTACGCCCGCCGGCTGCGCGCCCTCGCCACCACCTGCGGGGTGGCCGACCGGGTCAAGCTGGTCGGCGCGGTGCCCCGGGAGGAGATGGGACGCTGGTACCGCTCCGCCGACGTGCTGGTCGCCGCCCCCTGGTACGAGCCGTTCGGGCTCACCCCGCTGGAGGCGATGGCCTGCGGCGTGCCCGTGGTCGGCACCGCCGTGGGCGGGATCAAGGACACCGTGGTCGACGGGGTGACCGGAGACCTGGTCCCGGCCCGGGACCCGCAGGCCCTGGGCACGGCGATCCAGCGCCTGCTCGACGACCGGATCCGCCGCTTCGGGTACGCCACCGCGGCGCTGCAACGGGCCCGGCGCAGCTACTCCTGGTCGACCACCGCCGAGCGGCTGGCCGAGCTGTACGGCGAGGTGGCCGCCGTGCGCCGGCCGACCCGGGTGGTCGCCTGATGACCACGGCCACCGAAGGGCTGCTGGAGGCGCACCTGACCCTGCTGGCCGAGGCGCTGCTGCCGTACCGGTCCTCCGAGCAGCAGCTCGCCCGCTGGGGCACCGAGTTGGCCGCCACGCTGGCCGGTGGGGGCCGGCTGCTGGTCGCCGGCAACGGCGGCAGCGCGGCCGAGGCCCAGCACCTCACCGCCGAACTGGTCGGCAAGCTCCGCGACGACCGGCAGCCGCTGTCGGCGATCGCGCTGCACGCGGAGACCTCCGCGATGACCGCGATCGGCAACGACTACGGCTACGACGAGGTCTTCGCCCGCCAGGTCCGCGCGCACGGCCGGGAGAACGACATCCTGCTGCTGATGTCCACCAGCGGCGCCAGCGCCAACCTGCTGGCCGCCGCCGGGGCCGGCCGGGAGGTCGGGCTGCGCTGCTGGGCGTTCACCGGACCGGCGCCCAACCCGCTCGCCGACGCCTGCCACGAGACGCTCGCCATCGCCTCGCCGGAGAGCCAGGTGGTGCAGGAGCTGCACCTGGTCTCCACCCACGTGCTCTGCGAGTACGTCGACCGGGCCCTGCCGGCGGCGCTGGCGGTGGCCGGGACGGCCGGCCCGGCCACCGTCGAGCGGCCCACCGCGCCGGTGCGCACCGGCGTCGAGGTGGTGCTCGACGGCGGCGACCGGCGGGTGGAGGCGGGATGAGGAGGCCGGCCGTGCGGGGACCCCTGGTGGTCATCGGTGACACCCTGCTGGACCGCGACGTCGAGGGCGTGGTGAACCGGCTCTGCCCCGACTCGCCCGTACCGGTGCTCGACGAGACGACGTACGCCGACCGCCCCGGCGGCGCCGGCCTGGCCGCGGTCTTCGCCGCCACCCAGGGCGCCGGCGAGGTGGCGCTGGTGACGGCGCTCGCCGACGACGCCGGCGGCGCCCGGCTCAGCTGCCTGCTCAGCGCCGCCGGCGTGCAGGTGTACGCGCTGCCGCTGCCCGGCGCCACCGCGGAGAAGATCCGGCTGCGGGCCCGCGGCCGGGTGCTGCTGCGCCACGACCGGGGTGGGTCGGCCGCCGATCCCGGGCCGCCGAGCGAGGCGGTGCTCCGGCTGATCGCCGAGGCGTCCGCCGTGCTGGTCAGCGACTACGGCCGGGGCGTCGCCCGGCAGCCCGCGCTGCGCGCGGCGCTCGCCGCGACCCGCGCGCCGGTGGTCTGGGACCCGCACCCGCGCGGACCGGCGGCGGTGCCCGGGGTCACCCTGGCCACCCCGAACGAGGCGGAGGTACGCGACCTGACCGAGGTACCGCCGGGCTCGTCCCGGCTGGCCACCGCCTCCCGGGGCGCGCAGGGGCTGCGTGAGCGGTGGCGGGCCGGCGCGGTGGCGGTGACGCTGGGCGGTGACGGCGCGTTGCTCTGTCACGCCGGCGCCACCCCGCTGGTGGTCGCCGCCCCGGTCAACGCCGAGGGGGACACCTGCGGGGCCGGGGACCGGTTCGCCTCGGCGGCCAGCCTCGCGCTGGCCCGGGGCGCGCTGGTCTCCGAGGCGGTGCAGGAGGCGGTGGCGGAGGCGTCGGCGTACGTGGCCGGCGGGGGAGTGGCGGCCGCGCTGCCGCCCGAGGTCCGCGCCGCCGCGCCGGCGCCGCTGGGCGGCGGTGGGGAGCGGATCGGGGCCGCCGCGGCCGGCGCGGTGGTGGCCGAGGTACGCGCCGCCGGCGGCACCGTGGTCGCCACCGGTGGCTGCTTCGACCTGCTGCACGCCGGGCACGTGGCGACCCTGCAGGCCGCCCGGCAGCTCGGCGACTGCCTGATCGTCTGCCTCAACTCCGACGCCAGCGTCGCCGGGCTGAAGGGGCCGGAGCGCCCGGTCGTGCCGCAGGGCGACCGCAGCCGGCTGCTCGCGGCGCTGAGCTGCGTCGACGCGGTGCTGGTCTTCGACGAGTCCACGCCGGACGCGGTGCTGAGCTGGCTGCGCCCGGACATCTGGGTCAAGGGCGGCGACTACGCCACCGGCGGCGGCGACCCGGCGAGCCTGCCGGAGGCCGAGGCGCTGCGCCGCTGGGGCGGGCACTCGGTGGTGGTGCCCTACCTGGACGGACGCTCCACCACCGACATGATCGCGGCGGCCCGCGGCGAGCGCCCCGGTGCGTACCGGGCCGCACCCACCGGCGCCGTCAGGGCAGCCGGTGCGCAGCGTCCGACGGCGGAGGGAGCGCGATGAGCAGTGCACCGGGTGCCGGCCCGACCGTCCTGGTCACCGGCGGATCGAGCGGGCTCGGCGCGGCGGTGGTCACCGCGGTGGCCCGGGCCGGCGGGCGGCCGCTGGTGCTGGACCGGCAGCGCCCCGGTGACGGGGTGCCCTGGGTCGAGTGCGACCTGGCCGACACCCGGTCCGCCGAGGAGGCCACCCGGGAGTTGGCCGAGCGCTCCGGCGGACTCGACGCGGTGGTCACCGCGGCCGGGATGGACGTGCCCGGCAAGCTCGCCGACGTGCCCCGGGAGACCTGGGAGCGGATCGTCGCGGTCGATCTGCTCGGCACGGTGGCGGTGGTCCGCGCGGCGCTGCCGTACCTGGAAGCGTCCCGGGGCGGGATCGTCACGGTGGCCTCCACCCTCGGGGTGAAGGCGGTCAGCGACGCCACCGCGTACTGCGCGGCCAAGTTCGGGGTGGTCGGCTTCACCCGCGCGCTCGCCGCCGAACTCGCCGGCCGGGTGAACGTGACCCTGCTGATCCCCGGCGGGATGCGCACCGCCTTCTTCGACGAGCGCGACCCGCAGTACCGGCCCGGCCCGGACGCCAAGCTCAACGCGCCGGGCGACACCGCCGCCGCGGTGATGTTCGCCCTCTCCCAGCCGCCCGGCTGCGCGATACGCGAGATGGTGGTCTGCGCCGAGCAGGAGACCTCGTACCCGTGATCCTCGTGCTCCGCGCCCTCGGCGTGGGCGACCTGGCCACAGCCGTACCGGCGCTGCGCGCGCTGCGGGCCGCGTACCCCGACCGGGAGCTGGCGCTGGCGGCGCCGGCCTGGCTCGGGCCGCTGGTCGACCTGGTCGGCGGCGTCGACCGGCTGCTGCCCACCGACGGCCTGGGCGCCCCGCCGTGGCCGCCCCCGCCCGTCGCGGTCAACCTGCACGGGCGCGGGCCCGACTCGCACCGGATGCTGGCCGGCGCGGGCCGGCTGCTGGCGTTCCGCTGCCCGGAGGCCGGCCACCCGGACGGCCCGCGATGGCGCGCCGGTGAGCACGAGGTGCACCGCTGGTGCCGCCTGCTGGCCTGGTACGGCATCCCCGCCGACGCCGGCGACCTCGCGCTGCGCCGGCCGGCGGCGGACCGGACGCCGACCGGGGTCACCGTCGTCCACCCGGGCAGCAAGATCCCCGAGAAGCGCTGGCCGGCGGCGCGCTTCGCCGCGCTGGCCCGGGTCCTCGCCGAGCGCGGCCACCGGGTGGTGGTGACCGGCTCGGCCGACGAGCGGGAGCTGGCGCACCGGGTGGCCGCCGGGGCGGGGCTGCCCGACCCCGCCGTCCTGGCCGGCCGGACCGACCTGGGCGAGCTGGCCGCGCTGGTCGCCCACGCCCGCCTGCTGGTCAGCGGCGACACCGGCGTCGGCCACCTCGCCACCGCCTACGCCACCCCGTCCGTGCTGCTCTTCGGCCCGGTCCCGCCGGCCGAGTGGGGTCCGCCGCGGGACCGGCCCCGGCACCGGGTGCTGTGGATCGGCGCACGGGATTGGCCCGACCGGCCCGGGGTAGGAAGCCAGCCGACGTTGGCGGCCCTGCCCGTGGACCGGGTGCTGGCCGCCGTGGAAGAGGCCGAAGAGGCGGTGCGGGTCTCCGGTGCGACTGCGGCGTAGTGATCCGGGCCGGGCGGGGTACGGGCGCCGTCGGGCCGGCAAGGGCTGGGTGTTCCTCGACCCCCGCGGCGAGCCGGTCCGCGACCCCGAGGAACTGTCCCGGCTGCGCGAGCTGGTCATCCCGCCCGCCTGGCAGGACGTCTGGATCTCGCCGTACCCAAACGGGCACATCCAGGCGACCGGCGTCGACGCGGCCGGCCGCAAGCAGTACCTCTACCACCCGGAGTGGCGGCGCAGGCGCGACGAGGCGAAGTTCGACCACGTGCTGGAGGTCGCGCACCGGTTGCCGGTGCTGCGCGCGCGGATCGCCGACGACCTGGGCCGGCGGGGCCTGAACCGGGACCGGGTGCTGGCCACCGTCGCCCGGCTGCTCGACATGGGGATGTTCCGGGTCGGCAACGACCAGTACGCGGTCGGCGAGGACGCCACCTTCGGGGTCTCCACCCTGCGCCCCGAGCACGCCCGCTCCCGGGGCGGATGCGTGGTCTTCGAGTTCCCCGCCAAGGGCGGCATCGAGCAGGTCCGCCGGATCGAGGACACGGAGCTGTGCCAGGTGCTGACCAACCTGCGCCGACGGCGGCGGTCGGAGGACCGTCTCTTCGGCTACTGGGACGGGCGGCAGTGGCGCGACGTACGCAGCGACGAGGTCAACGAGTACCTGCGCGACGCCAGCGGCGGCGAGATGACCGCCAAGGACTTCCGCACCTGGCACGCGACGGTGCTCGCGGCGACCGAGCTGGCCACCGTGGGCGTGCAGCGGTCCGCCACCGCCCGGAAGAAGGCGGTCGCCGGGGTGATGAAGGAGGTCGCCGAGCTGCTGGGCAACACCCCCACGGTGGCCCGGACGTCCTACGTGGACCCGCGGGTGGTCGACCTCTACCACGACGGGGTGGTGGCGCCGGTCCGGCCGGACACCCCGAAGCCGGAGGCCGAGCGGACGGTCCTGGAGTTGCTGGAGGACGCCTGACCGGCCCCGTCGTCGGTCCTGGGGGGAAGAGCGACGGGGCCGGAATCGGTGTGGCCGGGTGGCCGGGTGGCCGGGTGGCCGGGTGGCGGGCGGTCCGTGCGGTACCGGGGCGGCCGCCCGTGACAAGGAGGTCACGGGCGCCACCACGGTCCCCCGTTACCGGTGGCCGGCACGGGCCTGCCGACCGCCGATCCGGATTCAGTATGTCGACGTCGAGTTGACGACGGATGCCGCGTCGTTGACGATCCGTGCCTGTTCCCGCCGGGCCGCGCGGTACCCCTGCGGGGTCTCGCCGTAGGCGGCGCGGAAGGCACGGCTGAAGACCGCCTTGTCGCCGAAGCCCCAGCGGGCGGCGACGGCCTGGATCGCCCGGTGCGCCTGCGCCGGGTCGGCGAGGTCACGGCGGCACCGGTCCAGGCGCAGGTCGCGCACGTACGACGCCACCGTGGTCTCCTCCGCCTCGAAGAGCCGGTGCAGGGTCCGGACGGAGACGTGGTGCGCGTCGGCGATCGTCTGCGGGCTCAGCGTGGCGTCACCCAGGTGCCGCTGGATGTAGCCGCGCACCTGCGCGAGCAGCGCCCGACGGCGTACCTCCCGGGGCACCGCGTCCTCGGCGACCAGGTGCCGGCCGAGCATGGTGGCGATCAGGTCGAGCGCGGTCGTGCCGAGCCGGTCGGCGTCCGCCGCGTGGTACTGCTCCGGATGACCGGCGATCTGCACCAGGTACTGGGCCAGCAGGGCGCCCACCCCCTCGGTGCCGGACATCCGGCCGGCGAGCAGGGGAGCCAGCCGGTCGGGGGGCAGCGGCAGCGCGCCGTACGGGATCAGGGCCACCACGGAGCTGGCGTGCTGCTGTCCGCCCTGCGCGCCCTCGTGGCTGACCTGGTGGGGGCGTGACCCGTCGTAGAAGGTGAACTCCCTCGGCCCGATCACGCTCTGCCGGCCGGCCTGCCCGGACGAGCCGGTGCCGGTGGTGGTCAGGGCGAGCAGGAAGTAGTCCACCTCGGTCTGCCGGGCCAGCTTGGCGGTCCGCACGGCGTCCAGTGAGGGGTAGCGGTAGTTCACCAGCTGGATCGGGCCGAGGGGGATGATCTCGGCGCGGGCGGCGAAGTCGTCGGCGTGCGCGGACCGCATCCGCAGTGGCGACGCGGTGCGGGCGACGAGGTCCAGCCACATCCCGAACCGCTCGCGCGGCGGCAGCGCCTCCGTGTCGATGACGTTCCGGTCCAGCATCTTGCCCGCCTCCGTGGTTCCGCGTGTGTCCCGCCCATTGTCGATGACGGCTCGGCCGGCGGAAGAGCGCGGAGACGACGGATCCGCGCGACCGGGTGGGCGCGCGGATCCGAGGCGGGGCCGATCAGTCGTTGAGCACGTGCGAGAGCCGGTCGCGGAAGCGCCGCTCCGAGTCGCTGACCTGGTCGCCGCCGAGGCCGAGGAGGCCGCCGGTGGGGGCGGCGCCGACCACCTGCTCGGCGATCTCCACCAACCAGTGCTTGTACGCCCCGGCCTCGCCCTCGTCCACCCTGGCGGCCAGCAGCGCCGACGCCTGGCCGGCCCGGGCCAGCACGTCGTCGATCAGGGCCTGCGGGTCGGCCGGCTCGATGACCGGCAGTTCCTCGCCGGCCTCCGGGTCGCCCACCCGGGACACGATCTCCCCGGCGACCGCCGCGACCAGCGGGTTGGCCGACTCGCGGCCGGCGGAGATGGTCTCCAGCCCGGCGGCGTTCTCCGCGCGGGTGCGCCGGCCGCCGTCGTGCTCCGCGGCGCTGGCCGCGGTCAGGACCGCCTGCGGCAGGCCGACCAGCAGCCCCCACTCCTCGTCGGAGAACCCGAACCCGGTGTACGCCGGCTGTTCGATCACGACTGAGCCCCTCTCGTTTCGTTGCGTCTGTGCCCGGTGCCCCGGTCAGGCTAGTCCTGCGTCAGCAGGCCCTGCTCCGACACCACGGGCACGGACAGCGTCTTGTAGCCGACCTCGTCGAAGAGCACCGTCATCCGGTCCTCCTCGTAGTTGAGCACCAGTCCCGCCCCCCACTCGGGGTGGCGCACCTGGCTGTGCACCGGGAACGGCCCGACCGCGCCGTCGTCGGCGACGCTGGTGCCGGCGTGGCAGTTGTCGCAGTGCCCGCAGACCTCCGACATCTGCTCGCCGAAGTACGCCAGCAGCGTCTGGCCCCGGCAGGCGGTGGTCTCGGCGAAGGCGCGCATCATGTCGGTGCGGGACCTGGTCACGGTCTGCTGCCGCTCCGCCTCGGCCAGCGCCGCGGCGGCGGCCTCCACCGGCCTGGGGGAGTAGCGGGGGGCGCCGATCTTCTGCCGGGCCCGCGGCTCGGCGGCGCCGATCTGCTCCAGCAGGGACAGGTACTGGCCGAGCTTGCGCGGACCCAGTCCGGTCACCTCGCGCAGCTCCTTCTTGGTCCGGGCCTCCTTGCGCAGCAGCGCGGCCAGGTCGCGCAGCTCGGTGGAGTCCGGCAGTCCGCCGCTGAAGTAGCGTTGCAGCCCGACGTCCTCGGCGCGCCAGAGCAGCAGCACCCGGGCCGGCGCGCCGTCCCGGCCGGCGCGACCGATCTCCTGGAAGTAGCTGTCCGGCGAGTCGGGCAGCGCCATGTGCACCACCCAGGCGATGTTCGGCTTGTCGATGCCCATGCCGAACGCCGAGGTCGCCACCATGATCGGCACCTGGTCGGCGAGGAACGCATCGTGCAGCTCGTGCCGGGCGCCGGTGGCCATCCCGCCGTGGTAGTACTGCGACGGGAAGCCGGCGTCGGTCAACCGCTGGGCCAGCTCCTCGGCGGCCCGCCGGGTCGGCACGTAGATGATGCCGGGGCGCTGGTCGTCGCGCAGCAGCGCCACCAGCCGCCGCCACCGGTAGTCGTCGGTGGGGCAGTGCGCGACCTCCAGGAAGAGGTTGGGCCGGTCCAGTCCGGAGACCACCACCTCCGGGTCGCGCAGCCGCAGCCGGGCGATGATGTCGTCGCGCACCGGGGGTGAGGCGGTGGCGGTCAGGGCCACCACCGGCGGCCGGCCGATGCCCTCGATCAGGTGGCCCAGTGCCAGGTAGTCGGGGCGGAAGTCGTGCCCCCAGGCCGAGATGCAGTGCGCCTCGTCGATCGCCACCAGTGCCGGCTTCAGCGCCCTGACCTCGGCCATCCGGTCGGGGTTGCTGAGCTGCTCCGGGGTGATGAAGAGGAACTCGGCCCGGCCGTCGCGGATCTCCTCGATCGCCTGGGCCTGTTGGGCCGGGGACTCGTCGGAGCTGATCCGTACCGCCCGCAGTTCGGGGCGCTGCCGTTCGTTGAGGGCGGCGATCTGGTCCTGCTGCAGCGCCAGCAGCGGGGAGATCACCACCGTCGGTCCGGGGATCAGGCTGGCCGGGATCTGGTAGATCGCCGACTTGCCGGCGCCGGTGGGCAGGACCACCAGGGCGTCGCGTCGTTTCATCACCGCGCGCATGGCGGCGAGTTGGTTGGGCCGCAGCGCGGTCCAGCCGAAGAGGCTCCGCGCCGCGCGGCGCAACGTCGTCGAGTGCATGGACAGCTTCATCGAGGGCCGGAGGTACCCGAGGAGATCAGCGCCGAAACCGCTGACACCGGCTGATCGGTCGGGAGAGCCGCAACGCCGCGCGGGCCACCCGCCGGGACACCGCCGCAGGCTCCGGCGCTGCCCGGCGGCCTGCTGCGCGGGCCCGTCCCGTCTTGAGCGTGATACCCGACGGGTATCACGATGACTCTGAGGTATCACGCTCGTCGGGGTGTCGGGCCGGGCGCCGGGCACCGTCCGTGGGCGCGACGAGCCGCGAAACGCCGCTGGCCAGGCCAGGCTGTCAGCGCAGGCGGGGCAGCACCGCGCGCTGGTAGAGGTCGAACAGGCCCTGGGTGTGCGGGCCGGTGTTGGCCACGTAGACCTCGTCGAAGCCGGCCTTGGCGTACTGGTCGATCATCTGCAGGTGCGCGTCGGCGCTGTTGCCGCAGACGAACGACTCCTTCAACATCTCCGGCTTGACCAGTTGGGCGGCCTGCTCGAAGTGGCGCGGGGAGGGCAGCACCTGGGACAGCTCGCCGGGCAGCCCGGCGTTCGGCCACTTCTCGTACGCCAGCCGCGCGCCCTCCTCCTCGCTGTCGGCGTACGCCGCCTTGAAGCCGGCCTGGCAGGGCTTGTCGCCGCCGCCGCTCTCCCGGAACCGGCGGACCATGTCGGCGTCGGGCATGACGCTGATGTAGCCGTCGCCGATCCGGGCGGCCAGGTCGATCGCCTTGGGGCCGAAGCCGGAGACGTAGACCGGCGGGGGCGCGTCGGGCAGGGTGTAGATCCGGGCGTGCTCGACGGTGTAGTGCTTGCCGTGGTGGTTGACGAACTCGCCGCGCCACAGCGCGCGCATCACCTCGACCGCCTCTGCCAGCATCTCCAGCCGGACGTCGGTCTGCGGCCAGGCGTCGCCGAGGATGTGCTCGTTGAGCGCCTCGCCGGAGCCGACGCCGAGCACGAAGCGCCCCGAGTGCAGGACCGCGCTGGTGGCCGCGGCCTGGGCGAGCACCGCCGGGTGGATGCGGACGGTCGGGCAGGTCACCGCGGTGGTGACGGGCAGCGAGCAGACCTGGCTGAGCGCGCCGATGGTCGACCAGACGAAGGGGCTCTGCCCCTGCGCGTCCACCCACGGGTGGTAGTGGTCCGAGATCCACAGCGCCTCGAACCCGGCCCGTTCGGCGCCGCGCGCCTGCTCCAGCAGCTCCGCCGGGGCGAACTCCTCACTGGACAGGAAGTAACCGATCTTCATCTTTCCCCCTCGCCGTCGCCCGACGCCGGTCGCGCCGGGCCGACCAGGAGATGCCCTACCCCGGAGTCGGGGGATCAGTCAGCGGCGGCCGAACATGGCCCGGATGGCGGCGAGCAGCAGAAGGCCGCCGACCACCACGCCGAGCAGGCGCACGCCGGGGACGTCGGCCGGCGAGGTGGCGTCGGCGAGCGGCAGCAGATCCATTTCCGCACTGTCGCACGCCGTCCCCGAGGGCGCCAGCCCGTAACAGTAAGGTTTATTGACTATTTCGTTGCCCGGTGTGACCATGGCAGCACCGCGACGGCGACCGGCCGTCGGAAGACCACACGGGGGTACGGGGGCCGCATGAGCGAGCGCAACCTGGCGGGCCTGGCGGCCGCCGTCCTACAGCCCGGTTTCGTCGGCACCACCCCGCCCGGGTGGGTCTGCCGCTGGCTCGGCGAGGGGCTCGGCTCGGTGGTCCTGTTCGCCCGCAACGTCGTCGACCCCGGCCAGCTCGCCGCGCTCACCGCGACCCTGCGCGCCGAACGCCCGGACGTGCTGGTCGCCATCGACGAGGAGGCCGGCGACGTCACCCGGATCGAGTCGGCGCTGGGCAGCTCCCGCCCCGGCAACTTCGCCCTCGGGGCGGTCGACGACCCGGCGCTGACCGAGGAGGTGGCCCGGGACCTCGGCGCCGACCTCGCCGCGCTCGGCGTCACCCTCAACTACGCCCCGGACGCCGACGTCAACAACAACCCGGCCAACCCGGTGATCGGCGTCCGGTCCTTCGGCGCCGACCCACAGCTGGTCGCCCGGCACACCGCCGCCTGGGTACGCGGCCTCCAGTCCGCCGGCGTCGCCGCCTGCGCCAAGCACTTCCCCGGCCACGGCGACACCCGGGTCGACTCGCACCACGACCTGCCCCGCATCGGGGCCAGCCGGGCCCGTCTCGACGCCGGCGAGCTGGTCCCGTTCCGGGCCGCCGTGGCGGCCGGGGTGCAGGCCGTGATGACCGGGCACCTGCTCGTGCCCGCCCTCGACGAGGAACTGCCCGCCACCCTCAGCCCCCGCATCCTCGGCGACCTGCTCCGCGAGGAGCTGGGCTTCTCCGGCGTGGTGATCACCGACGCGGTGGAGATGCGGGCGGTCACCGACCGGTACGGCTTCGCCGGCGCCGCCGTGCGCGCCCTGGCCGCCGGGGCCGACGCGGTCTGCGTCGGCGGGGAACGGGCCGACGAGGACGCCGCCCGCCACCTGCGCGACGCCATCGTCGCCGCTGTCGTGGCCGGGGAACTGCCCGAGGAACGGCTCGCCGAGGCGGCCAAGCGGGTCGGTCAGCTCGCCGCCTGGACGGTGGCCGCCCGCGCCGACCGTCCGGCGCAGGGCGTGCCGGTCCACGACGGTTCGCCGGTCGGCCTGGCCGCCGCGCGCCGGGCGGTGCGGGTCAGCGGCGCCACCGCCGCCCTGCCGCTGGTCGCCGCCGCCCACGTGGTGGAGTTCTCCCCGCCGCGCAACATCGCCATCGGCCCGGAGACCCCCTGGGGCATCGCCGCCCCGCTGGCCGCGCTGCGACCCGGCACCACCACCGCCCGGTTCGCCGAGGTCGAGGTGCCGGCAGACCCGACGGCCGGGGCCGACGGCCGGCCGGTCGTGCTGGTCGTCCGCGACCTGCACCGGCACGACTGGATGCGGTCCGCCGTCGAGCGGGCCCTCGCCGCCCGGCCGGACGCGGTCGTGGTCGAGCTGGGCGTGCCCGAACTGGTCGTCGGCCGGGTGCACGTCGCCACCCACGGCGCCACCCGGGCCGGCGCGCAGGCGGTTGCGGAGCTGCTCGCCGGTCCCCGCTGACCACTCCACCCCGCCGCACCGCGCGACGATCATCGCCTGGTGCGGCGGGTCCCGATACCGGTCAGGCCGGCTCGAAGACCAGGTCGGCGTACTCGGGGTGCCGCTCGATGTACGCCCGCACGAACGGGCACTGCGGCACCAACCGGCCGCCCTGCTCGCGCACCTGGTCCAGGGTGGCCCGGACCAGTGCGGCGCCGACCCCCATGTCCTGGAACTCCGGGCGCACCTCGGTGTGGGTGAAGATCCGCACCTCGCCGCGCGGCAGGTACGCCGTGAAGCCGGCCAGCGCGTCGTCGACCAGGATCTCGAAGCGGTGCTTGGCGGGATTCTCCTCGACCAGGAAGCTCACCGGCCCATTGTCTCCCGCCGCCGGGCCAGGGTGTGCAGTTCGCTGAGCAACCGGTCCACCTCGTCGGCCGTGTTGTAGTGGTAGACGCTGGCCCGGACCGCGCCGCCGGTCTCCCGCAGCCCCATCGTCCGGAAGTACTCGTAGGCGTAGTAGTCGCCGGAGGAGAGGCAGAGCCGCGCCTCGCCCAGCGCCGCCGCCAGCCCCGCCGGCGACCAGCCGGCCAGCCGGAACGACACCGTCGGGCAGCGCCGCGCGGCGGCCCCGTACACGGTCACCGCGGGGTTGTCGGCCAGCCCGGCCAGCAGCCGGTCGAAGAGCGTCTCCTCGTACGCCTGGGCGGCGGCCAGCCCGGCCCGGACCCGCTCCCGCCGGTCGCCGGTGGCGGTCGGGTCCAGCCCGGCCAGGTGGGCCACCGCGGCGGCCACCCCGGCCAGCAGCGGGAAGCTCGGGGTGCCGGCCTCGAACCGGTCCGGCACCGCGTCGGAGGAGGGGATCAGCTTGGCCGGGCGCAGCGACTCCCAGCGGGCCGGGTCGGCCACCATCGCGGCCAGGTGCGGGCCGGACCACTTGTAGGCGCTGGTGACCAGGAAGTCCGCGCCGGTCGAGGCGAGATCGGTCGGGCCGTGCGGCACCGAGTGCACCCCGTCGACGCACACCAGCGCCCCGGCCGCGTGCGCGGTCTTGGCGATCGCCGCCACGTCCGGCATCGTGCCGACGGCGTTGCTGCCGGCGGTCACCGCGACCAGCCGGGTCCGCTCGCCGACCAGCTCGGCGTACTGGCCGGCGGGCAGCTCACCGGTGGCCGGGTCGAACTCCGCCCAGCGCACGGTCGCGCCGGCCGCCAGGGCCGCCTGCACCCAGGGCCGCACGTTCGCGTCGTGGTCCAGCCGGGAGACCACCACCTCGTCACCCGGCCGCCAGGTCTCGCCCAGGGTCCGGGCCAGGGTGTACGTCAGCGCGGTCGCGCTCGGCCCGAGCACCACCCCGCGCGGCGCCGCGCCGAGCAGGTCGGCCACCGCGGCGCGGGCGGCGTCGACCAGCTCCAGCGACCGGCGGCCGGGCCCGAAGGCGGGGGTGCGGTTGCCGAGCGCGGTGCCCATCGCCCCGCTGACCGCGTCGATCACCGACTGCGGGGTCTGGGTGCCGCCGGCACCGTCGAAGTGGGCGAAACCCTCGGTCAGGGCGGGGTAGGCGGCCCGGGTCCGGGCGAGGTCGAACGGCATGACCGGACCCTAACGCGCGGCCCCGGGGCGCCGGATGATCACGCGGGCGGGGCCGTCTCGCCGCCGTCTCGTACCCTTGGTCGCGTGACGACGCGATCCGCTACCTCCCCACTCACCCCCACCCGGCGCGTTGCCGGCCTCCTCGCCGGCCTGGCCCTCGGCGTGGCCGTGCTGACCGGCTGCAGCTCCGAGGGGGCCGACACCGACTGCGGCCTGGACGCCTGCACGGTCACCTTCGACCGGGGCGTCGACGCCAAGGCGAACATCCTCGGCGTCGAGGCGAAGCTGATCGGGGCCCAGGGCGACCAGGTCACCGTCGAGGTCGCCGGCGAGCAGCTCTCCCTCACCGTCGGCCAGCAGGCCACCGAGGTGGGCGGCTTCGCGGTCACCCTGGACAGCGTCACCGACCAGCAGGTCAAGATCCGCGTGGCGCGCAACACCAGCAGCTGACGGCGCCTGCGGCCGGCGCCGCGTCACGTTTGGCGATCTTCGCATTCGGAGATTGTGGCGCCATGTCTCTCACCCGGAACGCCGAAGCCACCGCCGCCCGCACCGCGGACAGCCGCTGGCTGGAACTCCTCGCCCGGGCCGGTTTCATCGGCTACGGGGTCGTGCACCTGCTGTTCGCCTGGCTCGCCCTGCAGATCGCCTTCGGCAAGCCCGGTGAGAACGGCGACCAGTCCGGTGCGCTGCGAACCATCGCCGCCCAGCCCCTGGGCAAGACGCTGGTCGTCCTGATCGCGGTCGGCCTGCTGGCCATGGCCATCTGGCAGGGCCTGGAAGCGGCCGTCGGGCACCGCGTCGAGCAGGGCAAAGAGCGCGTCTGGGAGCGGCTCGCCTCCGCCGGCCGGACGATCGTCTACCTCTACTTCGCCTGGACCGCCTTCAAGGTCTTCAAGGACGCCGGCTCCAACAGTGCCGACCAGCAGGAGGCGCTCACCGGCAAGCTGATGACCTCCGGCGGCGGCCGGCTGGTGGTCGGCCTGGCCGGGCTGGTGCTCGCCGCGATCGGCGTCGGTCTGGTGATCTACGGCCTGGTCAAGCGCTTCGAGAAGCACCTCAAGACCGGCGAGATGAGCCCGAAGGCCCACACCCTGGCCCGCCGGCTCGGCATCGCCGGCTACGTGGCCAAGGGCATCGCGTACGGCATCGCCGGCGTGCTGATCGTCGTCGCGGCGGTGAAGTACGACCCGGAGAAGGCCCGCGGCCTGGACGCCGCGCTGCGCACCCTGCGCGACCAGTCCTACGGCCAGGCGCTGCTGGTGCTGGTCGCCCTCGGCATCGCCGCCTTCGGCACGTTCTGCTTCCTCCAGTCCCGGTACCGCAGGGTCTGAGCTGGTCGATTCCGGAACCACCGGGCACCATAGGGCCTTTGCCCGAAGTCCGGCCGGAGGGAGAGAGCGTGCAGGACTACCTGGAGACGATCGCCGCCGCGGCTGCCGCGGCGGCGATCGCCCTGTTGCTGGTCGAGGTGGTGCACCGGGTGATCCGGCGGTTCGGCCGGGGCTCGCTGCTGATGACCGAGCTCACCGAGCACGCGCACCGCCCGTTCCGGGTGGCCGGCACCGTCCTCGCCGTCCAGTTCGCGGTCCGGTTCACCACCGGGTACGCCGTCGGCACGCCCTGGCGGCAGGTGGTGCTGCACGCCCTGGTGCTGGCCGTGGTCGCCGCCGTGGCCTGGCTGGTCGCCGCGCTGCTGGTCGCGATCGAGGACGCCGCCCTGGCCCGGTTCCGGGTGGACGTGCCGAACAACCGCCACGCCCGCCGGGTCCGCACCCAGGTGGTGCTGCTGCGCCGGCTGACCGTCGCGGTGATCGTGGTGCTGACGGTGGGCGTGATGCTGATGACCTTCCCCGCCGTACGCGGCATCGGCGCCGGCGTGCTCACCTCCGCCGGGGTGGTGGGTGTGGTCGCCGCGCTGGCCGCCCAGAGCCTGCTCGGCAACGTCATCGCCGGCCTCCAGCTCGCCTTCAGCGACGCGGTACGCCTCGACGACGTGGTCGTGGTCGAGGGGGAGTGGGGCCGGGTCGAGGAGCTGACCCTGAGCTACGTGGTGGTGCAGATCTGGGACGACCGCCGGCTGATCCTGCCCACCTCGTACTTCACCAGCAAGCCGTTCCAGAACTGGACCCGCACCGAGGCCGCCGTCCTCGGCACCGCCGAGTTCGAGGTGGACTGGGCGATCCCGGTGCAGGCGATGCGCGAGGAACTGCGCCGCCTGGTGGAGAGCACCGAGCTGTGGGACGGCCGGGTCTGCGTGCTCCAGGTGACCGACGCGACCGGCGGCGCGATCACCGTCCGGGCGCTGGTCAGCGCCGCCGACGCGGGCAGCCTCTGGGACCTGCGCTGCCTGGTCCGCGAGCACCTGGTCGGCTGGATCCGGGACCACCGCCCCACGGCCCTGCCCCGGTCCCGCACCGAGATCGGCGACGCCTCCGGCGCCCTGCCCTGGCAGTGGGCGCAGCCCCGCCGGCCGGTGCGCCGGCTGCAGGAGCCGGAGGTGCCGGACGACGCCCGCGTCTTCGGCGGCAGCCACGACGGCGACGCCCGCAGCGAGGCCTTCGTCGGCCCCGAGGAGCACGCCGACGCCCGCCGCTGAGCCACCCCTCCACCGCACCCGCCGACCGGCCCGCGCGCCGTCGGCGGGTGCTTCCTCGTAACGGCTTCCGCGTTTCGCCGGACGCTGCGGGTCCACCTGCGGTCAGATGTGGTTGGTCACTGCGCGCAGGATTGACGGGCGGCGACTCCGGGCATACAGCGCGGTGATGATGAAAGGAGGACAGCATGGCTGACGTCGCTAACCAACAGACGTCCCGGACCGGGACCGAGCCGTCCACCGCCGAACTGGTGCAGCGGGCCACGGAGCAGGTCTCCCGCCTCGTACGGGACGAGTTGGCGCTGGCCCGGGCGGAGTTGACCCGGAAGGGCAAGCACGCCGGGATCGGAATCGGTCTCTTCGGCGGGGGTGGGGCGCTGGCCTTCTACGGGCTGGGCGCGCTGGTCGTCACCGCGGTGCTGCTGCTGGACCTGGTCATGCCGGCGTGGCTGGCCGCCCTGATCGTGGCGGTGCTGCTCTTCCTGGTCGCCGGGGTGCTCGCCCTGGTGGGCAAGAAGCAGGTCAGCCAGGCGGTCCCCCCGGTACCGGCGTCGACGGTGCAGAGCCTCCGGGCGGACGTGGACGTCGTCACCGCCGCGGTGAAGGACAGGGGACGGGCATGACGGGCAACGGGACCGGCGACGCCGAGGCGCTCCGCGAGGAGATCCGGCGTACCCGGGTGGAGTTGGGCGAGACGATGGAGTTGTTGGCCGCCAGGGCCGACGTGAAGGCCCGGCTGCGGGAGTCCGCCGGCCAGGCGAAGGAGCGGATGCGCGAGCAGGCCGCGCAGACCGTCGCCCGGGTGCGCGGGCAGGCGGCGCAGAAGGCGGACGTGGCGCGGGCACAGGCGTCGGAGAAGGGTGCGGTGGTCCGGCGCAATCCGATGCCGTGGGCGACGGTGGCGGCCGGCGCCGTGGCGGCGATGGTCGTGCTGCTGATCGTCCGGGGGAGGCGTAGATGAGCAGGGGCATCGGCAGGGCCGCGTACAAGCCCGTCGGGGTGATGCTCGGGCTGGCCGCCGGTACGGTCGCCGGGGCGATCTTCCGGCAGGTCTGGACGATGACGGCCGGCGACGGCGAGGCCCCAAGCGCGACCGACGAGGACCGCGGCTGGGGCGAGATCCTGGCCGCGGCGGCGTTGCAGGGCGCCATCTTCGCCGTCGTCCGGGCCGCTGTGGACCGCGGCGGCGCGGTCGGCGTACGACGGCTGACCGGCCGCTGGCCGGACTGAGCCGCAGAGGTCGAAGGCCCCCCTTCCGCATCGACGGGTGGGGGGCCTTTCGCACGGCTGCGGGCACCCGCCCAGCGATCTTCGGCATCCGTCAGGTCACATGTCGGAGAATTTCGGTCCGGTAGGCTGTGCAGAGTTTTTGCGTACGTGGTTTGCTGGTCCCCGCTGTTGCGAGATGGCGTGGGTTGAGAGAAGTCCTCCTTCGTGGGGGCCGACTCAGGCGCCGCTGCTCGAAAACGGCCAATCGGCCGCACGGCGTGCTCGGCCGCCAGTTTTAGAAGGAGATACACATGGCGCAGGGAACCGTGAAGTGGTTCAACGCTGACAAGGGCTTCGGCTTCATCACCGTCGACGGCGGGGGTGCTGACGTGTTCGTCCACTTCTCGGCCATCCAGACCAGCGGCTACCGCACGCTGGAGGAGAACCAGCGGGTGGAGTTCGAGATCGCCCAGGGTCAGAAGGGTCCGCAGGCCGAGCAGGTCCGCCCCATCTGACCAGTGCCGGTCGGCAGCCGCCGGCCCGGGTGATCCGGCCCCCCGGATCGACGAGAAGCCCCGTGTCCTGCAGGGATGCGGGGCTTTCCGCGTGTCCGGGCCCGGTGCCTGCCCACCGCGCCCGTCGGGCGTCCGCCGCGCGGGTCGGTCAGGTGCGGCGGCGGGCCTTCAGGCCCCACCAGAGCACCACGAGTCCGATCAGGATCACCACCGGGCCGACCACCGCCCAGATCCGCTGGTCGGTCATCACGCTGCCGCCGACGTACCCGAGGCCCTGCACCGTCCACACCGCTCCGACCACCACGGCCAGCAGCCCGAGGGTGAGCGTCAGCCAGCCCCTCATCGGTTCCTCCTCACCCGCACCGGTGGTCCCGGCCTCCGGTCAGCATGCGGCCCGTCCGGCCGGTACGCGAGCACCGCCCCGGCGCGGCTCACCACCGGTCGTGCACCCGGGCGCGGACCAGCTCGTCGTAGACCGCCCGGACCGTGTCCCGCTCGGCGGCGGTCAGCGGCGGCAGGTCGGCCGCGACGGCGTTGCCCCGCGCCTGCGCGGCGTCGCGCGCGCCGGGGATGACCACGGTGACGCCCGGCTGGTCGATGATCCAGCGCAGCGCGAACTGGGCCATCGTGCGGTCCGTGCCGACCAGCGGGGCGAGCCGCCGCACGACCGCCAGGCCGAGGTCGTAGTCGACGCCGGAGAAGGTCTCGCCGACGTCGAAGCTCTCCCCGTGCCGGTTGTAGCTGCGGTGGTCGTCGGCGGCGAAGGTGGTGTGCTCGTCGTACCGGCCGGAGAGCAGGCCGCTGGCCAGCGGCACCCGGGCGACGACGCCCACCCCGGCCGCGGCGGCGGCCGGCAGCACCCGCTCCAGGGGCTTGAGCCGGACGGCGTTGAGGATGATCTGCACGCTGGCGACGCCGGGCCGGGCGATGGCGGTGAGCGCCTGGTCGCAGGTCTCCACGCTGACCCCGTACCCGGCGACGCGCTCCTCGGCGACCAGCGTGTCGAGGGCGTCGAAGACCCGGTCGTCGGCGAAGACGGCGGTGGGCGGGCAGTGCAGCTGGACCAGGTCCAGGGTGTCCGTGCCGAGGTTGGCCCGGGACCGGTCGGTCCAGGCCCGGAAGTTGTCCAGGGTGTAGGCCTCGGGTGTCTGCTCCACCCGGCGGCCCATCTTGGTGGCCACGGTCAGGCCGTGCCCGGGCCGCTCGCGCAGGAACCGCCCGATCAGCTGCTCGCTGCGTCCGTCGCCGTAGACGTCGGCGGTGTCCAGGAAGGTCACTCCGGAGTCCACGGCGGCGTCGAGCACGGCCAGGGCGTCGCTCTCGCTGACCCGGCCCCAGTCGGCGCCGAGCTGCCAGGCGCCGAGGCCGACCACACCCACCCGCCGGCCGAGCCGGTCGAAGCTGCGCTGTCCCACCGGAGGAAGCCTAGTGACCGCCTTGCCGGACCGCAGCGGGGGCCGTAGGGTCTTAGCAAGACGTACGTACGGTTTGGAGGCAGCGATGTGGGATCCGGCGACCTACCTGCGCTACGGCGACGAACGGTCCCGCCCGTTCCACGACCTCGTCGCCCGCGTCCCGGCCGACCGGCCGCGCGCCGTGGTCGACCTGGGTTGCGGGCCCGGCACCCTGACCGCCACCCTCGCCGCCCGCTGGCCGGCCGCCGAGATCCGCGGTCTCGACTCGTCCCCGGAGATGATCGACCGGGCCGCCGCCCTGGCCGCCCCGGTCGAGTTCAGCGTCAGTGACGTCCGGGACTGGCGGCCCGCACCCGACGTCGACGTGGTCGTCTGCAACGCCGTGCTCCAGTGGGTGCCGGAGCACCGGGAGCTGCTCGCCCGCTGGGCCCGCGAGCTGCCCGCCGGCGCCTGGCTGGCGTTCCAGGTGCCCGGCAACTTCGACGCGGCCTCGCACCGGGCGCTGCGCGAGGTGGCCCGCCGCGACCGCTGGGCGGCCATGCTGGCGCCGCTGCTGCGCGAGACCCCGGTCGACGACGCCGTCGACTACGCCGCCGCGCTGACCGGCTCCGGCTGCGCGGTCGACGCCTGGGAGACTGTCTACGTGCACCTGCTGCCGGCCGACCCGGCCGCCGACCACCCGGTGCTGGCCTGGATGGAGGGGACCGCGCTGCGACCGGTCCGGGCCGCGCTGGACGCCGCCGGCTGGGCGGACTTCCGGGCCGAGCTGGGGGTACGCCTCGCCGAGGCGTACCCGGTGCGGCAGGGTCAGGTGTACTTCCCGTTCCGCCGGATCTTCACCGTCGCCCGTACCGGCGCCCGCGCAGAGGAGAACCTGTGACCGACCTGCCCACCTTCATCGCCGGACTGCCCAAGGTGGAGCTGCACGTGCACCACGTCGGCTCCGCCTCGCCCCGCATCGTCGCCGAGCTGGCCGCCCGGCACGAGGGGCGCAGCCCGGTCCCGGCGGACCCGGCGGCGCTCGTCGACTACTTCGCGTTCCGCGACTTCGCCCACTTCATCGAGGTGTACCTCAGCGTCGTGGACCTGATCCGCGACCCGGAGGACGTCTGGATCCTCACCCACGAGGTGGCCCGCGAGCTGGCCCGCCAGCAGGTCCGGTACGCCGAGCTGACCATCACCCCGTACTCGCACGTGCGCCGGGGCATCCCCGCACCGGCGTTCTGCGAGGCGATCGAGGACGCCCGCAAGCGGGCCGAGGCGGACTTCGGCATCGCCCTGCGCTGGTGCTTCGACATCCCCGGCGAGGCCGGGCTGCCGGCGGCCGAGGAGACCCTGCGGATCGCCCTGGAGGAGCGGCCGGACGGGCTGATCAGCTTCGGTCTCGGCGGCCCCGAGATCGGGGTGCCCCGGCCGCAGTTCAAGCCGTACTTCGACCAGGCCCGGGCGGCCGGACTGCGCTCGGTGCCGCACGCGGGGGAGACCACCGGCCCGCAGACGGTCTGGGACGCCCTGCGCGACCTGGGCGCCGAGCGGATCGGGCACGGGATCTCCGCCGCCGAGGACCCGGAGCTGCTGGCGTACCTGGCCGAGCACCGGATCGCGTTGGAGGTCTGCCCGACCTCCAATGTCCGTACCCGGGCCGTGGCGCGGCTCGCGGAGCACCCGCTGCGGCGGCTGGTCGACGCCGGCGTGCTGGTCAGCATCAACTCCGACGACCCGCCGATGTTCGGCACCACCCTCAACGACGAGTACGCGGTGGCCGCCGGGCTGCTCGACGTCGGCCCCGAGGGGGTGGCCGCGCTGGCCCGGGACGCGGTGACCGCCTCGTTCCTCGAACCGGGCGAGAAGGCCCGGATCAGCGCCGAGATCGACGCCTGGTCGGCAGCCGGGACCCGCTGAGCCGCACGACCGTCGGTGAGGTGGGGCGCGCGGCGGGAGCGGGTGTGGGGGGACCGTGCCCCCGCCGCGCGCTCGGGCTCCACCGGCCGGCAGTTGTCAGGGGCGACAAGACCGGTGGAGCTGATGGGTTCTCCCTGATCCTGGCAGCGCCCGGCCGCACCGGCGACCGCGTTAACCCGGATCTAAGGAAGACTTGCGCCGCCCCACAACCAGCGCCCGTCCGCCTCGCCGCCGGCCCGCCCGGGTCGCCGGACCCGCTGCCGGTCGTGGTGGCTCAGTCGTCGGCGGCACGCTGCCGGGGCCACCGGCGCCCGCCGGTCTTCTGCTCCCGGGCTTCCCGGGCCATCCGGCCGACCAGCCCGAAGCGGTTGACCTGCCGGGGCGTCGCCTCCGGGTCGGCCAGCAGCATCACCACGCTGGCCCCGCCCAGCCGGGCCCGGTCGATGCTCACCGAACCGTTGGCCTGCAACGCCACCCGCTTGGCGATGTCCAGCCCCAGCCCGGTGGAGCCCTGGTCGCTGGCGCCCCGGCGCAGCGCCCGGTCCGGGTTGGCGATGCCGGGGCCGGCGTCGTCGATCCGGATCGCCACGTAGCCGTCGCGGCGGGAGACCGCCACCTCGAACGCCGTCCCCTGCGGGGTGTAGCGGAACACGTTGCCGATCACCGCGTCGAGCGCGGCGGCCAGCTCGGCGCGCGGCACCGGCGCGGGGATGCGCAGCTGGGCGCCGCTGACCCGGTGCGGCCGGTTCTGGTCGCCGGCCAGCGCCGCCCAGAACACCATCCGGTCCCGGACCACCTCGCTGACGTCGCACTCCGCCGGCCCGGCCTCGTGGGCCACCGCCTTGCGGGTGGTCTTGATCAGCACGTCGATCTCGCCCTCGAGGGTGACGATCGCCTGCCGGATGCGCCGGATCGTGCGCCGCCGGTCCAGCTCGGCCGGGGTGAACGAGCCGACGCTGGTGTCGTCGGAGTCCAGCCCCTCGGCGTCCAGCCGCAGCACCGTCAGCGGCGTCCGCAGCCGGTGCGACAGGTCCGCCACCAGCTCCCGTTCGTCGGTGCGGGAGGCGACCAGCCGGTCGGCCATCCGGTTGAACGCATACCCGGCCTCGGCCAGCTCCCGCGGGCCGCTCGGCTCGACGCGTACGCCCAGGTCGCCGTCGCCGACGGCCAGGGCCGCCTTGACCAGCCCCCGGGTGGAGTCGACCGCGCGGGCCGCGACCCGGTCGACCACGATCACGGCGGCGCCCACCAGGGCCACCGCGACGGCGGTCAGCAGCAGCCAGGTGCCCCGGGAGCCCTCGTCGAGGTCGGCCTCGGGAACGAACACCTCCACCACGGCCACCCGGCCGTCGAGCACCACCGGGTCCAGCCGGAGCACCCCGCCGGAGACGTCGGTGACCACCGACCGCTTCTCCGTACGGGCCCGTTGCAGGTCCGGCTCGGCGGCCCGGCCGGCCGTCTCGTCCCCGCCCAGCCCGTGCACGACCGGCCGGGTCGCCGGGTCGTCCCCGGTGGCCTCGACGGCCCGCCGTACGGCCGCCGGTTCGGTGCTGACCGCGAGGGCTCCGGTGACCAGCGCGCTGCGCCGGGCCGCGTCGGCCAGCGCCTCGTCGTGGACGTCGTCGCGCAGGCTCACCCCGAGCGGGATCAGGAACGCCAGCGCGACCAGCGCGCACATGCCGGCCGTGAGGTAGGCCAGCGCCAGCCTCAGTCCGGGGCCACCAGTCGGAAGCCCACCCCCCGCACGGTGCGCAGGTAGCGCGGCTTCGCCGCGGACTCGCCCATCTTTCGGCGTAGCCAGTACAGGTGAACGTCGATGGTCTGGTCCTCGCCGACCGACGGCTGCCGCCATACCTCCTCCAAGAGTTCCCGCCGGGACACTACCCGGCCGGGTCGTGCGGCGAGATACGCCAGCAGGTCGAATTCCTTGCGGGTCAGCGCCAGCGGCTCCCCGTCGAGCACCGCGCTGCGCTCGCCCACGTCCACCCGCAGGCCGCCCACCGTGTGCACCGCCGGCTGCACCGTCCGGCTGGCCCGGCCGACCCGGCGCAGCACGGTGGTGATCCGGGCGTCCAGGTGCGCGCCGGTGAACGGCTTCACCATGTAGTCGTCCGCGCCGGCCCGCAGCAGCCGGACCACCGACTGCTCGTCGTCGCGGGCGGTGGCGATGATGATCGGTACGTCGGTGATGCCGCGCAGCATCCGCAGCGCGTCCGAGCCGTCCAGGTCGGGCAGGCCGAGGTCGAGCACGACGAGGTCGGGGGTCTCGGCGGCGACCCGGCGCAGCGCGTCCAGCGCCGTGCCGACCGCGTGCACCGCGTGCCCCCGCTCGCTGAGTGAACGCAGCATCGCGCCGCGTACGACGTGGTCGTCTTCGACCAGGAGCACGGTGGCCACGTCAGCACCGTACTGCCCGTGGCAAGTTGATCGCGTTGCGGAGGGCCCGCGCACCGGGCAAGCTGGCACGACGATGACGTTCACCCTGTTTCCCGACACCCGGCTGGCCCTGGCCCGGGACAGTCTCACCGGTCTCTCCGTCGGCGACGCCCTCGGATCGCAGTTCTTCGTACCGGGCCGGCACCCGGACGACATGGCAGCCGGCCGGCTGCCCCCGCCGCCCTGGCAGTGGACCGACGACACCGAGATGGCCTGCTCGGTCGTCGCTGAACTCGCCGAGCACGGCGGCATCGACCGGGACCGGCTGGCGCTCGCCTTCGCCGAGCGCTGCGAGCCGTACCGGGGATACGGGCCGGGCGCGGTGACCATCCTGCGCCTGATCCGCACCGGTACGCCCTGGCCGGTGGCCGCCGCGTCGGCGTTCGACGGGCAGGGTTCCTGCGGCAACGGCGCGGCGATGCGGGTCGGGCCGCTGGGCGCCTGGTTCGCCGACTCCACCACCCGGGCGGCGGCGCAGGCCCGCGCCTCCGCCGAGGTCACCCACGCCCACCCGGAGGGGATCGCCGGCGCGGTCGCGGTGGCCGTGGCCGCCGCGCTCGCCGCCCGGGCCCGCCTGGACGGCGACCGCCCCGACCCGGCCCGGCTGCTCGCGGCGGTCGCCACCGCGCTGGACCCGGCCGCCGAGGTGCACCGCCGGGTACGCCGCGCCGTCGGACTGCTCGGCAGAGGGCTGCCGGAGGCCGTCGAGGCGCTCGGTAACGGCTCCCGGGTGACGGCCCAGGACACGGTGGCCTTCACTCTCTGGGTCGCCGCCACCCACCTCGACGACTATCCGGCGGCGATCCGGGCCTGCGTCGAGGCGGGCGGGGACGTCGACACCACCGCCGCGATCGTCGGCGCGATCGTCGCCGCCCACACCGGGGTCGGTACGCCGAGCGGGGTGCCCGACGGCTGGCTGGCGGCGCGGGAGCCGCTGCCGGACTGGGCGCGCTGAACTCAGCGCGAACCCACCGGCTCGCCCCGCACGCCGGCGGTCGAGCGGTCGCCCTCGGGCTGCTCGTCCGTCGACGGCTCGCCGTCGGGCTGGTCGCCCTCGACGTCGTCCGCCGGCTCGGCCCGGTGCCGGGCCCGGCTCACCGCCCAGCCGACCAGGGCGCCACCGCCCAGGCCGATCAGCAGACCACCGCCGAGCAGCACGTCCGCGCTCGGTCCGTCGTCCTCCGCGCCCGGGTCGGCCGCCGCCTGGTCCCCGCCGTCGGCCGGCGCGGCGTCCGGGCCGCCGTGGCCGTGTCCGGTCGCCGCCCCGGGGGCCGCCGGAAGCAGGGCCAGGGTCGGGGCCGGGTGTGCGCCACCGGCCGGGTCGGCCCAGCGCACCACCGTGCCGTCGGAGTACGTCTGCACCACCTCGAAGCTCATCCGGTCGGTCTGCGGCAGCGGGCCCATCGCCAGGGCGAGCCGGGCGGGGCCGGGCTGCGGTTTGCCGGCGGCCCGGGTCCAGACCACCGCGGCGGTCACCGTGGTCACCGAGGGCGCGTGGATGCCGGCGACCGGGGCGTCCAGGTTCCGGGAGGTGATCAGGGGCGCCCAGCCGTCCACCGACAACGGGTAGACCTCCCCGATCGGGGCGTCCGGGGGCAACTTGACCTCGATCTTCTCGGTGCGCGCGCCGGGCCGCTCCTCCGGCACCACGAAGGTCAGCTCCACCGCGTCGCCCTGGCTCGCCTGCGTCGGCGTGGTCGTCACGTCCGCCGCCAGCGCCGCGCCCGGCCAGGCCAGCGCCCCGGCGACCGCGGCGGTCAGCACGAGACCCGCCCGCCGGCCGCCGTTGCGGGTGATCGCCATCTGTGCCCCCATCCGTCTCCACGCGGCCGGCTCCGGTTTCCGGCCACACCGGGTAGTTCGGATCCCGGGTCGGAAAGGTTCAATCCGCGCCGGCCCGATCTGCGCGGCGGGCGGGGACACGCGGGCCCATCCTTTCCCGACGACCGGGCGGAAACGGGCGACCGATAGCATCGCAGGAGCCGGAACCGGCAGCATCCGTACCGTCTGCAGTTGAGGAGTCACCGTGTCCGCACCCCGTACCCCCGTCGTGGCCGACCCCGTCGTCGTCGCCGCCGGGACGACGGCGGCCGACGCGGTGGCCGCGGCCGGGCTGCCGATGGCCGGGCCGAAGGCGATCGTGGTGGTCCGCGACCCGCAGGGCGTGCTGCGCGACCTGGACTGGAAGCCGGCCGAGGAGACCAGCGTCGAGCCGGTCACCCTCGACTCGCCGGACGGGCTCAACGTGCTGCGCCACTCGACGGCGCACGTGCTCGCCCAGGCCGTGCAGGACGTCTTCCCGGAGGCCAAGCTCGGCATCGGCCCGCCCATCGAGAACGGCTTCTACTACGACTTCGCCGTCGACAAGCCGTTCCAGCCGGACGACCTGAGCAAGCTCGAGAAGCGCATGCAGGAGATCGTCAAGTCCGGCCAGCGGTTCCGCCGTCGCCGCTTCAACAGCCTCGACGAGGCGAAGGCCGAGCTGGCCGCCGAGCCGTTCAAGCTGGAGCTGATCGACGTCAAGGGGGAGGGGCTGGACTCCTCCGAGGTGATGGAGGTGGGCGGCGGCGAGCTGACCATCTACGACAACCTCGCCGCGAACGAGGACAAGGTCTGCTGGTCCGACCTGTGCCGGGGGCCGCACCTGCCCACCACCCGGCTGATCGGCGCGTTCAAGCTGATGCGCTCGGCCGCCGCGTACTGGCGGGGGTCGGAGAAGAACCCGCAGCTGCAGCGGGTGTACGGCACCGCGTGGCCGACCCGGGACGAGCTGAAGGCGTACCTGAAGCTGCTGGAGGAGGCCGCCCGGCGCGACCACCGCAAGCTCGGCGCGGACCTCGACCTGTTCAGCTTCCCCGATGAGATCGGCTCGGGCCTGGCGGTCTTCCACCCCAAGGGCGGCATCATCCGCCGGGAGATGGAGAACTACTCGCGCCGCCGGCACGAGGCGGCCGGGTACGAGTTCGTCAACACCCCGCACATCACCAAGGCGCACCTGTTCGAGACCTCGGGACACCTGCCCTACTACGCCGAGACGATGTTCCCGCCCATGCAGCTGGAGGGCGCGGACTACTACCTCAAGGCGATGAACTGCCCGATGCACAACCTGATCTTCCGGGCGCGCGGGCGGTCCTACCGCGAGCTGCCGCTGCGGCTGTTCGAGTTCGGCACGGTCTACCGGTACGAGAAGTCCGGCGTGGTGCACGGCCTGACCCGGGTACGCGGCCTGACCCAGGACGACTCGCACATCTACTGCACCCGCGAGCAGATGCCCGGCGAGCTGTCCACCCTGCTGTCGTTCGTGCTCGACCTGCTGCGCGACTACGGCCTGGACGACTTCTACCTGGAGCTGTCCACCCGCGACGACTCACCCAAGTTCATCGGGTCGGACGAGGACTGGGCGGAGGCGACCGAGGCGCTGCGCACCGCTGCCGAGTCGTCCGGGCTGGACCTGGTGCCCGACCCGGGCGGCGCGGCCTTCTACGGCCCGAAGATCTCGGTACAGGCCAAGGACGCCATCGGCCGGACCTGGCAGATGTCCACCATCCAGGTCGACTTCAACCAGCCGGAGCGGTTCGGCCTGGAGTACCAGGCGGCGGACGGCAGCCGGCAGCGGCCGGTGATGATCCACCGAGCCCTCTTCGGCTCGATCGAGCGGTTCTTCGGCGTGCTCACCGAGCACTACGCGGGCGCGTTCCCGGCCTGGCTGGCCCCGGTGCAGGTGGTCGGCATCCCGATCCGGGAGGACCACACCGACTACCTGCACGGCTTCGTCGCGGCGCTGCGCGCCGAGGGGATCCGCGCCCAGGTCGACGCGGGTGACGACCGGATGCAGAAGAAGATCCGCACCGCCCAGCAGCAGAAGATCCCGTTCATGGTGATCGCCGGCGACGACGACGTGGCCGCCGGCACCGTCTCCTTCCGCTACCGGGACGGCTCCCAGCGCAACGGCGTCCCGATGGCCGAGGCCGTCACCCACGTGCTGGACGTGGTCACCTCCCGCTCCAACTCCGGCCCCTCCGCCAAGAGCTGACCCCGCCGGAGCCCACCCACCCCCCTGAAGAGCCGCGCACTTTCCGAGAAAGAGTGGCCATTCCGCGCCGGATGGCCACTCTTTCTCGGAACGAGCGCGAGGGGGAGGGCGGCCGGGTTCGGGCGGGGCGGTGGGGACGGGTGGGTCCGGTGCGGTGACCGTAGGATCGGCGTGTGACTGGGGCGGCGCGGCACTCTGACGACGGCACGGACATCGGCGACACCGGCCTGGCGGACGGACTGGAGCGGCTCTGGACGCCGCACCGGATGACCTACATCTCCGGCGAGGACCGTCCCGAGGGCGGCTACGAGAAGCCCACCGGCTGCCCGTTCTGCCTGGCCCCCGGCCTGCCCGAGGGGGAGAGCCTGGTCGTGGCGCGCGGGCAGCACGTCTTCGCGGTGCTCAACCTCTACCCGTACAACCCGGGGCACCTGCTGGTCTGCCCGTACCGGCACGTGGCCGACTACACCGACCTGGACCCGGCGGAGACCATCGAACTGGGCGTGTACACCCAGACCGCGATGCGGGTGGTCCGCACGGTCAGCAACGCGCACGGGTTCAACCTCGGCATGAACCAGGGCGGCGTCGCCGGCGCCGGCATCGCCGCCCACCTGCACCAGCACGTGGTGCCGCGCTGGGGCGGCGACGCCAACTTCATGCCGGTGATCGGCCGGACGAAGGTCCTGCCGCAGCTGCTGGCCGACACCCGCGACCTGTTCGCCAAGGCCTGGCCGGCCTGACCCCACGCCGGGCCGGCTCGCGCGTCCGGCCGGGCATAGGATCTTGCGCATGGCCCTGCTGCACCGCGCCACGCTGCGCCCCACGAAGCTGGAACTGCTCGCCGAGTGGCTGCCGGGCCGAGGCTGGTACGCCGGACCGGCCGGCGTCGAGGTGGTGCGCGTCGCGGGCTACCGGTTCGACGACCCGGCCGGAGAGGTCGGCATCGAGACCCTGCTCGTCCGGGCCGGTGACGGGCCGGTCCACCAGGTCCCGCTCACCTACCGGGGCGCGCCGCTGGAGGGCGCCGACGACCGGCTGGTCGGGACCACCGCGCACTCGGTGCTCGGCCGGCGCTGGGTCTACGACGCCTGCGGCGACCCGGTCTACGCCGCTGCGCTGGCCGCCGCGATCCTCACCGGTTCCGGCCAGGCCGAGGAGTACATCGAGGTCGACGGCGGGCAGGAGCGGCGGGCGCCGACGATGGCCGTCGACAGCAGCGGGGCCGACGACGCCGAACTGCCCGAGGTGGGTACGCCCCGCCGGGTGGTGGACGCCGACCCGACGCTGATCGTCACCGACACCGTCGAGCTGACGGTCGTCCGCCGCCTCGACCACGGCACCTCGCCGGCCGGTGCCGTGCTGACCGGCACCTGGGAGGGCCAGCCGACCCCGCTCCCGCTCGCCTCCGCGCTCCGGCGCTGACGGCTGCCGCGCGTCTCCGCGTTCGGACGTTGACGGCTGCTGCTCGCCTCCGCGCTCCGGCGCTGACGGCTGACCTGTCCGCCCCAGCGCTGACGGCCGCCGGCGGCTCGCCGGGCCGTACCGCCATTCGGTGCGCGGCGGTTGGCGGTTGTCGCGCGGTCAGCGTCCGCTTGCGGTGGCCTCCGCGGCGTCCGCGGAGATCCGCGCGACGAGCTCCGGCCAGCTCTCCACCCGCCGCACTCCGGCCAGCTGGGCCCGGTGCGCGGCCACCTCGTCCTCCCGGGGCCGCATCAGGTACCGGTGCGGCACCGTGTCGAGGTAGCCCAGCACCTCCAGCCGGTCGTCGACGAAGTGGGTCAGCCCCAGCTGCGCGGCGATCGGCCCCTTCTCCGGCCGGGTACGGCAGAAGCGGAGCCGCTCCGGGCCGATCCCGGTGCGGGCGTGGAAGTCGTGGTGGGCCAGCCAGTCCCGGGTCCGCCGCTCGGTCGGCTCGGCGCACTTCGACACCACGTACACCTCGTCGAAGAGCGGGACCAGCGCGGCCAGCGCCTCGAACACCCCGTCCAGCGGGGGTGTCCGCAGGTAGTTGTCGCCGAAGAACGAGGTGTCCTCGGTCCCGTCGCTCAGCTCGATGATCACACCGCCGACGTCCACGCCCAGCCGTCCCATGCGATCGATCCTGCACGACAGGTGACGTTCCCGCCCGTCTGTCGGGTGGAGGTGGCAGGATGCGGCGATGGCAGTGACGACGCGGACGTTGGGCCGCAGCGGCATCGAGGTCAGCGCCCTCGGCATGGGGTGCTGGGCGATCGGTGGCCCCTGGGCCGAGGGCGCCCGGCCGCTGGGCTGGGGCAGGGTCGACGACGAGGAGTCGGTCCGGGCCGTCCGCCGGGCGCTGGACCTCGGCGTGACCCTCTTCGACACCGCCGACACGTACGGGGCCGGGCACGGCGAGCGGGTCCTCGGCCGGGCGCTCGCCGGCCGGCGGGACGAGGCCGTGATCGCCACCAAGTGGGGCTACACCTTCGACGAGCAGGCTCGCCAGGCCACCGGGGAGGACCCGTCCCCGGCGTATCTGCGCCGGGCGGTCACCGATTCGCTGCGCCGGCTGGACACCGACCGGATCGACCTCTACCAGCTGCACCTGGGCGACCTGCCGCTGCCCCGGGTGGAGGCGCTGCTCGGCACGCTGGAGGACCTGGTCGCCGAGGGGTTCGTCCGCGCGTACGGCTGGAGCACCGACCGGGCCGACCGGGCGGCGGCCTTCGCCGAGGCGGCCCCGCACGCCACTGCCGTGCAGCACACCCTCTCCGTGCTCCGGGACACCCCGGTGATGCTGGCCGTCTGCGACAAGCACGACCTGGCCAGCGTCAACCGGAGCCCGCTCGGGATGGGGCTGCTGACCGGCAAGTACACGGCGACGTCCACGCTGCCCCGCGACGACGTACGCGGCGCCGCCCCGACCTGGCTGGAGTGGTTCCGCGGCGGGCGTCCGGCGCCGGAGTGGCTGCGCCGGGTCGCGGCGGTACGTGGCGCGCTCACCGCGGACGGGCGCACCCTCAGCCAGGGCGCGCTGGGCTGGATCTGGGCCCGCAGCGCCCGCACGGTGCCGATCCCCGGCTGCCGCACGGTCGTCCAGGTCGAGGAGAACGCCGCCGCCCTGCGCCTCGGCCCGCTCGCCCCGGACCACTTCGCCGAGGTGGAACGGCAGCTCGCCGCCCTGCGCACCGCCGCCCTGCGCGACGCCGACCGCCCCCACTGGCCGATGCCGCCCACCCCCACCGCCCGCCCCTGACCCACCACGCCCGGCCCGGCCCCAAGGCCCCGGCGCCGCACACTTTCAGAAAAGAGTGCCCATCCCGCGGGCAGGTGCGCAGCCGGTCAGGGCCCTGGCTGGGACGGTCGGGCGCGGCGCGGCGCGGCCGGCGCGACGCGCCCGGGCGCGTGCCGGGCGACGCGTGCAAGATCCGGGCGGACATTCAGAGAAAGCGTGGCTATCCAGCGGGGAATAGGCACTCTTTCTCTGAAAGTGCGCGGCTGAGGGGGCGCGGGCTCAGGGGGCGGGGCGGGTGGGTCAGGTGCGGGTGGTGTGTTCCTTGCGGGCCTGGTCCGCCAGGTGGGCGGGCATGGGGTCGTAGCGGGCGAAGTCGCGGGTGAAGGTGCCCGTGCCGTGGGTCATCGAGCGGAGTTCGACCGCGTAGCGGAGCAGTTCGGTGGCGGGCACCTCGGCGCGGACCAGGGTGCGCCCGTCGGCGTCCGGATCGGGCTCGGTGCCGAGCACCCGGCCGCGCCGGCCGGACAGGTCACCCATCACCGCGCCGACCGAGCCGTCGGGTACCCGGATGACCACCTCGTCCACCGGCTCCAGCAGCGCCGGCTGCCCCTTCTCGGCGGCGTCCCGCAGCGCCAGCGCGCCGGCGGTCTGGAAGGCCGCGTCGGAGGAGTCGACACTGTGCGCCTTGCCGTCGACGAGGGTGACCCGCAGGTCCACCACCGGGTAGCCGGCCACCAGGCCGCGTTCCATCTGCGCCCGCACACCCTTCTCCACCGACGGGATGTAGTTGTGCGGGACCGCCCCGCCGACCACCCGGTCGACGAACTCGAAGCCTTCGCCGCGCGGCAGCGGCTCCACCTCGATGTCGCAGACGGCGTACTGGCCGTGGCCGCCGGACTGCTTGACGTGCCGGCCGTGGCCCCGGCCCCCGACGGTCAGCGTCTCGCGCAGCGCCACCCGTACCGGCTCGGTCTCCAGCTCGACGCCGCCGCTGCGCAGCCGGTCGAGGACCACGTCGGCGTGCGCCTCGCCCATGCACCAGAGCACCAGCTGGTGGGTCTCCGGGTTGCGCTCCAGGCGCAGCGTCGGGTCACCGGCGACCAGCCGGCCCAGGTTGCGGGCCAGAGCGTCCTCGTCGGCCCGGCTCTTCGCCACGATCGCCACCGGCAGCAGCGGCTCGGGCATCGCCCAGGGGGCGACGAGCAGCGGGTCCTCCTTGGCGGAGATGGTGTCGCCGGTCTCCGCGCTGCCCGACTTGGTGATCGCGCAGAGGTCGCCGGCCACGCAGGTGGTCACCTCGCGCAGCGCCGCGCCCAGCGGGGTGTAGATGTGCCCCACCCGCTCGTCGGCGTCGTGGTCGGGGTGCCCGCGTTCGGCCATGCCGTGCCCGGAGACGTGCACCACCTGGTCGGGGCGGAGCGTGCCGGAGAAGACCCGTACCAGCGAGACCCGGCCGACGTGCCGGTCGACGGTCGTCTTGACCACCTCGGCGACCAGCGGGCCGTCCGGGTCGCAGCTCAGCGGCGGCCGGGGCGAGCCGTCCACGCCGGTGACCGCGGGCACCTCGTGCTCCAGCGGGGACGGGAAGGCGGCGACCAGGCCGTCCAGCAGCACGTCCAGGCCCACGCCGGACTCCGCGCAGACCGGCACCACCGGGTAGAAGTGACCCCGCGCCACCGCCTTCTCCAGGTCGGTGATCAGCACCTCGGTGTCGATCTCCTCGCCGCCGAGGTAGCGGTCCATCAGGGTCTCGTCCTCGCTCTCGGCGATGACCCCCTCGATGAGCTCGTTGCGGGACTCCAGGATCGCCGGCAGGTGCTCCGGGTCCGGCTCGCGCACGGCGGCGGGCAGCCCGGCGGAGTAGTCGAAGACCCGGCGGGTGATCAGGCCCATCAGGCCGGCCACCGACACGCCGTCGTCGCCGAGCATCGGCAGGTAGAGCGGGAGCACGTTGTCGCCGAACACCCGCTGGCACAGCGCCACCGCCTCGTCGAAGTCGGCGCGCGGGTGGTCCAGCCGGGAGACCGCGACGGCCCGCGGCATGTCCACCGCGGCGCACTCCTCCCACAGCGCGGCCGTGGCCATGTCCATCCCGTCGGCCGCGGAGACCACGAACAGCGCGGCGTCGGCGGCCCGCAGGCCGGCCCGCAGCTCGCCGACGAAGTCGCCGTACCCCGGGGTGTCCAGCAGGTTGACCTTGACGCCCTGGTGCATCAGCGGCGCGCAGGCCAGGCTCACCGAGCGCTGCTGGCGTACCGCCGCCGGGTCGTGGTCGCAGACGGTGGTGCCGTCGGTGACGCTGCCGGCCCGGCCGATCGTGCCGCTGGCCGCGAGCAGCGCCTCGACCAGGGTCGTCTTGCCCGCCCCGGAGTGCCCGACGAGCACCACGTTGCGAACCCTGCCGGGCTCGGTCACCACCGGCGCCGCGCCGGTGACACCCTTCTCCTGGTTCTTCTGCGCCATCGCGGCGCACCTCCCTCAGCCGTGGTTGGTGGCGACCGCCGCACGCGACGGGGAAGCGGGCCCGGGCGGGTGCCGCGGCGATATCCTCCGGTGCTCTCCTGGACGACGGGTGATCAGCCGGGTGGGCCGGTGAGCTGGCTCACCCCCCACACCCGATCTCACACCCGTTACCGACCCGACACAAGCCTTCGCCACGCGGGTCGGACGACCGGCTGTGTCGCCGACCGCTGCCGGCCGTTATCGTGGGACCGCCATGGCGAAGATCTTCCAAGTGACGGCCCGCGCGGGGATGACCCGTGTCGTGGAGCCGGTCGCGCGCGGCCTGCTCCGCGCCGGCGTGTCCCCCAACGCGGTCACCGTGACCGGCACCCTCGGCGTGCTCGTCGGCGCCCTCGGCTTCGGCGCCCGCGGTGACCTGGTCGCCGGTGCCCTCATCGTGACGTTCTTCGCGCTCACCGACCTGCTCGACGGGACGATGGCCCGGATGAGCGGCGGCGCCACCCGGTTCGGGGCGTTCCTCGACTCGAGCATGGACCGGATCGCCGACAGCGCCGTCTTCGGCGCGGTGGCGTACTGGCTGGCCACCGAGCACGAGTACTCCGGGGTGGCCGCGGCGCTGCTCTGCCTGGCCGCCGGCAGCCTGGTCTCCTACGTCAAGGCCCGCGCCGAGGGGCTCGGCATGACCGGCAACGTGGGCATCGCCGAGCGCACCGAGCGGCTGCTGATCGTCGGGGTGGGCGGCCTGCTCACCGGGCTCGGCGTGGACCCCGCCCTGGAGGTCGCGCTCTGGCTGCTCGCCGCCGTCTCGATCTTCACGGTGGGGCAGCGGATGGCGCACGTGTACCGGCAGGCCCAGCTGGTCGGCAAGGAGTGAACCTCACCGAGCTCGGCTACGTCGCCGGCTGGCGCCTGGCCCGCGCGCTGCCCCGGCCCGTGGTGGCTGCGGCCTTCCGGGCGGGCGCGGACCGCGCCCACCGCCGAGGCGGCCCGGCTACGGTCCGACTGCGCGCCAACCTGCGCCGGGTGGTCGGCCCCGACCTGCCCGAGGCGGAGCTGGACGCGCTGGTCCGGCGCGGGATGCGCTCGTACGCCCGGTACTGGATGGAGGCGTTCCGGCTGCCGGCGCTGAGCCGTGCCCAGATCCTCGCCGGGTTCCGGCTGGACCCGGCCGGGGCGGACCTGCTCGCCGCCGACGTGGCCGCCGGCCGGGGCGCGGTGGTCGCCCTGCCGCACGGCGGCAACTGGGACGCCGCGGGGGCCTGGGTCGCCGCCACCGGCTGGCCGATCACCACCGTCGCCGAGCGGCTCAAACCCGAGGCGGTCTACGAGCGGTTCCTCGCCTTCCGGCAGGGCCTGGGCATGGAGATCCTGCCCACCCACGGCGGCGACCGGCCCGCCTTCGACGTGCTGGTGGACCGGGTCCGCGCCGGCACGGTGGTGCCGCTGCTGGCCGACCGGGACCTCTCCGCCCGAGGGGTGGAGGTCGAGTTCTTCGGCGGCCGGACCCGGATGCCGGCCGGCCCCGCGCTGCTGGCGGTCCGCACCGGCGCCCCGCTCTACGTCGCGTCGATGTGGTACGAATCGGACGCCGCCTGCGCCTCGCTGGAGGGTCCGCTGCCGCTGCCGGACCCGGACTCGGCGCCGTTGGACCAGCGGGTCCGGTTGCTGACCCAACGCATTGCCGACGCTCTGGCGGCGGGCATCGCCCGGCATCCGGAAGACTGGCACATGTTGCAGCGGATGTGGCTGGACCAGCGGAGCACGGACAGCGGCGCGACACCACCTGCGCCGGTCACCGGCCAGGCCTGACGGGAAGGGCGCCTACGTGCGGATCGGCATCGTGTGCCCGTACTCCTTCGACGTACCCGGTGGGGTGCAGAACCACGTCATGGACCTCGCCGAGGCGCTGATCGGGCTCGGTCACGAGGTGAGCGTGCTCGCCCCGGCCGACGAGGAGTCGCCGCTGCCGCCGTACGTGGTCTCGGCGGGGCGCGCCGTGCCGCTGCCGTACAACGGGTCGGTGGCCCGGATCGCGTTCGGCCCGGTCTCCACCGCCCGGGTGCGCCGCTGGCTGACCCGGGGCGACTTCGACGTGCTGCACGTGCACGAGCCGCTGACGCTGAGCCTGTCGATGCTGGCGGTGCTCTCCGCGCGCGGACCGGTGGTGGCGACCTTCCACACCGCAATGACCCGGTCCCGGGTGCTCTCCGCCGCGCAGGGCGTCCTGCAGATCGTGCTGGAGCGGATCACCGCCCGGATCGCGGTCAGCGCCCTCGCGCGCAAGGTCCAGGTCGAGCACATGGACGGCGGCGCGGTGGAGATCCCCAACGGGGTGGCGGTGGCCAAGTTCGCCGGCGTCGAGCCGCTCCCCGGCTGGCCGGGGGAGTGCGCGCCGGGCACCGGCGGCACGCTCGGCTTCCTCGGCCGCTTCACCGAGGCCCGCAAGGGGTTCCCGATCCTGCGCGACGCCTTCGTCGCGCTGGCGCCGCACCGGCCCGGCCTGCGCCTGCTGGTGGCCGGCCCGGGTGACCCGGACGACCTGTTCGGGCGGTTCCCGGCCGAGCTGCGCGACCGGGTGACGTTCCTCGGCATGGTGCCCGAGCAGGAGAAGGCCCGGATGCTGCGCAGCGTGCACCTCTACGTCGCCCCGAACACCGGCGGGGAGTCCTTCGGGATGATCCTCACCGAGGCGCTGGCCGCCGGCACCACGGTGGTCGCCAGCGACCTCGACGCGTTCCGCCGGGTGCTCGACGGCGGGCGGGCCGGCCGGCTCTTCCCGACCGGGGACGCGGCCGCGCTGCGTACCGCCCTGGCCGACCTGCTCGACGACCCGCAGGGCCGGGCCGCCCTGACCGCCTGCGGCGACCAGGTGGTGGCGCACTACGACTGGCCGGTGATCGCCCGCCGGGTCCTGGAGGTCTACGCCGCGGCCATCGAGGCCACCGACGGCCGGGTCATCGACCAGGAATGGGTGGGGCTGGGCGGGGCGGTGTGAGCACTACGATGCCGCACATGTGGTGGGTGGTGGGCGCGACGGTGGTCGTCGCGCTGGTGGCGGCGTACCTGGTCTGGACGGCCGGCCGGGTCGAGCGGCTGCAGTCCCGGGCGGAGTCGGCGGCCCGGGCCCTCGACGCGCACCTGCTGCGCCGGGCGGCCGCGGCCGCGGTGCTGGCCGAGCGACGCTACGGCGTCGAGCTGTACGCGGCGGCGCGGATCGCGCTGGACGCCCCGCCGGAGGAGCGGGAGGCCGCCGAGAACGACCTCACCCGGCAGTTGCGTACGGTGCGGCTGGACCCGGCCGACCCGGTCTGCGAGGCGGTCATCGCCGCCAGCCGGCGGCTGGCGCTGGCCCGGCAGGTGCACACCGACCTGGTCCGCGACGCCCGGGCGGCGCGCAGCCGGCCGTTGGTGCGGCTGTGCCGGATGGGACGCCGGCACCCGTGGCCCCGCTACTTCGACGTCGACGACCCGACGCTCGTGGTCGCCGCCGAGGCTCCCGCGAGCTGACGTCGGTTTTCGGTGCCGGTGGTGCCGACTGCCCGGTTTCGTGGCGCTGCGGGCGGCTGTCCGGTTCTGCGTGACGGCAGCCACAGTGCAGGCCACCGGGGGTCTGATTGGCTGTCGGACCGGCGTTGAACCCGCCGTAGCATCAGCCGTAGCCACCCCCCGAGCAGGTCCGAGGAGCGATAACCCGTGCCCGAAACCACCTCCCAGAACGCTGGCGCCACCTCCCTCGTCGGCACCGCCCGCGTCAAGCGCGGCATGGCCGAGATGCTCAAGGGCGGCGTGATCATGGACGTGGTCACCCCCGAGCAGGCCAAGATCGCCGAGGACGCCGGCGCCGTCGCCGTGATGGCGCTGGAGCGCGTGCCCGCCGACATCCGCGCCCAGGGCGGGGTGTCCCGGATGAGCGACCCGGACATGATCGACGGCATCATCAACGCCGTCTCCATCCCGGTCATGGCCAAGGCTCGGATCGGCCACTTCGTCGAGGCGCAGATCCTGCAGTCCCTCGGTGTCGACTACGTCGACGAGTCCGAGGTGCTCACCCCGGCCGACTACGCCAACCACATCGACAAGTGGGCCTTCACCGTCCCCTTCGTCTGCGGCGCGACCAACCTCGGCGAGGCGCTGCGCCGGATCACCGAGGGCGCGGCGATGATCCGCTCCAAGGGTGAGGCCGGCACCGGCGACGTCTCCAACGCCACCATGCACATGCGCAGGATCCGGCAGGAGATCGCCCGGCTCAGCTCGCTGCCGGCCGACGAGCTGTTCGTCGCCGCCAAGGAGCTCCAGGCCCCGTACGAGCTGGTCAAGGAGGTCGCCGAGACCGGCAAGCTGCCGGTGGTGCTCTTCACCGCCGGTGGTATCGCCACCCCGGCCGACGCCGCGATGATGATGCAGCTCGGCGCCGAGGGTGTCTTCGTCGGCTCCGGCATCTTCAAGTCCGGCAACCCCGCCCAGCGCGCCGCCGCGATCGTCAAGGCCACCACCTTCCACGACGACCCGGACGTGCTGGCCAAGGTCTCCCGCGGCCTCGGCGAGGCGATGGTCGGCATCAACGTCGACGAGATCCCGCAGCCGCACCGGCTGGCCGAGCGCGGCTGGTGACCCCGGCGGGGTCGGGAAACGACGAGAGGACGGTGCGCATGGGCGAGACGCCGATCATCGGTGTGCTCGCGCTGCAGGGTGACGTCCGCGAGCACGTCGCGGCCCTGGCCGGCGCCGGCGCGGAGGCCCGCCCGGTACGCCGTCCGGCCGAGCTGGACGCGGTCGACGGGCTGGTCATCCCCGGCGGCGAGTCCACCACGATCAGCAAGCTGGCCGACATCTTCGAGATGCGCGAGCCGATCGACAAGCGGATCGCCGGTGGGATGCCGGTCTACGGGTCCTGCGCCGGCATGATCATGCTGGCCACCGAGGTCCTGGACGGCCGGCCCGACCAGCGCGGCTTCGCCGGCATCGAGATGACGGTGCGGCGCAACGCGTTCGGCCGGCAGGTCGACTCGTTCGAGGCGCCGGTGGAGATCGCCGGGGTCGAGGGCGAGCCGTTCCACGCGGTCTTCATCCGGGCCCCGTGGGTGGAGCGGGTGGGCGACGGCGTCGAGGTGCTCGGCCGGGTCAGCGAGGGCCCGGCCGCCGAGCGGATCGTCGCGGTCCGGCAGGGCAACCTGCTGGCCACCTCGTTCCACCCGGAGCTCACCGGCGACCTGCGGCTGCACCGCTACTTCGTGGACCTGGTCCGCGCCGCCTGAGCGGACACGCGAGGGGCCCTTCCGGATCGGAAGGGCCCCTCGCGCGTACCGGGCGGGCATGTTTTCCGCTCCGCGCCGGTTGCATTCTTCATGGCCCGGGTGCCCCCGACGCCGCCCGGACGGGTGCCGGGTGTGACAAGCCGGGGCACGACCTCGGTAGGATTGCCGCGGTTCGGCAGGGCCATCGCCCGCCGCAGCCCTCCACGCGGAGCCGACCGGCCGTCCTGTCGCCGGTTGCGGGGTGGAGTCGGCGCGGGCTGTCGACGCAGGCGTGGAATGACAGACGGAGGTACGAGATGTCCGGCCACTCAAAGTGGGCGACCACCAAGCACAAGAAGGCCGTCATCGACGCCAAGCGCGGCAAGATGTTCGCCAAGCTGATCAAGAACGTCGAGGTCGCGGCGCGTACCGGTGGCGGCGACCCGGCCGGTAACCCGACGCTCTACGACGCCATCCAGAAGGCCAAGAAGAACTCGGTACCGAACGACAACATCGACCGCGCGGTCAAGCGGGGCTCCGGCCTGGAGGCCGGCGGCGCCGACTGGCAGACGATCATGTACGAGGGCTACGGCCCGAACGGCGTGGCGATGCTCATCGAGTGCCTGACCGACAACCGCAACCGGGCCGCCACCGAGGTCCGCACCGCGCTGACCCGCAACGGCGGCTCGCTCGCCGACGCCGGCTCGGTGTCGTACATGTTCTCCCGCAAGGGCGTCGTGATCGTCCCCAAGGCCGGCACGACCGAGGACGACATCATGATGGCCGTGCTCGACGCGGGCGCGGAGGAGGTCAACGACCTCGGTGAGGCGTACGAGGTGGTCTCCGAGCCGACCGACCTGATTCCGGTCCGCACCGCCCTGCAGGACGCCGGGATCGAGTACGAGTCGGCCGAGTCCTCGCTCATCCCCAGCGTCAACGTGCCGCTGGACGCCGACGGCGCGCGCAAGGTCTTCAAGCTGATCGACGTGCTCGAGGACTGCGACGACGTGCAGAACGTCTACGCCAACTTCGACGTCTCCGACGACGTCCTGGCCGCGGTCGACGCCTGATCCCGGTGACCGGACGGCGATTCCCGCCGGGCGACGTGGTCGTCCGGCGGGAGGTGCTGCGCGGCGAGGTCTGGTTCGGCTGCCCGACCATCTGCGTCGAGGACTCCGCCGACCTGCTCGCGCTCTACCTGCCGCCGGGGGCCGAGTTCGGCTTCCCGGAGGGCGGCACCTTCCCGTGTGGACGGCACCCCTGGCAGACCGCCGGCCACACGGCCTGGTCCGGACACGGCAAGCTGATGCTCCAGCGCCCGGGTGAGGCGCACTCGGTGGACGTCTTCTGGGCCGGCGAGGAGCGTGCCTTCGCCGGTTGGTACTTCAACCTCCAGGACCCGTTCCGGCGTACCCCGATCGGGGTGGACACCCTCGACCACGAGCTGGACCTGTGGTGGCCGGCGGGCGCCGACCGGTACGTCTGGAAGGACGTCGAGATGTTCGCCCAGCGCCTCACGGAGGGGCGCTACCCGGGCATGGCCGACGACATCCGCGCCGAGGGGGACCGGATCGCCGCCCTGCTCGACGCCGGCCGGCGCTGGTGGGACGAGGGCTGGGCGCACTGGCGGCCGGACCCGTCCTGGGACGGGCCCCGCCTGCCGGCCGGCTGGGACACCGTTCCCTGCTGACAGCGGCGGGCGAAACTCGGCTGACTGTGAGCATGGCGGGGTCGGCTCAGTGGTGGTGAGCTGATAGCTGGCAGTAGCGGGCGTGACCCATCGTCTGACTGGCCTTTGTGCCTTCGGCCGGACTTGTCCGCCTGCT